>NZ_CP011010.1:3803214-4114642 GCF_001274595.1 Stenotrophomonas maltophilia
GTATTCCGGCCCGCCCAGCACGATCTGGAACGGCTGCCCGCCACTGCGCACCAGGCCCCCGCCCACCTGCGTACGCACGCGCACGCCGCGGATGGTGTCCAGTTCTTTCTGCAGCTCGTTGGCCACCTCTGGCGTGCCTTCGCTGCGCTGCCGCCAGGGCTGCAGGAAGATGCTGACACGGCCGGTGTGCATTTCCTCGCTGGCGCCCCAGCCACCGGGCACGCGCGGGTTGGCGCGCACGATCGGCTTGTCCGCGCCCACGTGCGGGGCCAGCATCGCTTCCACCTGCTGCACCTGCTGCACGGTGTAGTCGTAGCCGGCGCCTTCCGGGCCATCGATCATGATCTGGAACGAGCCACGGTCTTCGGCCGGGGCCAGCTCCGAGGGCAGCAGCTTGAGCAGGCCCCAGCTGGCGGCCAGCGCGGCCACCATCACCAGCAGGTAGATCCAGGTGCGGTCGACATGGTGGTCCAGCACGCGGCCATAGGCGCCGGCCAGGCGCTCCAGGTTGCGGTTGACGAAGCCATGCAGGCCGCGCGGCGCCTGCCCGGTGTGCGGCTTGAGCAGCTTGGAGGCCATCATCGGCGTCAGCGTCAGCGCGACGAAGGCGGACAACGCCACCGCCGCCGCCAGCGCCACCGCCAGTTCACGGAACAGGCGCCCGGTGTTGCCTTCCAGGAAGCCGACCGGCAGGAACACCGCCACCAGCACGGCGGTGGTGGCGATCACCGCGAAGGCGACCTGCGCGGTACCGCGCTTGGAGGCGACCAGCGGTGGCTCCCCCAGGTCGATGCGGCGCTGCACGTTCTCCACCACCACGATCGCATCGTCCACCACCAGGCCGATGCACAGCACCAGGGCAAGCAGGGTCAGCAGGTTGATCGAGAAATCGAACGCGTACAGCGCGATGAAAGCGGCCACCAGGCAGACCGGCACCGTCACTGCAGGAATCAGTGCGGCGCGGAAACTGCCCAGGAACAGCCAGATCACCGCCAGCACCAGGATCATCGCCTCGACCAGCGTGGCGTAGACGCGATCCACCGCTGCCTCGATGAAGGTTGTGTTGTCGAAGGCGACGAAGATCTGCGTGCCCTTGGGCAGCGTCAACGCAACCCGCTCGGCTTCCGCGCGTGCGACACGTGCTACGTCCAGCGAGTTGGCGGTGGAGGTCTTGACGATGCCCAGGCCGATGCCCGGCTCGCCGTTGCTGCGGTAGTAGGCGCGGCGCTCGGCCGAAGCCAGCTCGATCTTCGCCACGTCGCCCATGCGCACCACATAACCGTCGCGGCCCTTGCCCAGCGGGATGGTCGCGAAGTCTTCCGGCTTGATGTAGTTGCGCTCCACGCGCAGGGTGAAATCACGGTCGGTCGATTCGATGCGACCCGCCGGCAGTTCCACGTTCTCGTTGCGCAGCGCCGTTTCCACATCGCCGGTGGTCAGGCCGCGCGCGGCCAGCTGGTCACGGTCCAGCCAGATGCGCATCGCGTAGCGCTGGCGGCCACCGATGCGGACCTGGGCCACGCCGTCCAGGCTGGAGAAGCGATCGACCACGTAGCGATCGGCGTAGTCGCTCAGTTCCAGCGTGTCCATGGTCGAGGAGACCATGTTGAACCAGATGATCGGGTCGGCATCGCTTTCGACCTTGGCGATTTCCGGCGGCCGCGCCTCTTCCGGCATGCGGTCGGCGACGCGGCTGACCGCATCACGCACGTCGTTGGCCGCCGCTTCGATATCGCGGTTGGAGGTGAACTCGATGCTGACCTGCGAGCGGCCGTTGGTGCTGCGCGCGTTGATCGTGTCGATGCCTTCGATGCCGGCCAGCGCATCTTCCAGCACCTGGGTGATGCGGCTTTCGATGACCGCCGCCGAAGCGCCGGTGTAGTCCACCGAGACCGAGACGATCGGCGGATCGATGGCTGGCAGCTCGCGCAGGGTCAGGCGGGTGAAGGACATCACGCCCAGCACCAGCAGCAACAGGCTCATCACCACGGCGAATACCGGCCGCTGGATGGAGATGTCGGACAGCTTCATCCGCCGTGGCCCTCGGCGGCGACCGGCGCCGGCGCGTCAGCCGGCTTGGCACCACTGGCCGGTGCGGCGTCCTTGGCGGCGACCTTCAGGCCCGGGCGCAGCTTGCCGGTGCCATCCACCACGATGCGCTGCCCGGCCTCCAGGCCCTGCTTGATCTCGACCACGCCGGCACGGCGCGCGCCGGTGACCACGTCCACCCGTTCGACGCTGTCGTCGGGCTTGATGCGGTAGACGAAGGTGTCCCGGCCGACCTGCACCACGGCGATTTCCGGCACCACCAGCGCCGCGCGTTCGGGGTGGAACAGGCGCACGTCCAGCAGCATGCCCGGGCGCAGCGCGTGGTCGCCGTTGGCGAAATCAGCGCGCACGGTCACCGCGCGGGTGGCCGGGTCGATGCGCGCATCGATGGTGCTGACCACGCCCTCGAAGGTACGGCCCGGCCAGGCCACGCTGGTGGCGCTGACCTTGTCACCCACGCCCAGTGCGGCCAGTTCCACTTCCGGCACCTGGAAATCGATGTGCATGTGTTCGATGTCATCGAGCGTGGCGATCACCGTGGTCGGCGTCAGCAGCGTGCCCGGGCTGACCTGGCGGATGCCGAGCACGCCGGCGAACGGCGCGCGCACGCGACGGTCACCGATGTCCGACTGCATCTGCGCCACGCGCGCTTCGGCGGCATCGCGGATCGACTTCTGCGTATCCAGCGTGGCGCTGGACACCAGGCGCTGGGTGGCCAGTTCGCGCTGGCGCTTGTACAGCTGGTCGGCCTCATGGAAGGTGGCCTGCGCCTGCACCAGCGCCGCTTCCTGGGCCTGCCCACGCAGGGTCACGATCGGCGCACCGGCGGCGATGTGCTGGCCGCTTTCGAAGTGCACCTTCTCGACAATCTCGCTGACCTTGGCGGTGACGCTGATCGACTCGCGCGCCTTGGCCGTGCCCAGTGCCTGCAGGGTGTCGTTCCACTGCGTGGGCTGCACCACCTGCGCGGTCACCGGCACCGCTTCGCCCTGCCGACGCGCGGCGGCCTCCTGCTTGCCTGCGCACCCGGCCAGCACGGCCAGGCTGAGGCCAAGGGCCAGGGTCGAAGCGATACGAGCCAACATGAACGGTCCTGATTGATCCACGGCCGCCGAGTGTAGGCAAGCGCCTGCAAAATCGGTATGTGCCAAGCGTTTACCGCCGTGGAACCAGGGCCGCGATAGCGCCTTGAACCCGTTCCGTGCAAGGCTGCCGTGGGCAGTGTCGGCGTGTGTCGGGGTGTATCCAGCCGCGCCTGCAGCGCCGGGGATTGCCCGGCGCTACCGGTGACACGAACGGATCAATACCGGTAATTCACCTTCATCCACACGCTGCGCCCCGGCTCGTTGATGCGCACCGGGTCGGCCGGGAAGCCGAAGTCGGCGCTGCCGGCCAGGTTCAGGTGCTCGCTGTAGGCCCGGTCGAACAGATTGTCGACGCCCGCGCTGAGCTGCAGCTGCGAACTGAAACGGTAGGCGGCATTGAGCGCGAAGGTTGCGAAGCCGGCGCTTGGTCCGAGGTCCTGGGCGACGACGTTGCCCTGGCCATCTGCGACACGGTGCTGGTGGGTTACCGCGCGCAGCAGCGCACCGGCACTCCAGCGCTGGCCTTCCCAGTTCGCGCTCAGGCGCGCTTCCAGTGGCGGCATCTGTGGCAGCGGACGCTGCTGGTCGCGGTTCTCGCCCCAGGCGTAGGCCAACGTGCCACCCAGTTTCCATTGTTCGGCCACGCTCACTTCCAACCCCGCCTCGGCGCCGGCAATGCGTGCGTCGACGTTGCTGGCCTGGCTCATGCCCATCATGCCGCTGCCGTGGTAGGTGAACAGGATGTAGTCCTGGATCTGCCCGGCATACGCAGAGACCCAGGCCTGCACGCGTGGCCCCTTGTACTGCAGGCCCACGTCAAACTGGGTGGTGCGCTCGGGCTGGATGCCGGCAAACGCGTTCGGCGCGCCAGCCGGGCCATGGTCGGGCGAGAACAGCTCCCAGTAGTCGGGCATGCGCTCACTGCGACCGAGGCCGGCATACCAGGTCAGGCCATCGGCCAGGTCCTGTTCGTAGCGCAGGAAACCGCTGCCCAGCCATTCCTTGCGGCGCTGGCCCGCGGTCGGATTGGGCATGTTGCCCATCATCCCGCGAATCGACTGCCGCTCGTCGCGCACGCTGGCGCGATCGATGCGCAGGCCAGTGATCCAGCGTTGGTCGGTGCCGGCGCCCAGGGTCATCTCGGTAAACGCGCCATAGCGACGGAAGTTGGCATCGGTCTCCCAGGCGGCCTGGCGGTAGGTGCCGCGGCCCATGCCCATGCGACCGCGATGGCGGCTGTCCTCGCCATCCACACCCGCCACCAGCTGCACGTCCTGCCAGTGCCATTCGGAACTGACCCGGCCGCCCTGGGTACGGCGGTCCACGTTGGAGGCCATCGGCATCGGCATCATGCTGTGCGGATTCGGCGTACGCAGCGTGTAGTTGTCCATCACGTGGTCGGCCTCGTTGTAGTACACGTTGGCCTGCACCGTGTCCCACGCGCCGGGCAGGTTGCGTTTCTCGAAGCGCGCGGCGTAGCTGGTGCGTTCGAAGGCAGCGCCATCCATGCCACGCCCGGCGTAGCGCGCGATCGCATCACCGGCACCAGCGGAGATTTCCAGCAGCGTGTCGGCATCCGGCGTCCAGCCGATGGCCACGTCGCCGTTCCACTTGCGCCACTTCGACGGCACCACATCACCGTTGCCATCCTTGTAGTCGTCGGCCTCGGAACGGTTGCCACTGGCGCGCACGTAACCGGTCGGGTTGCCCAGGGTCAGGTCCAGCACCTGGTCGTTGCGGTTGCGCGAACCGACCAGCGCACTGGCGTCGGCGCGCAGGCCCGGTTCTTCGAAGCGCGGCGTATCGCGTTCGAAGCGCACGGTGCCGGCCGAGGCCCCCGCGCCCCAGCGCACGCTCTGCGGCCCCTTGATGATGGTCAGCCGGTCGAAGCTCTCCGGCGCGATGTAGGACAGCGGATTATCCATGCGTGACGGGCAGGCACCGATCAGGTTGCCGTCGTTGCTGAGGATGTTCAGGCGCGAACCGAACATGCCGCGCAGCACCGGGTCGCCGTTGGTGCCACCGTTGCGGATGGCCGAGAAGCCGGGAACGGTCTTGAGGTAATCGGCACCGTCGCTGGCCGGTACCGGCTGCCGCGGCAGGCGCGGATCGGTCACCCAGTGCAGCGGTGAAGACGGTGCGGCGGCGGTCACCACCATCGTGTCGAGGGTGCGCGCCTCGTCGGCGGGCGCAGCGTGGGCCAGTGACGCGGCCACGGCCAGGCCAAGGGCAACCGGCAGGCGCGCATAGGCGCCCGCGGGGCGGGAAGTCATTTTCATCGGAACAGCTCCAGGGTACGCACGCGCGCACGGCGCCCGGTCAGGCGTCGTGCGGCAGATTCGATAGGGACATCAGCGGACGATGGAAGCGCGCGGCGGCCCGCGTGCGGCATGTGCCGGCCAGCGCGCGGCGGGCAACACGCGTTGCGACCACGGGAACGCCAGCCGCGGCCGCCACAGCAGCGGCAACAGCAGCACCAGCACCGCCAGCCATGGCAGCAGGCGCATGGCCAGCACGCAGTATTCGCAGGCTTCGCCATGCATGGCGTGCGGGTCGGCCGGACGGCTGGGCGATGCCGGCGCTGCGCTGTGGTGATCGTGCCCGGGCATGGCCATGTCCTGCCTGTCATGGCCCATGGCGGCGTGGTCCATGCCCACCCTTGCCGCGTGATCCATCGGCTGTGCCTGCAGCGCGCGGCTGACCAGTGGCGCAAGCACCATCAGCAGCGTCGCCAGGACGGCGAGCTGGAGCAGGAGGCGCTGCGGGCGGGACAGGCGGGTCACCCCGCTAGTGTAGAGCCGGGTCCAGGGATGCCCGTGCGACGAACCGTCGCAGGAGGGAGGGTTATCGGCAGGGCTGCGCCCTGCACCCGCAGAATCAACGGCAACGGCAACGTCAACGTCAACGTCAAAAGCGGGCAGTCCGTGGGATGGCGGGGTGGGTCCGGTTGCGGGAGACGCCGTAAACCCATCCATGGGGGCTTGGACGCGGCATCCATGCCGCGGACACTCCCGCAACCGGACCCACCCCGCCTTCGACAGTTTCCCGCGATCTGCAGTAGATCCACGCCATGCGTGGATGAATCTCCATCGGAATCGAATATTTCGAATTGGAATCGAAAAGCATCCACGCATGGCGTGGATCCACCGTGTCGACCAAGGTCGACACCCACCGACAGCCGTAGAAATCTGTCAGAGGTGGGGCGGTGTCGGAGTGCGGGGTGTCAGCCGCATGGATGCGGCTGCCAAGCCCCCATGGATGGGTTCACGGCGTCCCCGCACTCCGACACCGCCCCGCCATCCCACGGAATGCAAGCTTTTGACGTTGCCGTTGCCGTTGCCGTTGATTCTGCGGGTGCAGGGCTGCAAGCCCTGCTCGACCAACCTCACACCGTGATGGTCTGGGTCAGTGACTCCCAGGTCGGGGGAACCGGCCACGCCGCAGCCTGGTTGCCATCCAGCACCCGACGCAGGTCGCGCGGATCGATCTGCGGGGCCAGCACATGCACCAGCTCCAGCGCGTAATCGCGCAGCACGCGGTCGCGCGGCAGCACCGCCCACGCAATGCACTCGGTGATCGGCGCCGGGGCCGGCCACGAGCGCAGGTCCTCATCGTTGGAACTGACCGCCATCTCGGCCAGCAGCCCCACGCCCAGCCCGGTACGCACGTAGGTCTTGATCAGGTCGGCATCCAGCGCGGTCAGCGCCAGGTCCGGCACCAGGCCGTGGGCAGCAAAGGCACGCTGCAGCGAGGAATTCGGCCGTGTCGAGGATTCGTAGCTGATCAGCGGTTGCCGGGCCAGCGCCGCCAGGTCCGGCGCGCGGCCGGCGCGGTCCAGCGGGTGGCCCTTGGGCACCACCACCAGACGCCGCCAGCGGAACAACGGCACGGCGATGCCATCGGTCGGCTCACCGCCGGCCGTGCTGATGATGGCGATATCGGCATCACCCTGGTTCAAGCGGTCCAGCGCGTCGGCTTCACCGGCCTGCTGCAGGTGCACGCTGACCTGTGGATACGCCTGCTTGATCGCCGCCACCGCCGGCGGCAGCACGAAGCGCGCCTGGGTGTGGGTGGTGGTCAGGATCAGCTGGCCCTGGCTCTCGCGACGCTGGTTGGCGGCATAGGTGCGGATGTTGTTGGCCTCGGCCAGCACCGCGCGGGCGCGGGCGATGACCTCGGTCCCGGCCGGGGTGACCGATTCCAGGCTGCGCCCCTTGCGCACGAACAACAGGAAGCCGAGCTCGTCCTCCAGCTGCTTGAGCTGCTTGGACAGGCCCGGCTGGGTGGCGTGCACGCGCGAGGCGGCCAGCGTGATGTTCAGCTCGGCGTCGGCGATGGCAACCAGATAGCGCAGCTGGGTCAGCGTCATGGGAGGCGGGGGCGCAAGGGGCGGAGGTCCACTCTAGGGTCTATTGCCGTCACCAGCTTATAACCAAAGGTTGTTTAAGAAAGGTATCTGGTCATTTCCGGGCGTCATATGCCGGCGCTACGGTCAGCCGGCAGCCGCTGGCCTGAACAGCCAGCCCTCCCCCTTCGCCCGCCGAAGCCCGGCGCGGCCCCGTTTCCGGAGCGCTTCCATGGCCCTGTACGACTCCATCCTCGATACCGTCGGCAACACCCCCATCGTCAAGCTGCAGCGCCTGGCGCCACCGCAGGTCAGCGTCTACGCCAAGGTCGAGTCGTTCAACCCGGGCGGCTCGGTGAAGGACCGCCTGGCGCTGGCGATCATCCTCGATGCCGAAGCACGCGGCCTGCTCAAGCCCGGCGATACGATCGTGGAAGCGACCTCCGGCAACACCGGCGTGGCGCTGGCAATGGTCGCCGCCGCGCGCGGCTACAAGTTCGTGGCCACCATGGTCGAGACCTTCTCGGTGGAACGCCGCAAGCTGATGCGCGCCTATGGCGCCAAGGTGATCCTGACCCCCGCCGCCGAACGCGGCAGCGGCATGGTGCGCAGGGCGCGCGAACTGGCCGAAGAGCATGGCTGGTTCCTGGCCAGCCAGTTCGCCAATCCGGCCAACCCGGCGTATCACCGCAACACCACCGCCGCCGAGATCCTGCGCGACTTCGCCGGCAAGCGGCTGGACTATTTCGTCAGCGGCTGGGGCACCGGTGGCACGCTCACCGGTGTGGGCGAAGTGCTGAAGGTCGCGCGCCCGCAGACCCGCATCATTGCCACCGAGCCGGCCGGCGCGGCATTGCTCAAGGGCGATGACTGGAAGCCGCACAAGATCCAGGGCTGGACGCCGGACTTCGTGCCCGACGTGCTCAACCGCGATGTGGTGGATGAACTGGTGTCGGTTGAAGATGACCGCGCCATCGCCACTGCGCGCCGCCTGGCCGCCGAGGAAGGCATCTTCGTCGGCATCTCCGCCGGCGCCACCGTTGCCAGTGCGCTGGATGTGGCCGCGCGTGCCGAACCGGGCTCGGTGATCCTGGCCATGCTGCCGGACACCGGTGAACGCTACTTCTCCACGCCGCTGTTTGCCGATGTGAACGAAGGGTCTGACGACGACTGGCTGGCAGGGCTGCCGTGACGCATAACGCCGGGCATGGCCCGGCGCTGCCGCCCGTCACAAACCCCACCTGCTTCAGCCTGCATGAAGGCGCCGCCCGCCATCGTGCGTGAAGGCCGTCGGATCGCAGCGCGTGAGACGGTCATGACGCAGTATCGATGCCCTGTCCCCTACCGTGGGAACAGCCGGCGCAGATGCTGCGCGGATCACCTCACAGGCAGGAGACGGACGCATGAAGATCGAAGTTTGGCAGGGCGACATCACGACCCTGGCGGTGGATGCGATCGTCAACGCGGCCAATGAGACATTGCTCGGTGGCGGCGGTGTCGACGGTGCGATCCATCGTGCCGCCGGCCCGGCACTGCTGGCCGAATGCGAACAGTTGCCGGAGCTTCGCCCGGGCGTGCGTTGCCCGACCGGCGAAGTGCGCGCCACCGGCGCCTACGCATTGCCGGCGCGGCATGTGCTGCACACGGTGGGACCGGTCTGGCACGACGGCCAGCGTGACGAACCGGCGCTGCTGGCCAACTGCTACTGGAAGTCGTTGCAGCTGGCGGAATCCCTGGGCGTGCAGTCGATCGCGTTCCCGGCAATCAGCTGCGGCGTGTACGGCTATCCGCTGTACCAGGCCGCGCAGATCGCGGTGACCGAAACGCTGGCGTGGCAGCGCAGCCATGCACAGCCGATGCGCATCGTGCTGGTTGCGTTCAATACCGCCACCGCCAAGGCCTACCAGCAGGCGCTGGCAGCGGCCGGGCAGAGCATGGAGAGCGAGTCGCGCAGCCCGCTGCTGCCGCCACTGGGCGATACAGGCTTCGCTGCCGCACATTGAGCCGCACTGTTCCGCGGAAAAGAAAAGGCCGGGCATTGCCCGGCCTTTTCCGTTGCATCGTCGATGTCATCCACACAGGGGGTGGATCTGCCTCAACGGCTCGCCGCTTCCACCGCAGCGTCATCGTCGGCAACGGCTGCTGCGTCGGCCGCGGCACGTGCCGCCGAGGCAGCGGCGCCGTCGGCGCTGGCCCCATCCACCTGCACGCGCACTTCCACCAGGCCCGCGCCGTTGTTCACGCTGGTCACGTCGACGGTGTAGTGGCCGGCCGGCAACGTTTCCTGCAGGCGTGCGTTGGTGCCATTGCCACCATCGTCGTCGGACAGCTCGACATTGGCGCCGACCACGCGCAGCACGGTGTCGACCTGGCTGGAGATCGCATCCAGGCGCACGTCGGCCGGACGATCCAGGGTCAGCAGGAAGCGGCGGCGACCTTCGTTGTCGAGCATCGTGTACACGCTGCCCGTGCTCGGCAGTGCGGTGCCATCGCGCTCGACCAGATTGCCCGGCAGTTCGATGCGGGTCGCCGACAGGGTGAACATGCCAGTGACGCCGTCACCGAGGCCGCGCGCGGTCAGGGTGTACTTGCCCGGCTTCAGCGACAGGCTCAGGCGCGAGTTGGTGCTGTCGCTGCTATCGTCGTTCTCGGCATCCACGCCCTGGCCGGACACCTTCAGCACCGGATCGAAGGCATCCGACACCAGCCGGATCTCGTACAGGCCTTCCTTCTCCACCTGCAGGATGTAGTCCTGCGAGTCGCCGCCCAGCATGTCGACGATCTCGCCACCGCCCACCAGTGGCTTGCCGTCGTACGGCTTCAGCTTCTCCGCACGCAGGCGGTACGGACCGAAGGCGGACGGGCCATCGGCATTGACCGCCACCTGGTAGGTGCCGCCACCATTGGCACGGAATGCCACCGAGACGTCGCCCTCGCGCTCGTAGACGGTATTGCTGGTGGATACCAGGCTGCCGTTGTTGAACACGGCGATCGAACCGCTGAGCCTGCCGGTCAGCTTCAGGCCAACCAGGTCGTTGTCGTCCAGCTTGATCTGGTAAAGCTGGTGATGGCTGCCGTCGTTGAAGTTGATGCCGCTGCGCGTGGTGATCTCGCCGGACACCGGCTTGTCGAATTCGAGCGACGCGGCCTTGCCCGCATCCATGCCCGCACCGATGCGGTTGCAACCGCCGGCGACCAGGACCGCGGCAACGGCCAGTGTAAGTGCTGCCAAACGCATGTTGTTTCTCCTTGGCCTTCCATGTCATTCCCACGTACCGGCCGGGTACGCGGGGGCGGAAAAGATACCCGCAAAAGCAAACGCCGGCGTGATGCCGGCGCTGCCTTTTCATCCAGCAATGGAACCGATCAGCCGTTCCACTTGCCCAGCGCGGCCAGGCCGTTGTCCTTGGCGCGCTCGTACACGGTCTTCTGGGCAGCAGCGTAATTGCCCTTCATGTCCTTGGCCCACAGCTTCAGGGCGGCCTGCTGCATGGCGCGGCCGTAGGAGAAGCTCAGCGGCCACGGCAGGTTGCCCAGCTGGTTCATCGCGTTCAGGTGCTCAGTCGACTGTTCGTCGGTCTGGCCACCGGACAGGAACACCACGCCCGGCAGGATCGCCGGCACGGTGCTCTTCAGGCACATCACGGTCGACTCGGCCACTTCCTCGACGTCGGCCTGCTCGTCGCAGCCCTTGCCGGAGATGACCATCGATGCCTTCAGGATGGTGCCTTCCAGCAGCACGTTCTGCTGGTACAGCGCATCGAACAGCGAGCGCAGGGTGGCTTCGGTGACTTCGTAGCAGGTCTCGATGTCGTGGTCGCCGTCCATGATCACTTCCGGCTCGACCATCGGCACCAGGCCGCATTCCTGGCACAGGGCGGCATAACGGGCCAGCGCGTGGGCGTTGGACTCGATGCAGGTGCCCGACGGGATGCTCTCACCGATGTTGATGACCGCACGCCACTTGGCGAAGCGCGCACCCAGCTTGTAGTACTCCTGCAGGCGCTCGCGCAGGCCGTCCAGGCCTTCGGTCACCAGCTCGCCCGGGCAGCCGGCCAGCGGGTGCGCACCCTTGTCCACCTTGATGCCCGGAATCATGCCGTGGTCGGCCATGTACTTGGCGAACGGCACGCCGTCCCTGGTCGACTGGCGGATGGTTTCGTCGTACAGGATGGCGCCGGAAATGTGCTCGTTGAGCTTCGGCGTGGTCAGCAGCAGTTCGCGGTAGGCGCGACGGTTCTCCTCGGTGTTCTCGATACCGACGCCAGCGAAACGCTTGGCGATGGTAGCGGTGGATTCGTCGATCGCGATGATGCCCTTGCCCGGGGCAACCATGGCCTGGGCGGTTTCAGCCAGCTGTTCGATGCTCATGTACTTCCTGTGGCGGGTGCGGGAAAAACGTAAGTATAGCCCCGCCACCCGTTGCCTCGACGTCGAGGCCAGGATGGAAACGATTCCAATGTCCGCACAGGACAGACGTTGACCTGCCACGACCGGGCCAGAGCCACGTTGGCGTCCGGCCCCGGGGGCCGGACCCGCGCAGGGTTCCGGCCCGATGCAGTCCGTCTCTTACAGATCGCCCAGGCCGCTGGCGCGGCCGTCTTCGCCCACTTCCAGCAGGCGCAGGGTGTTGGTCGCACCCAGGGTTTCCATGTGCTCGCCACTGGTGAACACCACGCGGTCACCGGCCTGCAGCAGTTCCGATTCCACCAGCAGGCGGATGCTGCCGCGTGCGGCTTCGCGCGGGGTCAGGCCGCGGCTGTCGAAATTGATCGGATAGACATCGCGCATCAGCGCCATCTGGCGACGGGCACCGTCGTGGCGGGTGACCGCGAACACCGGTGCCTTGGCGCGGAAGCGCGACAGGTAGCGTGCGGTACCGCCGGATTCGGTCATCGCCACGATCGCGCGCACGCCCACGTGCTGCGACAGGAACATGGTGGCCATGGCGATGGCCTGGTCGGCGCGTTCCAGGTTGCGCGGCGAGGCGTTGAAGTCGGTCTCGGTCTGGAACTGGCGCTCGGCGCCCAGGCAGATGCGCGCCATCGCTTCCACGGCCTTGACCGGATAGGCGCCGGCGGCGGTTTCGGCCGAGAGCATCACCGCATCGGTACCGTCGATGACCGAGTTGGCCACGTCCAGCACTTCGGCGCGGGTCGGGATCGGGCTTTCCACCATCGACTGCAGCATCTGCGTGGCGGTGATCACCACCTTGTTCTGCGCCAGCGAGGCCTTGATGATCTTCTTCTGCAGGCCCGGCAGCTCGGCATCGCCGATTTCCACGCCGAGGTCGCCACGGGCGACCATCACCACGTCGCTGGCCTCGACGATTTCTTCCAGGTTCTCGATCGCTTCGGTACGTTCGATCTTCGACACCAGCGCGGCATCGCAGCCGTGCGAGCGGGCGATGTCACGCGCGTCGTTCATGTCCTGCGCGTTGCGGCAGAACGACACGGCGATGAAGTCGACGCCGATCTTGGCAACGATGCCGATCAGTTCCTTGTCACGCTCGGTCAGCGCACCCAGCGACAGGCCACCGCCCTGCTTGTTCAGGCCCTTGCGGTCGGACAGCACGCCATCGTTGAGCACGGTGTTGACGATGCGGTCACCCTGCACCTCCACCACCTGCAGCTGCATCAGGCCGTCATCGAGCAGCAGGACGTCGCCCGGGCCCACGTCCTGCGGCAGGCCGAGGTAGCTGACGCCGACCTGGCTGGCACTGCCGGGGCCGGCGTTCTCGCTGGCGATCAGGTCGAAGCGGTCGCCCGCCTTCAGCTGCACCTTGCCTTCGGCGAAGCGCTCGATGCGGATCTTCGGGCCCGGCAGATCGGCCAGGATGCCCACTTCCACGCCGACGCGGGCCGCAGCGGCGCGCACTTCGGCGGCACGCTTGGCCTGGCCGGACGGATCGCCGTGGCTGAAGTTCAGGCGCACCACGTTGACGCCGGCGCGGAACAGATCCTCCAGCACGCCCGGCGGATCAGTGGCCGGGCCGAGGGTGGCAAGGATCTTGGTGCGACGCTGACGCTCGAACATGGTGAAGGGGCCTCTCCCGATAAAGAACGGAAATTAGCACATCCTTCACGCCGCATGTATACGGTTACAGCCTTGTGCTGCCTGACTTCGCGGGTCATGGAACGGACATGGTCCGGACATACGCTGGCGCAGGGAGTTCTGTAGAGCCGAGCCCGTGCCCGGCTCTACAGGGAGCTAGGCCAGCAGCGTTTCCAGCTGTGCCGGCTCACGGGCCAGCTGGCCGGCGCCGGCTTCGGTGAGTTCCGCTTCGCCGCCAAAGCCCCACAGCACACCGACACTGCGCAGGCCGTGGTGACGCGCGCCTTCGATATCCATGCGGCGGTCGCCGATCATCCAGCACTGTGCGGGCTGCACCTGCAGCCGGCGCAGCGCCTCGCCGACCAGCTCCGGCTTGTGGCTGCGCGAGCCGTCCAGGGTCGAACCGATGATCTCCTCGAACAGCCCGCCGAACGGCAGATGGGCAAGGATGCGGCGCGCATGCGGTTCGTTCTTGGCGGTGACCACCGCCAGGCGGTGACCACGACCATGCAGCGTGCGCAGGGTGTCTTCCACCTGCGGGTACACCGTGTGCTCGCGCCAGCCCTCGGCGTCGAAGCGTTCACGGTAGTAGCCCACCGCCTGTTCCACCCGCGCCGGTTCAACGAACAACGGCGCGAAGGTGGTGCGCAGCGACGGACCGATCCAGCCCAGCAGTGTCTCCTGCGGCGGTACCGGATGGTCCATCTTCTGCAGCGCATAGGCGATGCACGCGGTAATGCCGACCTGCGAATCGATCAGCGTACCGTCGAGGTCGAAGAACAGGACATCCCTGCTGCGATCGGTGCTCATGCGCCGCGCGCGTCGAGGGCCGCCACGGCCGGCAGCGTCTTGCCTTCCAGGAACTCCAGGAACGCACCACCGCCGGTGGAGATGTAGCTGACGTCGCCAGCGATATCGAACTTGTCAACGGCGGCCAGGGTGTCACCGCCGCCGGCGATGGAGAACGCCTTCGAGCTGGCGATGGCGCGGGCCAGCGCTTCGGTGCCCTTGCTGAAGGCTTCGAATTCGAACACACCGACCGGGCCGTTCCAGACCACGGTGCCGGCCTTCTCGATCAGCTGTGCGTACTGCGCCGCGGTCTGCGGGCCGATGTCCAGGATCAGATCGTCCTCGGCGACGGCGTCGACCGCCTTCACTTCCGCCACGGCATCGGGCAGGAACTGCTTGGCGGTGACCACGTCGACCGGCAGCGGAATGTCGGCGCCACGCGCCTTGGCATCGGCCACGATCTTCTTCGCGGTGTCCAGCAGGTCCGGTTCGTACAGCGACTTGCCGACGTTGTAGCCGGCGGCGGCGATGAAGGTGTTGGCGATGCCGCCACCGACGATCAGCTGATCGACCTTGCCGACCAGGTTGGCCAGCAGTTCCAGCTTGGTGCTGACCTTGCTGCCGGCGACGATGGCCAGCAACGGCTTGGCCGGAGCATCCAGCGCCTTTGCCAGTGCGTCCAGTTCGGCCATCAGCAACGGGCCACCGGCGGCGACCGGAGCGAAGCGGATCACGCCATGGGTCGAGGCCTGGGCGCGGTGCGCGGTGCCGAACGCATCCATCACGAACACGTCGCACAGCGCGGCGTACTTCTTCGACAGGGCCTCGTCATCCTTGCCCTCGCCCACGTTCATGCGGCAGTTTTCCAGCAGCACCAGCTGGCCCGGCTGCACGTCGACACCGTCGACCCAGTCGCGCACCAGCGGCACTTCGCGGCCGAGCAGCTCGGACAGGCGTGCGGCGACCGGCGCCAGCGAATCGGCCTCGCTCCACACGCCTTCCTTCGGGCGCCCCAGGTGCGAGGTGACCATCACCGCCGCGCCCTGCTCCAGCGCGCGCTTGAGCGTCGGCAGCGAAGCGGTGATGCGCTGTTCGGAGGTGATGCGGCCATTCTCGATCGGCACGTTCAGATCCTGGCGGATCAGCACGCGCTTGCCGGAGAGGTCGAGGTCGGTCATGCGGACGATGGACATGGGCAACTCTTTGGCTCAGGGACGGGATGCCGGGCTACGGCAGACGGCCATTGTATCGGGTGCGGATGGTGGGAGGGCCGATGCCTGCGGCAGGCAGAGGCGCAACAGCAACAGCCAGAGCCAAAGCCAAAGCGCTGGCGCCTTGTGATGCTGTGGGTGGGCCGGGGTGGGGTGGGCTGGCAGGGGACGCCGTGAATCCATCCCTGGAGGCTTGGCAGCCGCATCCATGCGGCTGACACCCCTGCCAGCCCACACCGCCCCGGCCTCGACAGGTTCATGAGGCAGAGCGGATGGCAAAGGCAGAAGCAGGAACGATTTCTGGTGTCGGGAAAAAAATGGAGAGCCGAGCATGGGCTCGGCTCTACAAGGAGCGGGCAGCCAAGCTGCTTTTGCTTTTGCTTTTGCTTTTGCTTTTGCTTTTGCTTTTGCTTTTGCTTTTGCTTTTGCTTTTGCTTTTGCTCTTCTTTTTTCTCTTCCGTGGGTGGACGCACCCGGAAACTGTCAGAGGCCGGGCGGGTGGGCTGGGCAGGGGTATCCGCGCCATGGATGGCGCGGCTAAGCCTCCAGGGACGGGTTTACGGCGTCCCCTGCCCAGCCCACCCGCCCGGCCAAGCGCAGCTTTGCAGTCGAGCAAGCTCGACTCTACCGACGCTACGGCCACCCACGAGGGGCTGCGCCGTTCGCCGGAACCTACGCCGAAGGCGCCGGCTTCTGCCGAAGCAGGCTGACCGCCAGCCCACCCACCACCAACACACCCAGCCCCAGCAACGCCCACAGCAGCCACGACTTCCAATCATGCTGCGGCTTCAGCGCCGCCTCGCCGGCCAGCGGCTCGGGGCTGCCCTCCAGCCGCGCCAGCGTCGGCTGCCATGACGGATCATTGCGCTGGCGCAGTTCCTCGATCAGCACACCGATCGGCGCCTCCATCCGGCGCGCGGTCGAACTGCCGACGGCCAGGGCATACGGCGCCGCGCCCTGGCTCAGGAACACCAGCACCTCCGGCTGGTAGCCCAGGCGCAGCGTAGGCGCGGTGGCCGTTTCGGCAGGATTCGCAACCAGCTTCCAGTAGCGGTCGCGATGCACGCCCCCCAGCGACTGGGCCGCCGATTGCTGGCGTTGGCCCTGCGCGCCCTGCTGCAGCTGGTAGGCGATCCACGGCGCACTGCGGCGCTGCCACTCCGCGCTCTCATCATCGCGGCTGAACAACGTCCACTGCACCAGGCTGTTGTCGGCGCTGGCCACGTCCGCACGCGCGACCGGGAAACGGCCGTCCAGTTCGAAGGTGTATTCGCCCTTGCCCTTCGTAACCGGCTCCAGCGACAACCATTCCCACGGCAGCGTGGCCGGGGCAGGCGGCAGTTCAGCCAGCACGCTGTGCAGGGTCGGCAGGCGTGCATCGCCCTGTGCGAGCACGCGCAGGTAGCGTGCCTCACCGTCCACCTGCAGGCGGCGCTGCAGCAGGCGCTTGCCGGCGCGCTGCAGGTCCACCAGCGGAATGTCGCGCCCGACCGCACGCCAGTGCTGCAGATCATCGCTGGCATCCAGCTGCACCTGCGCCTGCAAGGGCTGGCCACTATCGGCCCAGTCCAGCACCAGCGCCGCCACCGGCTGCTGGCCGAGCACGCTGGCGTCGATCAGCCAACCGCCCTGCCCGTTCGTCACCGCACCGCCCCCGACGCGCGCCTCGACCCGGCGTACGCGGCCATCGGTATCGCGTTCGGTCAGCAGCTGCAGATCGTTGCGCTGTGCTTCGGCCAACGGCGGCAGTGCGAACCACGGCAGCTCCCGCTGCACCGGCGGCTGTGCCAGCGGCTGATCCGGCGCCAGCAGCGCCGAGGGCAACGATTGCCCCGCCGCATTGAACACCTGCAGATCGCCCAGGTCGGCAGCGCCGGCACGGCGATAGATTGCCGGTTCCAGGACCACCCTGTATGCACCGGACTGTGCGCTGGACAGCGTCAGCGGCCACTGTTCGGCGTACTGGCTGCGGTAATCGGCAGCCTGCGCCACGACGGCAGCCAGCATGCCGAACATCACCGGCAGCAGCGCCCTGCTCCACTTCCTCATTGTTTTTCCTCCACGGACGGCGCCGCGCTCGGCGGAGCCGGTGCCAGATAGCCCACGACCGTGCACAGCAGGCCGTAGGCGATGAACGATGCGATGCCCAGCAGGTTGCCCAGGTGCTGGCGATCGACGATGACCAGCTTGGCCAGCACCACCCCCATCAGCACGGCGCCCACCATCCACAACACGCGCTGGCCGCGGCGCGAGCCCCAGACCCAGGCGATCACGCCGAGCACGCTCCACAACACTGTCAGGCTGGTCTGCGCCAGGCTGAAGCGCATCATCGACGCGTCCCACGACAGGCCGCCCCACTGATGCACGCCATGCAGCACCACGCTGGTCAGCGCAACGAAGATGGCCAGTGACAGCAACGGCATGCGGATGTTCAGCAGTGCCTGCGGCGCCTGATCGCTGTACAGCCAGCGCGCCAGCAGCAGCAGGCTCAGCCACTGCGCAAGCTCGGCCGGATTCAACACCGGCAGCCACAGCAGCGGGGCAGCGTCGCCCGGCAACAGCTGGCCCAACAGCCAGCCGATCGAGAGCAGGCCGAACAGCACGCATTGCAGCGGCGTGCGTACGCGGTCGAACGCTTCACCCAACGGCCAGCGCAGCATGTTCCAGCGCCACAACGACAGCGCTGCCATCAGCAGCCACGGCAGCGTGACCAGCAGGGTCGTCCAGCCCTGTGCCAGACCCGCTTCGCCACCGCCCCACAGGGCCAGCAGCGAGAGCAGCGACGGCCACAGCAGCCACCACAGGAACTGCGCGATGCGTGCCACGGTGTTGCCCCCCTGGCGCAGGCACAGCAACGTGCGCACGCCCAGCACCGCGAACAGCGCCCAGGCCAGCGCGCCATAGCCGGCGAACGGCTGGTGGTGGGCATCGCTCTGCAACAGGGCCAGCGGGAAGCCCAACGCCAGCATCGCCAGTGCCGTCACGCCCAGCGCACGGGCCGGCTGGCGGCGCTGTGCTTCGGCGGCCAGCCATGCCGTGACCGCCACCAGCACCAGCAGCGCATCCACTTCGGTGCGGTACGGGAAGAAGCGGGTGATCTCATGCACCAGGCCACCCAGCCACCACAACAGGCCCCACAGGTAGTAGACCAGTGCGATCTCGTGGCGCGACCGGCGCTGGTAACTCCAGGCCGATGCAAAGCCAGCCACGGCCAGCAGCAACACGCCGATGGCGGTGGGATTGATCAGGAAGCGCAGATCCTCGTGCCAATGATCGCCGCCGGCCACGAAGGCGAATGCAGCGCCGATCTGCAGCAGCGCACCGGACACCTGTGGCAACCAACGCTTCTGGCGCAGCCCCAGCCATGCCAGCCCCGCACCTTCCAGCGCGAATACCGCGCCGGTGGCGCGCGCCGACAGCGCCAGCGGCACCGCCAGCGTGGCAAAGCCCACTGCCAGCACCGCATGCGACTGCGCCAGCACGGTGTACGACGCCCGCCTGATCAGCGCCCACGCCAGCACCGCATAGATCGCGGCCAGGCCCAGCGCGCACAGCGCCAGCGTCATCGGCTGCTCGTGCAACATGCCCGCCTGCAGCGAGAATGCGACCAGCGGCGTGCCGAACACCAGGCTGCCATCGACCAGGTCACGCCGCCCGGCCGGCTGGCGACGCGCGTACAGCAGCGGGATCAGCAGGTAGAACGCGAAGAACAGCAGCAGGAACGGTTCGGTGCTGCTGAACTTGTCCGGCGCGTACTGCAGCACGCCCCAGAACGTACCGATGCCGAACGTGAAGGCGAAGCCCAGCAGGTTCAGCGCGCGCCACGGGCGGAACCAGGCAATGGCGAAGATGCCCGCGTTGAGTACCGCGTAGTAACTGAACAAGCCCACGTGGTTGCCACTGCCGGTGGACAGCCACAGCGGCGCCATGAAGCCGGCGAGGATGCCCAGCACCGCCAGCGTGCGCGAATTCTGCACCACTGCCAGCACGCACAGCCCGGCCACCAGCGCGATCGAGCTGGCGAAGGCGAAGCCCGGCGGAATCAGCTCGAATCGCTTGAACGCCGCGAAGATGGTCAGCAGCAGCACGCCAATGGCGCCGCCCTGCAGGGCCAGCGCGAACATCCGCCGGCGCTCGCGCTGGTGCCAGCCAAACGCGAGCAGCCCCAACGCGCCGACGGTGACGCCAGCCAGGCGCAGTTCGATCGGCAACACCAGCCAACCCTGGTCGCTGACGTACTTCAGCAGTGCGGCGACACCGGCCAGCAGCACCAGCATGCCGATCTTGACCGGTACGTTGCCTTCGGTGAACCAGCGTTTGACCGCACCGATGCCGCGCTCGATGAAATTCGGCAGCGCCGGTTCTGGCGGCAACGGCGGCTGCACCGGCACCGGCGGTACCGGCGGCGGCGCAGCAGGACGGAGGACAGGCGCCTCGGTGGGCGCGGCCTCTCGCACCGGCGGTTGTGGGGGGTGCGGTGCAGCCGCAGCGACCGGCCGCAGGACCGGTGGATCGGCACTGGCCGCGGGCGTGACCACCGGCCGTTCAGGCGCGGGCGTGGCGACGGCCGGCTTGGCAGCAGCAGGCGCGGTGG
Organism: Stenotrophomonas maltophilia; assembly: GCF_001274595.1. Taxonomy (GTDB): domain Bacteria; phylum Pseudomonadota; class Gammaproteobacteria; order Xanthomonadales; family Xanthomonadaceae; genus Stenotrophomonas; species Stenotrophomonas forensis. The sequence continues at coordinate 3,823,342 of NZ_CP011010.1, forward strand.
CCATCGCGCCTTCCAGCGCGGCGACACGGCGGCGCAGGCCGGCAATCATCACCAGTGCCACCACCAGCAGCAGCGGGATGGCCAGCAGAACCAGTACGACCAGGGCTATCAGTGCTTCCATTGCCTGCTTCCATTGCGTTCCCGCGCCCCAGCGGCAGCGGTCGACCGCCCCATGCTACGACAGGGCTGGCCCCATAAACGACGAACCCCGGCCAGGCCGGGGTCCGTCTTCGATCTACACCGGCCTTACTTGGCGGCGATGACCTTGGCCATTTCCAGGCACTTGTTCGAGTAGCCCCACTCGTTGTCGTACCAGGTCACCAGCTTGACGAAGGTGCCGTCCAGGGCGATGCCGGCATCGGCGTCGAACACCGAGGTGCAGGTTTCGCCGCGGAAATCGGTGGCCACCACCTTGTCTTCGGTGTAGCCCAGGATGCCCTTCAGCGGGCCTTCGCTCTGCGCCTTCACTTCAGCGCAGATCTCGGCGTAGGTGGCTTCCTTTTCCAGCTCGACGGTCAGGTCGACCACCGACACGTCCGAGGTCGGGACGCGGAAGCTCATGCCGGTCAGCTTCTTGTTCAGTTCCGGGATGACCACGCCGACGGCCTTGGCCGCACCGGTGGACGACGGAATGATGTTTTCCAGGATGCCACGGCCGCCGCGCCAGTCCTTGTTGGACGGGCCATCGACGGTCTTCTGGGTGGCGGTGGCCGCATGCACGGTGGTCATCAGGCCGCGCTTGATGCCCCACTTGTCGTTGATGACCTTGGCCAGCGGGGCCAGGCAGTTGGTGGTGCACGAGGCGTTGGAAATGATCGCCTGGCCGGCGTAGGTCTTGTCGTTCACGCCGTAGACGAACATCGGCGTGTCGTCCTTCGACGGGGCCGACATGATCACCTTCTTGGCGCCGGCATCGATGTGCTTCTGCGCGGTTTCCTTGGTCAGGAACAGGCCGGTGGCTTCCAGCACCACGTCGGCGCCGACTTCGTCCCACTTCAGGTTGGCCGGGTCGCGTTCCTGGGTCAGGCGGATCTTCTTGCCGTTGACCAGCAGGTCGTTGCCCTGCACCGACACCTCGGCCTTGAAGCGGCCGTGCACGGAGTCGTACTTGAGCATGTACGCCAGGTAGTCCGGCTCCAGCAGATCGTTGATGGCCACGATTTCGATGTCGTCGCCGAAGTTCAGCACCGCCGAGCGCAGGACGTTGCGCCCGATGCGACCGAAACCGTTGATACCAACCTTGATTGCCATGTTCTCAAGCTCCTGCGGCCGCGACAGGTGCGGCGGGATGGATAGGGCCCACAAGTCTAGCAAACCGGGGCTGGCCACCGTGGGCCAGCGCCTCCGGCGGAAGGCCGGCGGACAGGATTTGATCCGGATCAAAGCGTTAGCGCGGCGTGAGGCCGACACTGGCCCCATCCACCCAGCAACGAGATCACCCCCATGCGCAAGACCTCCCCCCGGATCCTGGCCGGCCTGGCCGCCGCCCTGTCCCTCGCCGCCGCCCCCGCCATGGCCCAGTCCAAGGGCGACTGGACCGTTTCGGCCGGCGTGCACCAGGTGGCGCCGAAGTCGAACAACGGCTGGCTGGCCGGCGGCACGCTGAAGGTCGACGTCGACAACGACGTCAAGCCGACCATCACCGGTGAGTACTTCATCGCCGACAACCTGGGCATCGAAGTGCTGGCCGCGCTGCCGTTCAAGCACGACATCAACATCAACGGCCTCGGCCGCGTCGGCAGCACCAAGCAGCTGCCGCCGGTGGTGACCCTGCAATACCACTTCAACAGCAAGGGCAAGGTGTCGCCGTTCATCGGTGCGGGCGTGAACTACACGACCTTCTTCAGCGAAGACACCACCGGTGCGCTGAAGGACAGCCGCCTGAAGCTGCAGGATTCGTGGGGCCTGGCCGCGCATGCGGGCGTGGACTTCGCGATCAGCGAGAAGGGCGCCCTGCGCGTGGACATGCGCTGGATCGACATCGACAGCAAGGTGAAGTTGAACGGCGAGAAGATCGGCACGGTCAACATCGACCCGCTGGTCTACGGCGCGTCCTACGTCTTCAAGTTCTAAGCGGTGTGTTGAGCGCGGGGGCTTCGCCCCCGCTCCCCCGCTACACGCAAAACCCTCGCAGCATGTTGCCCCGGTGATTGCCGGGGCTTTTTTGTTGCTGGGACTGAAGCGGTTCCGGAGCTGGGGCAAGGCGGGGAGCGGAGCCGGGACACGCCGTAAACCCATCCATGGGGGCTCGATGGCGCCATCCATGGCGCCAACGGTCCCGGCCCCGCTCCCCGCCTCGCCCCTTCCCATCACTGCGCGCGTGCCAGCTCAAGCAAAGGCAAGAGCAGAAGCAGAACCTGTACATCCGAGGCGTAATGGTTGCCTGCAATTGCAGGAGGCAGGTTTTGATCCTGCATTTGATTTTGATGTTGCTTTGACCTTTGCATTCGCCTCCGCGGCCATGTCTGATGGGGGCTGCAGCGCCTGCCCCTGCAGCCCACCCACTTCGAAACGGGAACGCGCCGCTCTTCAATCCACCTACCCCCGGCTAGAATGTGCGCATGAAAGCCCTGCACTCCCTCTTCCTCGCCGCCGCCCTGGCGCCGGCCCTGCTGTCCGTCTCCGCCCCCGCCCATGCCTGGGGCGCGCAAGGCCACCGCCTTGTCGCCGAAGTCGCAGACGCCCGACTCACCCCTGCCGCCCGCGCCGAAGTGGATCGCCTGCTGGCCACTGAACCGGACGCCACCCTCGCCAGCATCGCGCCCTGGGCCGATCAGCTGCGCGCCAAGGACCCGGGCCTGGGCCGTCGCTCGGCCGGCTGGCACTACGTCAACATCGCCGAAGACAACTGCCATTACGAAGCACCTAAGCACTGCAAAAACGGCAACTGCATCGTCGAGGCGCTGAAGGCACAGAGCGCCATCCTCGGCGACCGCAGCCTGACCGACGGCGAGCGCCTGCAGGCGCTGAAGTTCGTCGTGCATCTGGTCGGCGACATCCACCAGCCGATGCACGCCGGCTATGCCCACGACAAGGGCGGCAACGATTTCCAGCTGCAGTTCGGCAACCGTGGTACCAACCTGCACTCGCTGTGGGACAGCGGCATGCTCAACACCCGCAAGCTGGACGACGCCGCCTATCTGCCACTATTGCAGAGCCAGCGTGCGCCGAAGCTGGCGCGCCAGTCCAACCCGCAGCGCGACCCGCAGACGTGGGCTGAGGCCAGCTGCCGCATCTCCATGCAAGCTGGCGTTTATCCGGCATCGCGTAAAATCGGCGACGAATACACCGAGCGCTACCGGCCGCTGGCTGAAGCGCAGCTGCGACTGGCCGGTGAAAACCTGGCGCAGTTGCTGAACCGCGTGCTCGGCACGCGCTGAGGAGCATGCAAATGGCAGTCCAGGTGCAGTCGTTCTTCCACCGTGACAGCAGTACCTTCAGCTACCTGGTCAGTGACCCGGCCAGTGGCGAGGCAGCGCTGATCGACCCGGTCCTGGACTACGACCCGGATACCGACGCCAGCAGTGAAGCGCCGCTGCACGCTGCCTTGCAGGCCCTCCAACAGCAGGGCCTGCAGCTGCGCTGGCTGCTGGAAACGCACGCCCACGCCGACCATGTGTCGGCCGGGCGTCGGCTCAAGCAGCACTTCCCGAAGGCCACGCTGGCGATCGGCGAAGGCATCCGCGCGGTGCAGGCCACTTTTGCGCCGCTCTACGGCCTGCAGCTTCCTGCTGCGGATGAAATCTTCGACCACCTGTTCAGCGATGGCGAAATCTTTACGCTTGGCGAACTGCGCGGCCAGGTGATCGCCGTGCCCGGTCACACCAGCGACAGCATCGCCTACCTGATCGGCGATGCGCTGTTCACCGGCGACTCGCTGTTCATGCCCGACGGCGGCACCGCCCGCTGCGATTTCCCGGGCGGTGATGCAACGCAGCTGTACCGCTCGATCCAGCGCCTGCTGGCGCTACCCGATGCCACCCGCGTGTTCGTCTGCCACGACTATGGCCCGGGCGGCCGTGATTTCGCCAACGAAACCACCATCGGCGAACAGCGCGCGCACAACATCCACGTGCACGATGGTGTGGCCGAGGCGGAGTTCGTCAGCGTGCGCCAGGCCCGCGATGCCACGCTGGAAGAACCCAAGCTGATGCAGCCGGCCGTGAAGGCCAACATCCAGGGCGGAGCCTGAGGTCCAGGTGGACAGCCAGAGAAGCGCCTATCCGAGGCTCACCTCGTGATAGGTGGTTTCCTCCAACAGATCATCCTGCGACGTTCCAACAAAGATCTCTCTCGACAGGACCCGGTTCTTGTTGAACCGAATACGCACGTTGTAACTCTCTGAGGCATCCCCGCCCTGCAACATCAGGCTGCCGCCCTTGGAGCTGAGATCAATCGTCGCACTGGAAAGATCCACCAGATCGAAATAGGCGGAGCGCGGAACAGGCAACGCAGCACCATTGACTCGGATCTGCAGCGATTGCACTCCTTTGCAGGGGCGCGCGCCTTCGCAGACTACGTAGCGCGGGTCGTCGGCCGTTGTGGCACGAATGCCCAGTCGCACTTCGACCTTCATACCCGGAGATTGCGCGGTCAGAAGCTCCGTTGGCTTGCCCCCGATGTGCACTGAAACCGCTGCAGCCGTCGAGCCTGATGCCAGCATCAGCAGAACGAGTAAAAGCGAACGCTTCATGTGAGATCCCGCGGCGAGAAGAACGGGGTAAGGGCGGGTACTGGCTGCTGGACCTTCGCAGACCCGCTTACCTCAATCCAGTCCACAATCCACTACCAGATCCTTGCGCGTCAGAACGGGAAGCTGCGCCGCAAGGTCAACACCCATGAACTGCACGTAGATCAGGCCTTTCTGGTCTGCGCGCTTGTTGCCGAGCAGCACTCGATCCTTACCTCTTGAATGCTCCGTGCCGACCAGCACGAATCCACGGGTCGGGCTCAGATCCCGGTTCCATCGAACGCCATCGTAGGAAGGATGATTCCCGATGTAGACATCGATGTCCTTGCCAGCCAGCTTCAACAATCCCTGTTCAAAATCCAGTCCCGGGGCCTTCACGTGGTAGCTGTCACCGGCCCGAAGGAAAATGCACACCCCGAACTCGCGGCTCATCGGAGTTGGAGCGTCGCCGTCGCGGTGCGTACATGCACCGAGGCAGCCCAGGCAGGCAAGGAAAAGCAGCCTCTTGCTATTGGCTCGCATAGCTGCACCCTCTCACGATGGTTCTGTCCTTCCTGGGATCCAGAACATCTTCCAGATTCTTCCCATCCGGCCTGGCGCCATTGAAGTTGCGGCTCATGGTGCCGCCAGCCACCGGGTTACGCCCGGAACCGGCTATTGTCAACAACCCTCTTACATCTTCGTGCCCGACAGCAAGCCCGCCGCTACCGCCCCTGCATCCGCACCACATGCTGCCCCTTCACGATCTCGAAGGTGAAGGCGTACTGCAGCGTGACCGCCACCGGCTCGATGCGCTCCGCGCCGCGGCAATCGCCGCGATCCGCCGGCACCTTGCCCGGTGCGAAATGGCAGACCGCCGCGGACGAGTACTTCCACATGGCCACCGCGTCCTGTGCCGCCTGCAGCAGGGGCGCATTCTCGCGCGCAGCCCCTGCTGTGCACTCAGCACGATCGGTCAATGGCAGGCTGCGTTCCACACCGCCATCGGCGTCCACCACCACCTGCAGGCAGATGGTGGTCGGTGCCAGTTCCGCGCGCGGATCACGATCACCGACCTCCGGGTCCGGTGCCGCGTAGAGCTGCGGCATCCGGTAGCCCTCGCTCGCGCCCAGCGAGTACGCCTGCACCTGTCCATCGCCGTCGCCGGTCTGCGGCCGCAGGCGCTGGTGGCCGACATTCTCGCTGCGGGTATCGACGGTGGCCAGCCGGCCCTGGGCCGCGCACCCTGCCAACAGCGCCGCCATCATCAACAGCGGCGCGCGCTTCACTTCGCGTCCTCGGTGTCGTCCATCGCGAAGGTGATCGGAATACGCACGGCAGCGGCCACCGGCTTACCGTTCTTCATTGCCGGACGATAGGTCCAGCTGCGCGCAGCAGCCACCGATACCGCATCGAACACGCCCGGATTGGTAGCGCTGAGCACCTGGACATCGGCGGGACGCCCCTGTGCATCCACCTCCACGCGCAGGTTCACCACGCCCACCTGGCGTTGTTCGGCCGCAGACTTCGGATAGGACGGCGGCGGCATCTTGTCGACCTGGACGGGTCGGTCCAGCCCAGCCCTGGCTGCGTCTTCCTGAGCGTGTTCAAACGGCTCGACCCCGATCCTCGGCGCTCCCGCCGTACCGCCCTGGCTGGCCCACGCCACCGCTCCCATCCCCAGGCACACCCCAATCACCAGCACCTGGCCCGACACCCACGGCAATGCCTTCCGCTTGGACTGCTTCAACATGGCGATACGCTCCTTCAACACGGGTTGGCTGCGCCAATGGCAGACCGCGGGCGCAACCGGATGGACCAGCTGCGCTTTCAGCAGCGTGCTGGCGTAGAGGCCGCGCAGCGCAGGCTGCGGGGCCATGGTGCGGGCATCACAGGCCAGTTCCTGCTCGCGCAGGAAACGGCGTGCGGCCCAGGGCAACAGCGGGTGGAACCAGAACACCGTGCGCATCAGCAGCAGCGCACCATTGGCCCAGTGGTCACCATTGCGACGGTGGCTGCGCTCGTGCTGCAGGATCAGGTCCTGCTCCTGTGCGCTGAACTGCTGGTCGAACGCCGGGCCGACCACGATGCGCGGCCGCCACAAACCGACCAGCGCCGGCAGCCCGGGATCACCGCTGGCCTGCCAGCTGCCATCGGCACGCGGCCGCAACGGGCCCATGCGCCGCTCGAAGCGCCGCTGTGCACGCAGCTCGCGCAGCAGGCAGACGCCCATCCCCAGTACCCAGGCCACCAGCAGCAGACCGGCCCATGGCAGCGCATGACCGCTCGCGCCCTCGAGGGCGCCCGGCATCACCTTCAGCGGCAGCGTCGGCACCTGCTGCAGCAATGCAACCCGGGGCAGCGGCACCAGCAGCGCCACCATCAGCAAGGGCAGCAACCACCAGCTGCGATAGGCCAATCCAGCGCCCCCCAGTCGCACCAGCAACGGCCGCAGCGTGGCCAGCACGACCACGCCCACCGCCAGCCACAGGCTGGCCTGCCATAGTCCGTCGAGCAGCTCAGTCATGGTCCAGCTCCTGGATCAGCTTCTTCAGTTCGGCGATGTCCTGCGCGCTCAGCTGGCCGCGTTCGCTGAAGTGCGCCACCAGCGGTGCCACCCGGCCTTCGAAGACGCGACCGATGAAGTCCTGGCTCTGTGCCTCCACCCACGCCTGGCGCTGCAGCAGCGGCCGGTAAAGATAGCGCCGGCCATCGCGCTCGGCGGCGATCGCGCCCTTGGTCAGCAGGCGGTTGAGCAGGGTCTTGATAGTCGGCTCGGCCCAGTCGCGGTGGGCCAGTGCGGCCACCACCTCGTCGGCGCTACGCGGTGCCTGCTGCCACAGCACCTCCATCACAACGGCTTCGGCTTCGCTGATCGGGGTCATGGTTTACATCCGTAATCGACGAATTGATTACGCGCGTAATCGAACCTCATGTCAAGCCCCTCGACTCCGGGTTCATCCCGGCTGCGCCAGCATCGGTTCCTCCCGCCCCAGGCCCCGGATGAAAGCGCTGCCCAAGGAAGATTTCCCGGTCGAGCAGGCCCGCCGCTTCCTCGAACCCGGTCCGATCGTGCTGGTCAGCACCGCGTGGCGCGGCCAGCGCAACCTGATGACGATGGGTTGGCACATGGTGATGGGCTTCTCGCCTTCGCTGGTCGCCACCTACCTGTGGCACGAGAACCACAGCCACGCATTGGCGCGCGGCAGCGGCGAGTGCGTGATCAATGTTCCCGGCGTGGAGCTGCTCGATACGGTCGTGGACATCGGCAACTGCAGCGGCCGCGAGGTCGACAAATTCGCCCGTTTCGGGCTGGATGCACTGCCCGCGCGCGAGGTCGGCGCGCCGCTGGTCGGGCAATGCCATTCGTGCTTCGAGTGCCGCCTTCATGACGACAGCCAGGTGGAATCGAGCAACCTGTTCATCTGGGAAATCGTGCGTGCGCACGTGGCGCCGCGGCCGAAACTGCCGCGCACGGTGCATTACCGCGGCGATGGGCAGTTCATGGTGTCCGGCGCCGAAGTCTCGCGTCGACGGCGGTTCAAGCCCGACATGCTGTAATGCCGGCACTCCCCCCAGACGCAGGACCGCCCCGAATGACCGAACACCTCACCGACCTGGACGCCGCTGTCGACTGGTTGTTTGCGCGCGTGGACGGGCCGCTGCGGATCGGGGCGCCACTGGCACTGGGCAAGCCGCATCGGCTGCTCAATGCGCTGTATGCACGCGTCGAGCAGGATCCGTCGCGGCCACTGCAGCTGTATACCGCGCTGTCGCTGAACCCGCCGAAGGCGCGCGGCAATGGCCTGGAAGCGCGCTTCATGGCCCCGTTCGCGCAGCGCCATTTTGGCGACGATTTCCCGCGCCTGGCCTATGCCGATGCGATCGCGCGCGACGCGTTGCCGGCACATGTGCAGGTGGAAGAGTTCTACATGCAGTCCGGCGCCCTGCTCGGTTCGCGGCAGGCGCAGTCCAGCTATACCAGCCTGAACTACACCCACGCCGCCGATGCGGTCGCCCAGCGCGCGCCGCAGGTGATCGTGCAGAAAGTGGCGATGCGCCCGGATGACCGGCGGCTCTCGCTGTCGTGCAACAACGACATTACCCAGGACACGCTGGATGCCATCGCCGCGCGCGGACTGCCGCGCCCGCTGCTGGTCGCCGAGATCGATCCGCAGCTGCCCTACCTGGGCGGCTCGGCCACCGTCGATGTGTCGTTCTTCGATCTGGTGATCACCCCGCCGCCGCCGTACCCGGCGCTGTTCGGCCTGCCGCGGCAGCCGGTTGGCGATGCCGACTATGCCATCGGCCTGTATGCCAGCACCCTGGTGCGCGATGGCGGCACGCTGCAGATCGGCATTGGTACGCTGGCCGATGCGCTCAGCCACGCACTGGTGCTGCGCCATACCGACAATGCGCGCTATCGCCGCGTGTTGCATGCACTCGACCCACAGCTGGCCAGCCATCCGCTGGTGCAGGAAATCGGCGGGCTGGACCCCTTTGAAGTGGGCTTGTACGGCTGCAGTGAAATGCTCAACGAGGGCTTCCGGCGGCTGGTACAGACCGGGGTGATCAAGCGCAAGGTGCACGACGACCTCGCGCTGATGCAGCGCATCGAGAACGGTAGCACGCTGTCGATCGACCATGCCACGCTGGACGCCGAGGGCGAGTACCTGCACGGCGCGTTCTACCTGGGCTCACCGGAGTTCTACGAATGGTTGCGCACCCTGCCGGAAGACGAATGCCGCGCGATCGGCATGCGCCGCATCAGCGAGATCAACCAGCTGTACGGCGGCAACGAAACACTGGAACGCCTGCAGCGCCGTCATGCGCGCTTCTTCAACTCCTGCATGATGGCCACCGCACTGGGTGCGGCGGTCTCGGACGCGCTGGATGACGGCCGCGTGGTATCCGGGGTGGGCGGCCAGTACAACTTCGTGGCGATGGCACATGCCCTGCCGGAAGCCCGCAGCGTGCTGATGTTCCGCGCCGCGCGCGACGACAAGGGCCAGCGCGAATCCAATGTGCGCTGGAACTATGGCCACACCACCATCCCGCGCCACCTGCGCGACATCTACCTCAACGAATACGGCATCGCCGATCTGCGCGGGTTGACCGACGAGGACTGCGTGCAGGCGATGGCCGCGATCACCGAGGCACCGTTCCAGTCCGGCCTGCTGCAGCAGGCGCACGCCGCGCGCAAGCTGTTGAGGGCCACGCCGCCGGATCCCGAACGCCTGCAGCGCAATACCCCACAGTCACTGGCCGCGGCACTGGCACCGTTCCGCGCCGATGGCACCCTTCCGGACTATCCGCTGGGCAGCGACTTCAACGAGATCGAGCAGGTACTGGTGAAAGCGCTGGGTTGGTTGAAGGCCAACACGCAGACCCGTGGCGACAAGCTGCGCACCGTCTGGGCAGCGCTGCGCCAACCGGCCGGTGATGGCGATGCGGTGTACCTGCAGCGCATGGGCCTGCAGGCACCGAAGGATTTCGCCGAGCGCCTGGACGCACGCCTGCTGCGCCTGGCGCTGGCGCGCACCGCCTGAAAAAAGGGGACGGAGGGAATTAAGTCGTTTCTGCACAAACGACTTAATTCCCTCCGTCCCTTTTTTCATCCACGCATGGCGCGGATCTACTGTCCGATCCTCACCGAATCCTTAAGATGCAGGCGGGCAATCGGTGGATGCTCTCGATGCTCGACCTGCCACAGGTCATAGGCCGCCTGCATTGCCAGCCACATGCGCGCATTGCCCAGACCTGCAAGCTCAAGGCGGAATGCAAGCTCCGCGGAGATACCGGCGTGCCCGTTGATGATGGTCGACAGCTGTCCGCGGGAATAACCAAGATGCTGCGCCAGCGCACTGATGGACATGCTGATCGCCGGCAGTATGTCTTCGCGCAGCGATTCCCCGGGATGCGGCGGATCATGCAACGGCATCGAGCAGACTCCTAGTGGTAATCGAGGTAATCGACCAATTCGACGTCGAGCCCACGAAAGCCGAATACCAATCGCCAACTCGCGGAGACACTTACAGCCCAGTAGCCGCTATAGCTTCCGCGCAGAGGATGCAGGCGATTTCCAGGCAAGCCCATGTCTCAAGGACGCTGGGCTTGGTCCAGCTGGTGAAGCAAGCGCCGCAACCGCCCCGCATGATCGGCACGAACGCCTGAAATGTCGCCCCGTTCATAGAGCACCTTCAGACCCCTGTGCCTGAAGCTGACGATCACGCAGCACCAGTGTAAGGCATCACCTTACGCCCCGCAAATCCACCATGGTTTTCTGCGCCGATCTTCTTGTCCATGACCACTTCTGAGGGTGCCTCGGCAGGCCCTCCTTTTCGCAAGGAATGCAGGTCAGATGAAGAGGCCAACGCGACACTGGTGCCGCCGGGTGGAACATTTCGGGCAAAGGAGAAGGGGACGGAGAGGATAAGTCGCATGTGCACAAACGACTTAATCCCCTCCGTCCCCTTTTTCTCCACTCTGAAGAACGAAAAAGGCCGGCGTGTGCCGGCCTTTCCCTTGTTGCACCGCGAGGCGGCTTACAGCGACTTCGCAGCTTCCACCACGTGGGCGGTGGTGATGCCGAAGTGCTTGTACAGCTGGTCGGCCGGGGCCGAGGCACCGAAGGTGTCGATACCGATCACCGCACCGTCCAGGCCGACGAACTGGCGCCAGAAGCCGGTGACGCCGGCTTCCACGGCCACGCGCTTGCGCACGGCGTTCGGCAGCACCGATTCGCGGTAGGCCGCATCCTGGCGCAGGAACACGTCGGTGGACGGCATCGAGACCACGCGGGTCTTGAGGCCGGCCGCATCCAGCTGAGCCTTGGCTTCGGTCGCCAGCGAGACTTCCGAACCGGTCGCGATCAGGATCACGTCCGGGGTACCGGCGGCATCGGCCAGCACGTAGCCACCGCGCTCGATCTGGGCGATCTGCTCGGCGTTGCGCGGCTGGTGCGGCAGGTTCTGGCGGCTGAACACCAGGCAGCTCGGGCCGTCCTGGCGGGTGATCGCGGCCTTCCAGCTCACTGCCGACTCGACCGCATCGCACGGGCGCCACACATCGTTGTTCGGGATGTAGCGCAGCGAGGCCAGGTGCTCCACCGGCTGGTGGGTCGGGCCGTCTTCGCCCAGGCCGATCGAGTCGTGGGTGTAGACGTGGATGGCATGGGCCGGGATCAGCGCGCTCATGCGCACGCCGTTGCGCGCGTAATCGCTGAACACCAGGAAGGTGGCGTCGAACGGAATGAAGCCACCGTGCAGCGCCAGGCCGTTGGCAATCGCGGTCATGCCGAACTCGCGCACGCCGTAGTACACATAGTTGGCGTTGGCGTCGTCGCTGGCGACCGACTTGCTGCCCTTCCACAGGGTCAGGTTGGAGTGCGCCAGGTCGGCCGAGCCGCCGACGATTTCCGGCAGCAGCGGGGCGTAGGCTTCGATGGCCAGCTGCGAGGCCTTGCGCGAGGCGATCGTCGGGCCTTCGGCGGCCACCTGGGCGATGTAGGCATCGGCCTTGGCAACGAAGTCGGCCGGCAGCTCGCCGTGCGAACGACGGGTCAGCTCGGACGCTTCCGCCGGATACTGGCTGGCGTACTTGTCGAACAGCTGCTCCCACTCGGCCTGGCGCAGGGTGCCGGCGCCATTGGCGCGCCAACCGTCGTAGATCGCTTGCGGGATCTCGAACGGACCGTATTCCCAACCCAGCTGCTTGCGGGTGGCTTCCAGCTCGTCCTTGCCCAGCGGTGCGCCGTGGCTGGATTCCTTGCCCGCCTTGTTCGGCGAACCAAAACCAATGGTGGTGCGGCAGCAGATCAGGGTCGGCTTGTCGCTCTGCGACAGCGCGGCCTCGATGCCGGCCTTGATGCTGTCCGGGTCGTGGCCATCAACATCGCGGACCACGTTCCAGCCATAGGCCTCGAAACGCTCCGGGGTGTTGTCGGTGAACCAGCCCTCGACGTTGCCGTCGATGGAGATGTGGTTGTTGTCCCAGAAGCAGACCAGCTTGTGCAGGCCCCAGGTACCGGCCAGCGATGCCGCTTCATGCGACACGCCTTCCATCAGGCAGCCATCGCCCATGAACACCCAGGTGCGGTGGTCGACCACTTCCAGCTCCGGGCGGTTGAAGCGCTGTGCCAGCAGCTTCTCGGCCAGGGCAAAGCCCACGGCGTTGGCGAAACCCTGGCCCAGCGGGCCGGTGGTGGTTTCCACGCCCGGGGTCTCGTGCCGTTCCGGATGGCCGGCGGTGTGGCTGCCCAGCTGGCGGAACAGCTTCAGCTGCTCGATCGGCAGGTCGTAACCGCTCAGGTGCAGCAGCGCGTACTGCAGCATCGAACCGTGGCCGTTGGACAGCACGAAACGGTCGCGGTTGAACCAGTGCGGGTTGCTCGGGTTATGGCGGAGGTAGTCGTTCCAGAGGACTTCGGCGATGTCGGCCATGCCCATGGGCATGCCGGGGTGGCCGGACTTTGCGGTTTCAACCGCATCGGCGGCAAGGAAGCGGATGGCGTTGGCCAACTGGCGACGGGTAGGCTGCGTCATGGTTCTGTCGGAATCGGGAGGCGGCCGCGGACGTGCGGGCGGCCTATTGTCCCATAGTCACCGGGCAGGGGTCAGTTCCAGCTTGCCCGGTCGTGCCGGCCGCTGGCCGGCAGTTGCGCAGAATTCAATGAAGATCATGAGGTTGCCGGCCAGCGGCCGGCACTACCGCCCCCGGAGTTCGGGGGCGGGAATCTGGACTCAGTCCTGCTGCGGACCCAGCGCCGGGCCGTCGTGGGACTCGCCCTTGGCCACCAGGGTGGTCAGGGCCAGGTCGCCGGTCACGTTCAGTGCGGTACGGCACATGTCCAGGAAATGGTTCACGCCCAGGATCAGGCCGATACCCAGCGGGTTCACGCCGACCATCGCGCAGATCATCGCCACCACCGGCAGCGAGCCCGACGGCACGCCGGCGGTACCGATGCCACCGAGGATGCACACCGCCATCACCATGAACTGCTGGCCGATGCTCAGGTCCACGCCGAAGAACTGGGCCAGGAAGATCACCGTCACGCCCTCGAACAGCGCGGTGCCGTTCTGGTTGGCGGTGGCGCCCACGGTCAGCACGAAGCGCGACACGCGCTGCGGCAGGCCCATCTGGTCGGCCACGCGCAGCGCGGTCGGCAGGGTGGCGTTGCTGGAGGCGGTGGAGAACGCCATCACCGTCGCTTCCTGGGTATCGCGGAAGAACGACAGCGGCGAGCGGCCCGACAGCCACACGGCGGTGCCGTAGGTCACGATCATGTGCAGACCCAACGCCAGCACCACCACGCCCACGTAGGCGCCGAGGCGGATGATCAGCTCGAAGCCGAACAGCGCGGCCAGGTTGAACATGAAGCAGGCCACCGCGTACGGGGCCAGGCGTATGACCAGGTTGATCAGGGTCATCGAGATTTCGAACACGCCTTCGATGGCGCGGCGCAGCGGAGCGACCTTCTCGTTGTCGGTCAGCACCATGCCGATGCCGAACATCAACGCGAAGAACATCAGCGACAGGATCGCGCCGTTGTCAGACGCGGCCTGCAGCACGTTGCTCGGCACGATCGACAGCAGCATGTCCATGCCCTTCGGCGTGCCATGGATGCCGGCCACGATCTCCTTGCTGCGCTCGGCGTTCTCCGACAGCATCATCGCAGCGACCTGCGGGTCGACGCCGGCACCCGGCTTGAGCACGTTGACCAGCACCAGGCCGATGCCCACGGCAATGCCGGACAGCAGCACGGTATAGGCCAGCGTCTTCCAGCCGATGCGGCCGAGGGCGCGGATGTCACCCATCTCCGACACGCCCATGATCAGCGCCGAGAAGATCAGCGGCACGATCAGCATGAAGATCAGGTTGAGGAACAGGCCCGACGCCGGGGTGGTGACGTAGTCCATTACCCACTTGGCACCGCCCTGCAGACCCTCGACGCTGCCGCCCAGGGCATGCACGGTCAGTCCCAGGACCAGGCCGATCGCAAAGCCGATGCCCATCTTCCAGTGCAGGGGCAACTTCTTCTTGTCGGCAGCAGCTGCTGTCATACGCGGGTTTCCTCGAAAAATGAATGCACTCTAACAAAGCGCGCAAGCGGCGCCGGTTCAGGTTCGCCGCGGTGGATACAGCGGCGCCAGGCCAGTGTCAGCGGCTCCCGCAGCTGCCGACCAGTGCGGTCCGTCACGGAAGGCCGCGCGCAGGCGCGTACGCAGCGCCGCCAGATCGCCCTGCCCGCCCCAGCGCGCCTGCTGCAGGTCCTGCAACACCTGGCGCTGCTCCGGATCGTCCAGACGCGCGATGACCTGCTCGATACGTTCGACACCGGCCATCGCACACAGCTGTGCTTCCACCTGGTCGAAGCCCTCGCCATCGAGCACGCGGCGCAGTTCGGCCAAACCGGCACGGCCGCTCGCCACAGTCGGCACAGCGGACGTGCCGGCGACAGGCGCCGCTGCACGCGAACGACGGCCACGCTGCCAGCCCCACAGCAGGGTCAGCAGCCACAGCAGCGCCAGCCCGATCGCCGCGCCCATCCAGGGCCATGGGCGCTCGGCGACGCCGCTGGCGCGCGGGTCGGTGGCCGCGATGCGGCTGTCCTGGCCATCGGTGCCGGGCAGCGCGGCGTCGGTGTCGATCGGCGGCAACGGTGCCGGCGGGGTATTGCCACCGCCATTGCCCGCCGCAACCGCCAGCGTCAGGTCCGGCAGCGTTGCTTCCTGTGCCTTGCCGCTGCGCACATCCCACCAGGGCAGGCGCGGGCCGGGCACCACCAGCGAACCCGGCTGGCGCGGCACGATCGAATAGCGGCGGGTGATCTTCAGGCGTGGCGTGCTGCCGTTGAAGGTCTCTTCGTACTGTGCTGGTTCGGCGAACACCTGCGCATTGGCGCCGACATCCGGCACCGGCAGATCGGTGAACTGTGCACGCGTCGCCCCCTCGGCAACCGCTTCGACCACCACATTGGCCGCTTCACCGGTGCGGGCGCTGGTCGGCGCACTGGTATAGCGCAACTGCAGGCTCCGCAGCGGCAGCCACGGCTGCGGCGCCTGCGCCGGTTGTGCCTGAACCTGCAACGTGCGGTCGGCGCCGGTGGCATTCATGCGGCCATCGCCCCCGCCAAAGAAGTCGTCGAAGAAGCCACCGGCACTGCGCCCGCTGAAGCGCGCACCGGCCAACCGCAATGCGCCGCTACGCTCGGGGATCAGCAGGAAGCGGCGTTCGACCACGTTGTAGCGGCGCCCGTTGACCTGGCGCACATCGGTGCGGTCATCGCCCACGCGCTGCAATGACGCGCCCGCCGGGGTATCCAGTACCAGTTCACCCGACGCCAGCTGCGAAGCAAAATACAACCGCACCACCACGCCCACGCTCTGCTGCACGTACGGCGTTTCGTCATCGACAACCGTCTCGATGAAGGCCATCGCAGTGCTGTCCGGGCCCGCCACGGCGGCCGCGTCCACCTGCAGGGTCAGCGGTGCGGTACGCACACTGCCCACCTGCAGGCCCGGAACCACCAGCGCACCGCTGCGTCGCGGCGTCAGCGCCACGCCGTACAGGTTGCGCTGCTGCATGCTGCCGTTGCTCCACTCCACCTGGCGGCTGCTGGTCTGCGCGCTCAGGTCGAAGTCGGTACGCAGAGGCGTGAAGTCAGGCGCGCCCTGATCGCTCTCGACATTGAGGGTGACCGTATCGCCCATTGCAATGCGATCGCGGTCCAGCCAGGCGCGCGGCTGCGCCCAGGCCAGCAGCGGCAGCCACAGCAGCAGCGCTGCCAGTACCTGCCGGGGCCAGCGCCCATGCATGTTGATCGCCCGCGTCATCGCCCTTCCCTCTTCCTGCGTTCGTTTTCCAGCTGGAACTTGGCCCGCAGCAGCGCCCCCGGATCATCGGGTACGCGTCGCATCCACGCCTCCACGGCCTGTTGCTCCTCGCGTTGGCGCGGGGTGGTGCCTTCGCTGCCTGGCACGGGCTTGCCATCCTGTTCGCCCTTGCCTTCACGTGCCTGCTGCATTGCCTGCTGCATGCGCTGGCGCTGCTGCTCGTCGGCCTGCGCCTGCGCCTTGGCATCTTCCACCTGCGGTGGTGCCTGCTGGCCATCGCGGCCGCGCTCGCCGGGCTGAGGCTTCGACTGTGCGTTGTTGTCACCCGCCTTGGGCGGGTCCTGCTGGCCCGACTGCGGCTGGCCCTGGCCGGGATTCTGCTGGCCCTGCTGCGGCTGCTGGCCCGACGGATTCTGCTTGCCCTGCGAATCGTTCTGCTGCTTCTGCCGGCCGCTCTGCTGGGGCTTCTGCTGATCCTGGCCCTGGCCACCCGACTGCGTGCGCTTGCGCGCGGCATCGACCACGGCACGGTTGGCCACCGCATCGGCCATGCCGGGATGCAGCGCCAGCGCGCGGTCGTAAGCGGCGATGGCCTCATCGTAGTTGCCCTGGCGCGCCAGCGCGTTGGCCAGGTTGTACCAGCCGGCATCGCTGTCGATGCCTTCGAACTGCTTGCGGGCATTGGCAAAGTCGCCGTTGCGGTAGGCCTGCACACCTTCGGCCAGGCGCTGGTGCTGCACCTGGTCGCTACGCTTCCACAGCGTGCCCTGCGCCGGCTGCGAGGCAGGCGTCGCAAGGGCCTGCGCCTGCACGTCATTCATCCACGGCAGCAGGCCAACGGCCAGCACCGCAGCCAGCACCGCGCGGCGGCGGAAGGCCAGCAGCGCCAGCAGCATGACCGGCGGCAGCAGCCAAAAGCCTTCATCGCGCCACTGCTTGCCTTCACCCGGCCGCTGTGCCGCTGTGCCCTCGCGCGCATCCAGAACCCCAAGCGCGCGCAGATCACTGTCATCGGCGGCGATACGTGCATAGCGCCCGCCACCTGCGGTGGCCACGGCGCGCAGGCTGCCCTCATCCAGCGCCGCCTGGCGGATCTGGCCACTCCCATCTCGATAGGCCGCACCGGCCGGGGTACCCAGGCCCAGCACCGAAACCTGCAGGCCGAGGCTGCGTGCCTGGGCTGCGGCCAGCGCGGCTTCGCCGTCGGCCTGGTCGGTGACCAGCAGGACCTGTCCCTGCAGCGCCGCGACCTGCCGCATCAGCTGCGCCGCCCAGTCGATACCGCGATCGGCACGCTGTCCATCGCGCGGCATCACCTCGGGGGACAAGGCATCCAGATACAGCGCGACATTGCTGCCGTCATCGGTCAACGGCGCCACCGTATAGGCGTCATCCGCATACACCACCAGGCCGACCTGGCCGCCCTTGCGCGCGCGCAGCAGCTCGCCCAGCTTGGCCCGCGCCTGCAGCAGCCGCGACGGCGGCAGGTCGGTGGCGGTGATCCGGCTGGACAGATCCAGCACGACCAGCAGCGGTGCGCTGGCCTGGAACATCGGCTGCGCCTGCTGCCGCCAGCTCGGCCCGGCCATCGCCAGCGACGCCAGCGTCCAGCCCAGCAGCAGCGCCCACGGCAGGCGCGTACGGCGACGCGTGCCTGCCGCCAGCAGGTGCGGCAGCAGGTGGGGATCCACCGCCTGCCGCCATGCATCGCTGCGCCGCTGCCGGTACAGCGCCAGCGCGAGGATCACTGGCAGGGCCAGCAGGGCCCACAGCCATTCCGGGCGCAGGAAATGCAGCGCATTCCAGTCGGGAAGATTCGACGCCAACGCGATCATCGGCGACGCTCCGGCCACAGCCACGCCAGCGCACCCAGCAGCAACGCCAGGCCCAGCGGCCAGGCATAGCGTTCCTCACGCGGGCGCAGGCTGGGTCCCTTCGCGGCGATCGGCTCCAGCCGGTCCAGTTCGGCATAGATGCCGGCCAGCTGTGCCGTATCGCGTGCGCGGAAGAACTGGCCACCGGTCATGCCCGCGATCTTCTTCAATGTGGCCTCGTCGACCGGATCCTGGTCGGCGGAAATGGAGATGCCGAACACGCGCATGCTGCCGTCGCCGCCAAACGCGACGGTGTGGATGCGCACGCCCTCGGCGCGGGCAACTTCGGCCGCGCGCAGGGGCTCCAGTACGCCGGCATTGCTGACACCGTCGGTCAGCAGGATCAGCACGCGCTGGCCTTCGGGCTGGCTGCGCAGGCGCTTCACCGCCAGGCCGATGGCATCACCGATGGCGGTTTCGCGACCGGCCAGGCCGACCACGCTGTCGCGCAGCTGGTCGCGCACACTGGCCAGGTCGGCGGTAAGGGGCGTCAACGTGTAAGCACGGTCGCCGAAGATCAGCAGGCCGATGCGATCACCGGCGCGGCGGTCGAGGAAGTCGGCCAGCACCGCCTTGGCTGCGGTGAGGCGATCCACGGCCTGTCCGCCCAGCACCATGTCGCCCTCACCCATGCTGCCGGACACGTCCATTGCCAGCATCATCTGCCGGCCCTGCTGCGGTGGGGTGATAGCCTCACCGAGTTGCTGTGGACGGGCAAGCGCAACGCACAGCGCGCACCAGCCCAACCACAACAGCAGGGTACGCAGCCAAGACACGTCGACGCGGCCACCACCGGTCAGTGCTTCCAGTTCGCTGGCGGCATACGGCACGCGCAGCGCCGCGCCGGGGTCAGCGCGACGCTTCCACGCGTACATCAGCAGCGGCAACGGCAACGCCAGCAGCGCCAGCGGCCATGCCAGCTGCAGGTCCGGCCACGGCCAGTAGCTCGCCAGCAGATTCATCGCCGACGCTCCAGCAGCAATGCCAGATAGCGCGCGCGGGACCAGCTGCGCACCGCGGCCACTTCGCTGGCATCGACGCGTGGCCGATAGGCGCCCTCGGCCAGCAGGCTGCGCCGTGCGTCAGACAGCGTGCCCTGCGGGTCCACGCGTTGCCACCATGCGTCGTCGCGCAACGATTCACTGCCCGGACGTGCCTGGCGCGCGGCACGACGCAGCAGGCCGGCGATCGCCGCCAGTTCCGCCGCCGCGTCGGTGCAGCCCGCCAACTCCCTGTCGAACTGCTGCAACCAGCGCTGCCGACGGCGGCGACGCTGCCACCACAGGAATGCGAAAACCAACAGCAGCAGTAGCAACGCGGCACCGATCATCAGATAGCCCGGTGCCGGTGGCCACCACGACGGGGCCGGCGGCAGCTGCACGTCGCGCAGCGGCAGGTTGGCACTCATGCCGGCACCTCGGTCGGCGACGGGGCCAGCCAGGCATCGCTGGGCGCATCGGTGGACAGCACCTGCACGTCGACGCGGCGTGCGCCGAGCTGGCGCCGCAGTTCCTGCAGCGGTTCAACGAAATGTGCCTGCCAATGCGCCTGCACGTCGCTGCGGCGCAGGTCGAGTCCAACGCGCTGCTGCGCGGTCTGGAACTGCAGCGCGGCCGACGGCGGCTGCAGTTCCAATGGATCGACCAGCAGAACCAGGCTGAGGTCATGGTGCTGGGCCAGCGCGCTCCAGCGTACCGGCGCAATCCGTGCCGCCTGCTGCGGATCGGCCAGCACCAGCATGCGCGCACCGGGGCGCAGCACGCGACTGGCGTGGTCCAGCGCACGCTCAAGACCAAGATCATCGGTGGGAGGCTGCGCGTACCATCGGGTGAGTGCATCGAGTACGCGCAGCACACCGCGCGGACCACCTGCGGGTGCGATCGGTGGCTCGCGGTCGCTGCCACGCAGGGCGCCCACGCGGTCGCCTCGACGCTGCGCCGACCAGGCGGCAACGGCGCCCGCACGTGCAGCCTGTACCGACTTGAAGCGCACCCGGGTGCCGAAATACAGCGCCGGCGAGGTGTCGGCCACGATCAGACTGACCCGCTCGCGCTCGGCCTGGAACAGCTTGGTGTGGGCACGGCCGGTACGCGCGGTCACCCGCCAGTCGATATGCCGCGCATCATCACCGGCCACGTACTCGCGTGATTCGGCGTACTCCATGCCACGCCCGCGCAGCGGCGACGGTGCCTGCCCGGCATTGCCGGCACGGCCGCGGCGTGGCGGCGGCGGGCGCTGTGCCAGCCGACGCAGCGCGACCAGTTCGGCCAACTGCGGGCGCAGCCCGTCGCCCTCGCTGGCCATGGATGCAGGTGCCGGGGATGGATCGGTCATGCGCAGGCTCAGGGTGCCGGCACGCGGGCCAGCAGCTCCTGCACCAGGCGCTCGCCATCCCAGCCTTCGGCTGTGGCTTCGTAACTGGGCAGCACGCGATGGCGCAGCACATCAGCGGCGACCGCGCGCACGTCATCGGGCGTGACGAAATCGCGGCCCGCCAACCAGGCGCGCGCACGTGCGCAGCGTTCCAGCGCGATGGAACCTCGCGGGCTTGCGCCCCACGCGATGCGGCGACCGAGGCCGGCGTCGTAGCGCGACGGATCGCGCGAGGCCAGCACCAGTTCGATCAAGTAGCGTTCCAGCGCGGGCGCCATGTGCAGGTCCAGCACTTCGCGACGGGCCGCGAACACATCCTGCATCGGCAGCTTCTCCGGCGCCGGCGCGGCTTCGCCCAATGCGCCACGGGCACGCTCACGGGCCAGCCGCAGGATTTCCGATTCGGCCGCCTGGTCCGGGTAGCCGATGCGCACATGCATCAGGAAGCGATCCAGCTGTGCTTCCGGCAGCGGGAAGGTGCCTTCCTGCTCGATCGGGTTCTGCGTGGCCATCACCAGGAACAACGACGGCAGCGCGTAGGTGTGGCGTCCCACGGTGACCTGGCGTTCGCCCATCGCTTCCAGCAGCGCCGACTGCACCTTGGCCGGCGCACGGTTGATTTCATCGGCCAGCAGGATCGGGTGGAAGATCGGGCCGGGCACGAACTCGAAACGGCCTTCCTGCGGGCGCCAGATCTCGGTGCCGGTGAGGTCGGCCGGCAGCAGGTCCGGGGTGAACTGCACGCGCGCGAAGTCGGTTTCCAGCCGTGCTGCCAGCGCGCGGATCGCCGTGGTCTTGGCCAGCCCCGGCGCCCCCTCCACCAGCAGGTGGCCGTCGGCCAGCAGCGCGATCAGCAGGCGCTCGACCAGCGCAGACTGGCCGACGATTTCGGCTGACAGCGCATCGCGCAGCTGGCTGAAGGCGGCGTGCAGGCGGGAGCTGGCCGGCGCGGGGGGCGGCGGGACGGTTTCGGGCATCGGCGGAGGCAGGTTCATGGGGGCCTTTGACCGGCGCAGGACGGCACGGGTTCCCGACATCATCGCAGGGTGCCCTGCGATTGACATCAAGAACGGCTGAACAGCCCTTCGCGCACCGCATGACCGGCCTCAACGAAGAAGGGCCGCACAAGGCGGCCCTTCTTCCTGCAACAGGTGGTACCGGCTCAGTTCTGCTTGGCCACGCGCAGCACCTTCGGCGTGACGAACACCAGCAGTTCGGCCTTGTCCTTGCTGCGGCCACGCTTCTTGAACAGGTTGCCCAGGAACGGCACGTCGCCCAGGAACGGAACCTTGCTCACGCTGCTGCGGTCGGTGAACTCGTACACGCCACCGATCACGACGGTCTGGCCATCGTCCACCAGCACCGCGGTATTGACTTCACGGCGGTTGATTTCCGGTACGGTGCCATAGCCCTGCAGCTGGATCAGGCGCTCCACTTCATCCTTCTTCAGCTGCATGTTGAGGAACACGCGGTTGTCGTTGGTGATGGTCGGGGTCACCTTCAGCTCCAGCACCACTTCCTTGAACTGGACGTTGGGCGTGGCAACGCCGCCGGTACCGCCACCACTGATGGTGACGTAGCCGATTTCCTTGCCCTGCTTGATCAGTGCCTCGCGCTGGTTGGTGGTCACCACGCGCGGGTTGGAGATCACTTCGCCACGCGCCTCTTCCTGCATCGCCGACAGCTCCACGTCCAGCAGGTAGCCGGCGTTGAGGATCGACAGCGCCAACGAGCCCGGGGTGGCGGTCGAAGCGGCAGGCAGGTTGAAGTTCAGGCCACGGGTGATGGCCGGAAGCAGCGGCACCGGTGCCGGTCCAACGCTGCCACCCGCTTCCCAATCGCGATAGGCCTTGGCATTGGCGGCCGCGGTATCCGCCTGCGACAGGCGGGTCTTGCGGTTGGATTCCAGGTCACCGCTGAAGTACACGTTGTCGCGGCTGCCGCTGATGCCGAACTTGGCACCCAGCTCGCGGGCAAACGTATCGGTGGCGATGACGATACGGCTTTCGATCAGCACCTGGTCGACCGGCCGGTCGATCACGCCGATCAGTTCACGCATGCGCGCGATCTTCTTCGGGATGTCGCTGATCATCAGCGTATTGGTGCGTTCGTCGGCCACGATGCGGCCACGCGAGGACAGGAAGCCACTGTCTTCCTGCGACGCCGAACCACCGCTGCTGCCGTTGCCGCCGCCACCGCCGATACCCTTGGCTTCGGTCAACGCCTTGAAGATCTGCGTGGCGCTGTGATAGTTGATCTGCACGTAATCGGTAACCAGGTCTTCGCGGTTCTCGATGGCGATGCGCGCGTCTTCCTTCTCCTGCTCGAACTTGGCCAGCTCGGCCTGCGGCGCAACCCAGATCACGCTGCCGTCGCGACGCTTGTCCAGGCCCTTGGCCCGCAGCACGATGTCCAGCGCCTGGTCCCACGGCACGTTGACCAGACGCAGGGTCACATTGCCCTGCACCGAATCGGACGCCACCACGTTGAGGTTGGATTCTTCGGCGATCAACTGCAGCACGGTGCGCACCGGCACGTCCTGGAAGTTGAAGGTCACCGGCTTGCCGGTGAAACCGCGCTGGCCCACGGCCTTGGCGGCCTGCGCAACGCTGCCCGCAGTGACCGCACCGACTGCCGCCGGCGCCTGACGCGGGCTGATCTCGACCACGTATTCGTTGCCGCTCTGGTAGGCCAGCGAATCCACCGCACCGCCGGTGCTCAGGACCAGCTGGGTACCCGCGCCGGAGGGCTTGGCGTCGATGCGCTGCACCGGCGTTGCGAAGTCGGTGACGTTCATCGGCCTCTGCAGGTTGGCCGGCAGCCGGGCGTTGCCGACATCGACCACCACGCTGTTGCCCTGCGTGCGCAGGTCCGGCACCGCACCCTGCCCGTCGAACTGGACGATCAGGCGGCCGGCGCCGTCATCGCCGCGCTTGAAATCAATCTTCGCCACCGACAGGCCTGTCGGTGCGACGGCCGCAGCCACGGTGGCGCCGGCCGGCTTTTCCGCCGGCGTGGCAGCCAGCGCCGGAGCGCAGGCCAGCATCAGCGCGACTCCCAACGCGCTGACACGGTTCAAGGTAGAGCGCCGGATGGGACGCAGCCCCTTGGCTTGGTGAAAGGTCATCGTGCTATCCCCAGTAAACGATCATTGATCTTCAAGCGAGAGCGTTGCCGGCCGTTCCAGCCAGCCGCCCGCACCATCCGGCACCAGTTCGATCAGCTCCACGCGGTCTTCGAAGACCGCCGTGATCCGCCCGTCGCTCTGTCCCAGGTAACCGCCCGGGCGCACCCGGTAGGTCACCTTGTCCGGCCCCATCACCAGCGCGACGACGCCTGCACCCGTGCCGATGGTGCCGACCATGTCCAGTGCGTCCAGCGGGAAGCCTTCCAGCGGCTCCTTGCGCCGGTTCGGATCCGGACGCAATCCGCCATTCCCCTGCTGCGGATTGGTCCAGGCATCGGTGAACGGGTCACGCATGCCCTGCGCCGAATACTCGAAGGTCTCGAACTGCTGCATCACCGGCAGCGGCTCCAGCGGCTGCGCCGGCCGAGCCCGCTCGCCTTCCACCCACTTTTCCAGGTTGGGGGCGTCGCCGGGCGTGCTGGTCACGCCGCGGCCGCAGGCGGCCAGCAACAGGACCGCCAACGCCATTGCACCGCGTGCGATGTACGTGCGCATCACTTCTTGCCCCCCTTGCCCTTCTTCTTCGCCTCGGCATCGGCAGCAGCCTGCTGCGCCTGCACTTCGGTCTCGTCCAGATAGCGATAGGTCTTGACCGTGCCGGACAACTCCAGCGCACCGCTGCGGACATTGCCCTTGGACTTGTCCTTGGGCTTGAGGTTGATGTCGTGCATGGTCAGGATCACCACCCGCGGCAGCGACGCCACGCCGCTGACGAACGCGCCGAACTGGTGGTAGCTGCCCACCATCCGCAGCTTGATCGGCTTCTCGGCGTAGAACTCCTTGACCTGCTCCTGTTCGGGCTCGAACAGCTCGTTGGCCAGGCCGCTGGACAACGCGGTCTGCGAGATGTCGATGATCAGGTCGGGCATTTCCGTCTTGCTCGGCAGCTGCCGCAGCATCTGCTGCAGCACCTGCTCCATCTGCGCCAGCTGCTGCTTCAGCGGGGCCAGGTTCACCGCGCGTTCCTGCTGCTTGGTGAACTCGGAACGCAGCTCGACTTCCTTCGATTCCAGGCCAGCAAGCTCCTCGCGCTTGCCGCTGATCAGCAGCATCCACGCCAGGAACATGATCACCAGCGCCAGCACCGAGCAGAAGACGATCTTGGCCTTCTGCGGCCAGTTGCCGATGTCGTTGAAATCGAGGTTCTTCAGATCGATCTTCTGGCTCATGCGCGGTCCCCCTGCAGCGGCGCGATGAAGGCCTGCGGCGGCTGCGCCAGGCGGCTTCCCTCAGGCTTCGGCGCCGGCTTGGCAGCCGGTGCTGCCGGCTGGTTCGGCTTGGCCGGTGCAGTGGCCGGTGCAGCCGCCGGCGCTGCGGCAGGTGCCGCCGGTGCCGGTGCCGGCGCATTCGCGGCCGCAGCCGCAGCCGGGGCAGCAGGCGTGGCAGGTGCGGCAGCGTCCGGACCTGCGGCAAGCGGGGCCACCGCAGCCGGCGGTGCCGAAACAACCGTGCCATCCGCGTTCAGGCCCGGCGTCGCCGCAACCTCCTCGCTCTGTGCCGGCAGCTTCACCTTGACCACGAACACGTACGGCAGTGCCTTGATGTCGGTAACCGGACCGGTCTTGCCGTCCTTGTCCTTCTCCGGCTCGCGTGCCTCGATGATCGACAGCTCCGGATTGGTCATCCAGCCGGAGGTGTCCAGGTTGCGCATGTAGGCCGAAACACGGGCGTTGGACTGGGTACGGCCTTCCAGGGTCAGCACGTCGCCTTCCTGCTTCAGCGCGGTCAGCACCACGCCATCGGGAATCGTACGCACCAGCGCATCGAACAGATGGACCATCTGCGAGCGCTTGGCCTGCAGTTCCTCGATCACCTTCTTGCGTGCCAGCAGGCGTTCCTTCTGCGCATCGAGGCGGTCGATCTCCTTGTTCTGTTCCTTGACCTTCTCGATCTCGGCCGACAGATAGGCATTGCGATCCATCTGGCCGCTCACCTGGCGGTCGTAGTAGAACCAGATCAGCAGCGACAGCAGCAGGCCACCGATCGCAGCCATGCCCAGCATTGCGTAGAACTCACGCTGGCGTTGCTTGCGCCGCTCGGCGCGCCAGGGCAATAGATTGATGCGTGCCATCAGTCGAAGCTCCTCAGCGCCAGACCGGTGGCGATCATCAGCGCGGGGGCATCCTGGGCCAGCGCATGCGCGTTCACCTTCGGGCCCAGGGTCATCTGTGCCAGCGGGTTGGCGACCACGGTCGGCACGCCCAGCTGTTCTTCGACCATCTCCGGCAGGCCACCCAGCACGGCACAGCCGCCGGCCAGCACGATGTGATCGACGCGGTTGAACTCACTGCCTGCATAGAAGAACTGCAGCAGGCGGCTGATCTGCTGCACCGTCGCTTCCTTGAACGGCTCCAGCACTTCCATCTCGTAGCTTTCCGGCAACCCACCCTGGCGCTTGGCCAGGCCGGCTTCCTCGTAGCTCAGGCCGTAGCGGCGCATGATCTCGTCGGTCAGCTGCTTGCCACCGAACACCTGTTCGCGGCTGTACAGGCTGCGGCCGCCGCGCAGGACATTGAGGGTGGTCATGGTCGCGCCGATGTCGACCAGCGCGACGACACCGTCGATGGACACCGGCAGCTCGCTGGCGACCAGGGCGTAGGCGTTCTCGACCGCAAAGGCCTCCACGTCCATCACCTTGGCCTGCAGGCCACCGAGCTCCAGCGCCGACTGGCGCAGCTCCACATTCTCCGAACGCGACGCCGCCAGCAGTACCTGCACCATCTCGGGGTTGTTCGGGATCGCCCCGATCACCTCGAAGTCCAGGTTCACTTCCTCGATCGGATACGGAATGTAGTTGACCGCTTCCAGCTCGATCTGGGCTTCCATGTCGTTTTCGTCGAGCTCGGCCGGCATCGGGATCACCTTGGTGATCACCGCCGACCCGGCGACGGCGGCAGCGGCCAGCTTGGCCTTGCTGCCTGAACGGTTCATCGCCCGGCGGATGGCCTCACCGACCGCTTCCACCTCCACGATGTTCTTCTCCACCACCGCATTCGGCGGAAGTGGTTCCACAGCATAGTGTTCCACACGGAAACGATTGCCGCTGCGGGACAGCTGCAAAAGCTTTACCGCAGTCGAACTGATGTCGACGCCTACAAGCGGCGACTGACTTTTTGGGATGAGCCCCACGGTTTCTCCCCTGCCGACGGGCACTTGGACACAAGACCTGCGTCCGAGCATTAATAACGTATTCTTAGCAAATGGCAACGACCCTGCTGTGAAGTCCCTCACGGATTCACATTGCAGCCCCTGGCAGTTCCCCTTGCGCTCCCCAGTGCCGACCCCAGCCGCCACCTTGCGTAATCTATACTCTGCGACCACGAAATTCGCAATCGGAATCTGAACCCGATGACTCGACTCCGCCGCTGGCTGCGCTGGATCTTCCTGATTGTCCTGGTCCTGGCGCTGATCGGCGCGGCCGCCGTGGGCGGTCTGTACTACGCCGTATCCTCCAAGCTTCCCGACGTGCAGACCCTGCGCGACGTGGAGATGCAGGAGCCCATGTACGTCTATGCCGCCGACGGCAAGCTGATGGCGGTGTTCGGCGAGACCCGCCGTACCCCGGTCACCATGAAGGACGTGCCCGAGCGCCTGAAGCAGGCGTTCCTGGCCACCGAGGATGCCCGCTTCTACGAGCATGGCGGCGTGGACTACATGGGCATCGGCCGCGCGGTGTGGCTGCTGGCCACCACCAACGACAAGCGCGTGCCGGGTGGTTCGACCATCACCCAGCAGGTCGCCCGCCAGTTCTTCCTCAGCTCCGAGTACAGCTATACCCGCAAGCTGGCCGAGATCCTGCTGGCGCGGAAGATCGAGTCCGAGCTGAGCAAGGACGAGATCTTCGAGCTGTACCTGAACAAGAGTTTCTTCGGCAACCGCGCCTACGGCGTGGCCGCTGCCGCCGAGTTCTATTACGGCAAGAAGCTGGGCGAACTGAACCTGGACGAGATGGCCTCGCTGGCCGGCATCCCCAAGTTCCCCTCTTCCGGCAACCCGATCTCCAACCCGGAACGTGCCCGCCAGCGCCGCGACAACTACGTGCTGCAGCGCATGGCCGACCTGAAGTTCGTCACCCAGGCCGAGGCCGACGCCGCCAAGGCGGTGCCGATGCATGCCAGCGCGCATGAGCCGCCGGTGCAGGTCGATGCCCCCTACGTGGCCGAACTGGTGCGCCAGGAAATGATCGCCCGCTTCGGCGGCGATGTGGTCAACAAGGGTTACCGCGTCACCACCACCATCGACTCGACCCTGCAGACTGCCGCCAACCTGGCCGTCCGCGATGGCCTGCTGCTGTACGACCACCGCCACGGCTGGCACGGCGTGGAGAAGCAGGTCCAGGTGGGGGCCGGCGAAGATGCCGCCGCCCTCGCCGAGCACCTGCGCGGCATGTTCGGCCAGTCCGGCCTGCTGCCGGCCATCGTTGCCAGCACCGGCGCCGACGGCAGCGCCACCGTGGTGCTGGCCAACCGCAGCGAGATCGTGCTGCCGGCCGGCGCCGCCAAGTGGACCAACAAGACCCCGGGCAAGCTGGTGCAGCGCGGCGACATCGTGCGCGTGCGTGCCGGCGCCAAGGACGGTGAGTGGCTGCTGGACCAGCTGCCGCGCGGCCAGTCCGCGCTGGTCTCGCTGGATGCCCACAACGGCGCGTTGAAGGCGCTGGTCGGTGGCTTCAGCTTCTCCGGCAACAAGTTCAACCGTGCCACCCAGGCCCGTCGCCAGCCGGGCTCGAGCTTCAAGCCGTTCGTCTACGCGGCCGCCTTCGACAAGGGCTACAACCCGGCCTCGATCGTGCTCGACGCCCCGGTCGTGTTCCGCGACCGCCGCGGCAAGACCTGGGCCCCGCAGAACGACGGCGGCGGCTTCCGCGGCCCGATGCGCCTGCGCGAAGCACTGGTGCAGTCGCGCAACCTGGTCTCGGTACGCCTGCTTGACGGCATGGGCGTGGACTACGCGCGCAAGTACATCAGCGAATTTGGTTTTGCCGAATCGGAACTGCCGCCGAACCTGTCGATGTCGCTGGGCACCGCCTCGCTCACCCCGCTGTCGGTGGCCCGTGGCTACGCCGTGTTCGCCAATGGCGGCTCGCGCGTGGACACCTGGCTGATCGACCAGGTCAACGACCGCGACGGCACCCTGGTGTTCAAGGAAAACCCGGCGCTGGCCTGCCGCGAGTGCGCCGGCAGCAGCGACCAGCCGGTCAACCAGGTCGTGGACGGCTTCAACTTCGGTGCCCCCGCGCCGAAGGTCGACCCGGCCGCTGCGGCCAAGGCCGAAGCCAAGACCGAAACCGCTGCCGTACCGGCCAACCCGGATGCCCGCACCGCCCCGCGCGCGATCGACGCCCGCACCGCCTACCAGCTGGTGTCGATGATGCGCGACGTGGTCCAGCGCGGTACCGGCGTCCAGGCCAAGGTACTCGGCCGCGAGGACGTGGGCGGCAAGACCGGCTCCACCAACGACCACCGCGACGCCTGGTTCTCCGGTTTCGGCGGCCCGTACGTGACCACCGTGTGGGTGGGCCGCGACGACTTCCGCTCGCTGGGTTACCGCGAATACGGTGGCAAGGCCGCCCTGCCGATCTGGATCGACTACATGCGCACCGCGCTGAAGGACACCCCGATCGCGCAGAACGACCCGCCCAGCGGCATGGTCCAGGCCACCCTCAACGGCGCGACCGAGTGGGTGAAGGTGGAAGACATGGACCGCCTGACCGACTACGACCTGAACCTCAATACGCCGCAGGCCGACGCCGCCGCGTTTGATATCTTCTGAGGAAGGGTCACTGGGGTGCCGACCAAGGTCGGCACCCGCAACGATGGCCAACCAAGGTTGGCCGCTACCAATGTCCGCCCCCACGCAGATGTCACATCCGTGCGCTAGTCTGTAGCCAGGTCGCAACAGGAGTCATCGCATGCATCGCGCGCGCCAGCATGCTGCCAGCCAGACCCGCGAGCGGCGTCACCGCCTCGCCCACGAAGCCGCCCGCCTGATGGCCGAAGGCGGCATCCGCGACTACCACCAGGCCAAGTTGAAGGCCGCCAGCCGCCTCGGCATCCACGACGATGCCTCCCTGCCCCGCAACACCGAGATCGAGGACGCCCTGCGCGAGTACCAGCGGCTGTTCTCCGGGCCGCAGCATGGCAACGAACTGCAGCGCCGCCGCGAAGCCGCGATGCGCGCCCTGGAGTTCCTGCACGGCTTCGCGCCGCGACTGGCCGGCCCGGTGCTGGAGGGCACTGCCGACGCCAACAGCCCCGTGCAGCTGCACCTGCACAGCGACGACCCGGAGGCCGTGCATCGCTTCCTGGACGAGCATGGCATCCCGGCCGAATCGCGCACGCGTCGCTTGCGCATGGACCGCGAGCGCAGCCTCGACGTGCCGGTCTGGGTGTTCAGTGCCGAAGAGCTGACCTTCGACCTGGCAGTGCTGCCCTATGACGCCCTGCGCCAGGCACCGCTGTCGCCGGTGGACGAGAAGCCGATGCGGCGTGCCTCCGTGGCACAGCTGCGGCAGGTGCTGGCCGAGGCCGAGATCACCGCCTACATCGGCGGATAATGGGAAGAACCTCTGGCGGGCTGTAGTGGGTGCGGACCGTCGGTCCGCACTCTACTTCGAGTATCCGGGTACCTGACCGAAAGGCAGCCGGGCACGGCTCGGCGCTACAGGGGGTACAGGTGCGGCTCTTCCGCATCCCCGGTCAGCAAGCGCGCCAGCCACGGTGCGCCCGCGCGTTGCGGGTATTCCAGCATCATCCGTGCGTGCATGGCCTGCAGATCCCCCAGCAACCAGGTGTGGTTGTAGGCATCGCCGAACGTATCGGACCAGGCGCTCTGCACGCGCGTGCGCTCACCGCCATCGAGGTTCGGCATCCTGTCCAACGGCTCGACCAGCACCGACGCCAGTGCCTCGTTGATCGCCGTATTCTCCGCCTGCGCCGTCCGCAGCAGCTCCAGGCGATGCGTCACCCGCCAGCACTCGTAGGGGAAGCAGCTTCCGGTGGCGGTGATGTAGTCGGCCATGTCGGCCAGCAGGTGGGCCTTCAGTTGCCACGCCTCCGCACTGTCCAGCAGCTGCCGCACCTGCAGCGTGCGCAGTGTGCCGGCGCGGACCTCTTCGGGCGTGCTGAACATCTCGCCAGGCATGCTGCCGCCGTGCCGTACCCGCACGATGCGGCGGATGGCCTCATGGGTGATGTTCTCCACGCGCAGCGCTGCCGCTTCGGGATGCACGCGTGGGGGCGGCACGCTCGCTACCCGCCAGTAGTACCACAGCACCATCGCCATGCACGCCAGGCACAGCGCGCTGGACAGAATCCAGCCGTCCACATTGCGCGTGTAGTACCGATAGCGTGCGCGCCACAGGTAGAAACTGCGATAGTTGATGAACTGGCGTACCCATCCGTACATCGCCTTCTCCTCGGCAAGCGCCCCGGCGCGGCAGGGCTCGCTACGCGCACCACGCCGGGGCTCCATGGCTTACCAGCCGATACCCACACCCACGCCCACGCTGCGCTCACCACTGTTGGTGAACGCACCATTGAGGCTGAAGGTGGCCGAACCCTTGTCGTTCAACACGCGCTGGTAACCCACCGCCATCGCCGATTCGCCCTCGGCATAGCCCACGCCCGCACCGAGGCGGTTGTAGGTGGCCAGGCCGGCGGTGTTCATCGCCATCGCGGTCTGCGCGCTGCTCATCGCCGCCATGCGGTTGAAGCGCTTGTCCATCTTGTTCAAGCGCGCATCCACTTCGCGGGCGATGCCATCGCTATAGTCGTTGGCGCGGGCCAGCATCTTCTCCAGCTCGGCGGTGTCGACCTGCGGCTTGGGTGATTCCGGCGCATCAGCCTTGGGCTGCGGCGCGGGCGAGGACTTCGGTGCGTTGCCGGTATCGGCGACGACCTTATCGTCCTGCGTGGCGGGCGGCGTGGGTGCCGCTGCGTCCTGCTCGGTGGATGCCAGCACCATGGCACGCGACTGCGGCGCCGGGCCCTGGCCGTCTACACGCTGTTCCAGCCCGTCGATGCGGCCATTGAGCTGCTGCTGCACCGCGTGCAGCTGGCCGCCGTTGACCGCCTCGCGGCTGCCGGCGGCAATCAGGCCGTTGGCCACGTTGGAGATGACCATGCCCTGCGCACCAGCGAGGGTGAGCTGGTTGAAGCCATCGGCACGGGCGTTGGCGGTGTCCTGGAAGATGGAACGGAGCTGGCCTTCCATGCCGTCGACGCGGGAGGTGGTGCGGAGGACGGCGCCATCGAGGATGGCCAGTGCGCCACCTACGGTGCGCTGGTCGGTGTTCTGGACTCTGTAGGTGGGGGCCGTCACGTTGCCGTTGGCGTCCAGCTTGGCGCCACCACCAAGGGTGGCGAGGCTGTCGTTCAACTGGCCGACGGTGGTGGCGTTGTGGTCGGCGGTGCCGCGGGCGATGTTGATGAGGCGACGCTGCAGCGCACCATCGCCAAAGGATGCAGTGTTGCTTTCCAACGCCGTTGATCCGTAACCAATCGCAACTGCATTTTGAGCGC
Source organism: Stenotrophomonas maltophilia (assembly GCF_001274595.1). GTDB lineage: Bacteria > Pseudomonadota > Gammaproteobacteria > Xanthomonadales > Xanthomonadaceae > Stenotrophomonas > Stenotrophomonas forensis. The sequence goes on from NZ_CP011010.1 coordinate 3,855,801, forward strand.
CCTTCTTTACAGAGCTGTTTGCCCCCAAGGCCAAGCCACCCGCCTCCTCAACTACGGAGCGGGATCCCAGTGCAAAACCGCGGCTGGCACTCTCCTGAACCCATGCCGCTCGTCCCAGCGAAACTGAGTCCTCTGCCTCGGCTCGCGAATAGCTACCAAGCGCAACAGCTCCATCCTTTGCTGGCGCTGCATATGCAGAGTCACCGATCGCAACTCCGAGGCGGCCCGCCTGAGCCTTTTCATCATCAATGGGGCGACCCACCGCAATATGCCTGGATGCAGCCTCAACGCGCGCCACCACATCGGCAATCGACTTCTCAGCGCCAGCCACGTTAGCGTTGGTTGTCGCCAACTGCCCGCCCGTCACAGCGTCCGCACTTCCAGCAACAAGCGAGCCCTCCGCAACACCAGTGATCTTCCGCTTGCCATCACTCTTGTTACGAACATCCAGCACGGAACCGGCGTTGTTCCCTCCCAGGCGAACACTGCCTGCCGGCCCATCCTCGCGCACCAACCCCTCCAGCACCGTAACCTTGGCTACCGCATTGTTCGCAGCAGCTACCGCGCCCTGCGCCAGAGTTCCGGCACCACGGGCAATCTCGTCGGTGGCGAATAGCTGTTGACCATTCACGGCGTCAGAGCTGGTCGAATCGACTTTTCCCTTGGCCACGCCCGTGATCAGGCGGTTGCTGTTGCCACTGTTGCGAACGTCAAGGATCGTGCCACTGTTTCCACCACCGATGCGGACATTGCCGTTGCTGGCCGTCTGGCTAAGCAGGGTCGAAAGCATGTTTGCCTTCGAAAGAGCGTTGTCGGCATTGGACTTTGCTGCGTTGGCCGTGGTCTGCGCGGTATTGGCGGATGACTGCGCCGAGTTCGCCACGGTCCTGGCGTCGGATGCGGTGTTCTGAACCCGATTCAACTGCGTGCCATTGACCGCGTCTGTGCTGTTTGAACCAACCGCTCCCTCGGCAACGCCAGTGACCTTGCGCGAATAGCCACCGCTGTTGCGAACGTCAAGCAGCGAGCCACTATTGCCAGCACCGATCCGGACATCACCGTTGCTGGCTGTCTGGCTTAGCAGATTCGAGAGGGTGTTTGCCTTCGAAAGAGCGCTGTCAGCGTTGCTCTTTGCAGTGTTGGCCGTGGTCTGCGCAGCATTGGCGGATGTCTGCGCCGAGTTCGCGACAGTCCTGGCGTCGGAGGCGGCGTTCTGAACCCGATTCAGCTGAGCGCCATTGACCGCGTCTGTGCTGTTGGAACTAATCGTCCCCTCGGAGACGCCGTATATTCTGCGCGTATAGCCGCCACTGTTGCGAATGTCCAGCAGTGAGCCACTATTGCCGGCACCGATGCGGATGTCGCTGTAACTGGCTGTCTGGCTGAGCAGTGCTGAAAGCGTATTGGCTTTCGAAAGCGCGCTATCTGCATTGCTTCTTGCGGTATTGGCGGTGTTTTGTGCGGTGTTTGCGGTCGTCTGCGCTGACGCTGCCGTACTTTTAGCCGTGCTCGCCATATCGTATGTCGTGGCGACGTTGCGATTGGTGTTGGCGAGCTGGTTTAGATTGACCGCGTCCGTGCCGTTGCTGCCCTCACGCACATTTGTGATTCGACGCTCCCCGCCGCTGCTGCCTACTGAAACCGTGTTGGAACCATAGGTCACAGAGTTTGCGCCAATGGCGACAGAATCGGAGTAGGAAGCGCGGGCGCCGCTGCCAATTGAAACCGCGTTCCCCGCAGACGCCTGCGAATCGTGGCCAAGCGCCGTTGCACCTTTCCCGCTGGCATAGGCTTTCGTGCCCAGCGCGGTGCCATGTCCACCAAACGCCCTTGCGAAGTGGCCCACGGCAGTAGCGTATCCGCCGCTGGTCTCTGCGTAGTTGCCCAGGCCGGTAGACTCGGTGCCGTAGATCTGTGCGCGCGAGCCAAGTGCCAGAACATCAGCACCGCTGACACGAGCATCGGCGTAGTTTCCGCTCATTACAATCGCCCACTGATCGTACCTCCCGCGCGGTGCGATCGCCGATGCGACAGAATTCGGCGCCGCGAAGGACATCACGGGGATGAGCTCCTTCTGGATCAGCAATGTTCCGGAACTGGATTCTGTAGCCAGATCCAGGTCATCCGTTTCATTGGCCGCAAAGGCCCCACCGGCGGTCGTCAGCAGAAGCGCGGACATCAGTACTCGCGTCTGCGCGGGTTTGCCGCGCGGCGAGCTCAGTTCACTGGCCACCACCCAGCACTGCCGGACGGCATTCCAGATACGTCGATAGATACGGTTCATTGAAACTCCTCAACAACACAGGGAAAGAGCAGCCCACGCCGATGCGCAGGCCAAAGAATGGGGCTGGCCTCAGCCTGCTGAGCCGGCGACGGTCTGCACGTGCTCGCGGTAGCCGTCGCGGGTAAGGCGATAGCGCAGTTGCAGGGTGTTGCCGGCCTTGGGCTGGAAGGGCAGCTCCAGCGCGGCATCCGGGTACAGGCTGTGGGTAATGTCGTGGGCGGTGCATGCGCCCGCGCGGGTGCACTCGGCCACGCTTGTGATGCCCACGCGCAGGCTGCCGGTGTTGAGCAGGGTGTTGCCCTGCAGCTGCAGCACCACTTCGCCATCGGTGGGCAGCACGTTGACCAAGGCACCCCATACCAGGCTGACCCCTACGTTGGCCTGGGAGCGGCCTTCGCCTTCCTGCGTGGTTTCGTCTGGCCCGCGCACGCCCTCGAAGTACACGCGGTAGGCCGTTTCCTTCTGCACGGGCTGCAGCGGAATGACGCGGATCAGGCGGTTGCCGCCGCCAGCCAGTGCGAACTTCCCTGGTGTTACCGCTATGGCGGCCTCATGCGGCTCAACTTCGCTTTCCTGCTCGTTGGCACTCGCGGGATTGTCGATGCGGCGCAGCGTGGCCTGCACGTACTGTGCCTGGGTGGACTGCGAGTACACGCGGATCTGCGTACTGCGCTTGCCCTCCACCGACGAGCGCATGGGGTGAACGGTCAGATTGGCATGGGCGGATGCTGCATGCAGCAGCGCTACCGGCAGTAACAGGTAGACGAACTTTTTCATGAGTATCTCCGTGGGAATCAGGGCCGGGCGGTGGGCACGCGAAGTTCCACCTTCAGCTCACCGGTGTAGACGCCTTCACGCTTGGTGCTGGCTTTGAAGGCTGGCGTTTCAAGAGTGATCGGCGTCGGTACGCAATAGACGGGCTGGTCGAACTTGGGCAGCTTCACCAGCCGCAGCGCGGTTGTGTCGACACCCAGCAGTTGCTCTTCCACGTTATTGCGCATGCGGCGCTTGCTACCGGCATAGTTGAGCCAGACATTGAAGCTCACGCGTTCGCGGTCGTCGCCGGTGGCATCGCGGTGCCAGAGTGGGTAGTCGTCGCCGACGCTGGGCCGTGAGCCTGTGTCCCGCACCGTGATACCGAGATGTTCGCTCTGCGAACCCAGGCCGTCGTACAGGCACATGTCGACGTCCTTGCTGCCGCCAATCTCTCCCTTGATCGGGTCGTAGCGCAAATCCATGTTGACGTTGGCGTTGCCGTTCTCGAACGCGGGCAGGTAGATCGAGATCGCGTCGTAGTCGGTGATCGTGAAATCGAAGTTGAAAATGTAGGTGGCGAGGCGCTCGGAAGGTGGGCGGCGCAGGCGGAGCTCGAGGGTGCCTTTCCAGTGGCCTGCGGTGAGAGACTGAAGACTTTGCGCGGCCAGCATTAGTACCCCTCCGGTTCCAACTTGAGGGCCGCCAAAGCAGGGCCGCCCATTGGACGACTCAGCCACTTGCGGGTCTCCCCAGTAGTTACTCGAACAGCCGGCGCTTGGATCAACACGCTGAACGCCCACGGAAACAACAATGTTGGAGCGCAGGCCACTCCGCTGTTCGGTGAACATCGTAGGGACGTCACTGAGCGTCGAGGCTGTTTGATGCGTGTCCTCAACTGCACACCGCCCCCTCGCCGAGTCACTCGCGGACGCACACGTAAAAAACAGTGCGCCATACTTTTTCGAAAGATCAAGATGATCGTGGGCAATCAACGTTCGTCGAGGCCATATCTCGACATCCCCCGGCATCGCTGATCGATCCCAGCTCATCACGATGTCCTGGGTAATCACACCGCTCGGCGGATCCATCTGTGGCGGCCTCTGCGCCCACGCCTTCGGCACCATCACCGCCAGCGCACTCATCACCATCCACACAAACAACACGCGCCGGCTCATGGCGTTTCTCCTGTAGCAGCGGTCTGCGGCACAACCGCAATCAAGGCCTGTTCCTGCAGCAGCCGCGTCACCCGCGCCTGCTGGCGTATCTCTGGCGGCAGCAGCGCCACGGCAAGCGGCTCGCACTGGACGGCGCCCACCAGCAGCACCACGCTGCGGCGTTCGCGTATCTGCAGCGGGCACTGCAGCAGGCGGTCGTCCTGCAGCAGATAAAGCGTCTTCTCAAAGCGCGGAAACTCGGCCACGAAGCCGCCATTGGCGCTGGTGCCCGGCACCGGCGCGTTGAGAATGCGGGCGCCGCCCAGCGGCATCCCTGCCACGTCGCGCGCACTGCCGATGAAGGTGTAGGTCACCTCGATGGGCACCGGCATGCGTACCAGTCGGCCCGGCGAGAGGAACAGCGGCCGCATGCCCGAAGCACCGGTTACCCGCACCGAAGCGATGCCCTCCAGCGCGCTTGCATCCTGCAGCTCGGCGCGGTGGGTCTGGTAGGCCTGCAGCGGCATCAGCCGGCGCTCGCCCAGCTTCAGCCGCTGGCGGCGTGCGCCGCCCACCTGCAGCTCGGCGGCCAGGCCGCTCAGGTCCAGGTCGTCGGTGTCATCCACCTGCACGGCCAAGCCGGCATCGGCGGTGGCGCCGCCGCCCCAATAGAGACCGCGGCGGCTCAGAGCAAAGCTGGAGGCGTGGTTGGCGCTGTACGAGTAAGTGTTTCGGCCCGGCTGGCGGTAGCCAGCCAGCGTGGCGCCGGTCTGGCCCCACGGGTTCTGCAGCTGCGTACCCAGCGTGGCGCTGTAGCGGTCATTGTTGGTGGCGCGCAGTTCGCCGGTCACTTCGCGGTAGTTGGCGTCCACGTCCTGGCGCCGGCTCTGCGCCACGCTGTAGGTCACGTCCGGGCGCTGGTGTTCGGGCTGGCGCGCATCCACGGCATAGCGGCGCTGCGAGCTGCCGCGCTCGCCCTGCTGCAGGCGGCTCAGGCTGACGCTGAGGAACACGCCACGGTCGCGGCTGCCCTGTGTGCCTAGCACGGCGTCGTTGCGCTGCTGCCACACGCCGGTGCGGGTGGAAACGGTGAACTCGCCCCAGCGATGGGTACGGCTGAAACTGGCCTGCCAGGTGCGGCTGCGCTGGGCCTCGCGCTGCGGGCGCAGCGGATCCGGCGGCAGCCACGGCAGCAGCCCGTCCAGCGGGTCATCGCCAAAGCCGGGCAACTCGCGCGCGGGCCGCCAGGTCTGGCGGCGGGTGTAGCCCACGTAGGCACTGCCGCCGGCCACTGGCAGCGACATCGAGGCGCTGAGCGAATCGCTGCAGCCCAGCCGGTCGCGCGCATCGTCCTGGAAGCGGCAGGCATTGCCGCGCATGCGTTGCTGGTAGAGGTTCCACGCCGCCGTGCGGCGGTAGGACAGCTGATGCTGTTGGCCGCTGCTGCCATCACTGCCGCGCAGCACGCTGAAGGCACCGCGCACATCCTGGGTGGTGAACTGGCGCCGCACATCCAGCCGTACTTCGCCATAGGTGAAGCCGGCAATGTCGGCCATACCGGCGGTAACGGCCACATCGCGCACCAGCGGCACGCGCACGCCCGCATGCAGGGCCTGGTCGCTGTCGAAAGTGTTGCTGCGGCGCTCATCGCGCTGTCCCAGCTGCACGAACCACTGCATGCGGCTGTCGGTCCAGTCGCCGCCCTTGTCGAACGGCGCATCTTCGCTGCGCACCAGGATGCCGTCCTCGTACACGCGCAGGGTGACGTTGTAGCTGCCCATCGGGAAGTTGCGGGTGTCGAGCTGGTTCACCCCCGCCTGCAGGTAGAAGGTCTGCAGGAGGCGCTCGCCATCGAAGGCATCCACGCGCGCATCGCGCGCCAGCAGCACGGTCAGTGGTGACGCCTGCACGGCGCCGTCGGCATCCACGTAAGCGTATGTGGTGCCGAAGCGCACGCCGCGGAAGCGGTCCAGTGGCAGCATTCCGAAGGCGAAGGTGCCGCCCTGCGTGCTGGACAGGTTGCGGCGGTCCATCAGGCCAGCCTGCACGTAGTGCTCCTGACCCAGGTCGTGCCGGTAATAAGCGCTGTCCAGCTGGAAATCATCACGGCTGCCGCCGTGGCGGTACTGCTGGCGGTTGTAGTTCCACTCGCCTGCCAGGTGGCCACGCGCGAACACACCCAGCGTGCCTGCACCCTGTGCGCTCAACGACTGGTAATCGCGGCCACCGCTGATGTTGAAGGTCTGCCGGTGCAGCCACGCGTTCTCGGCGTTGTTGCTGACACTGTGGAAGCGGTGCGGCTCGCGCACTTCACCGGGGATCCACTGGCGGGCAACGAACAGGCGCACCGAGCCTTCGCCCTCGTCGTAGAGCGCGCTTACGGCAGTGGGCTCCTCGGGAGGCGCCATGTAGCCACAGCCCGCTGCAGCGCCGCCGTAGCGGCAGGCCAGATGGCTGTTGCGTGGCATCGGCTGCGAGAGCGCAGGAAGGAGGGCCGCCTGTGCTTCGGCAGTTAGCCCGAGGGCTTCGGCTACACGTTTTGGCTCCAGCAACTGCACGTCATCCAGCGTTACCCGTACCGGCGACAGCCCGGCCGACTGGCCAAACAGGCTGACGTCCAGCTGTTCGGTCTGGCCTTCAACCAGATCTTCGAAACCGGCGGGGACGGTACGCGCATCGCACAGCGCGGGGGCCAGCGCCAAGGCGAGCGCCATCGCCAGCCGGGTAACGGCGGGGGCGGGAGTGTTCATGCAGTGGGAATCGCATTGGGGCCGGCCCGCGATCACGGGCCGGCGGGTGGTGCTTACGGCTTCTGGCGCATCACGATGGTGGCCATGCCTTCATAGCTGCCGGACTTCAGCACCCCGGCGGTGGTCTGGGTGATTGCCAGTTCCAGCGGCTTGGAGACGCCGTCGATGGCACCATCGAACAGATCTGTGGCGCTCAGATCCTGGCTGGCGGTGGTCAGTTCCAGATTGTGCAGGCTGACGGTCATCGGCACCGGCGTGGCACCCACGTGGCCGATGGTCGGCACCAGTTCCAGAGCATTCTGCAGGCTGACCTGAATGTCCTTGCTGTCGTCGTTGGTGAAGATGCGGGTCATCAGCGTCCACGGCTCCAGGCCGCCGGGACGGACGTTGCCACCGCTGCCATCGTTGAACTCCGGCAGGTAGTTCATGGTGATGCTGTCCGGCAGCGGGCTGCCGTTCTCCTGCTGGAAGGCAAGTGTGGTGTCCACGTTGGCGTAGACGGAGATGCGGGTGTCGACTGCATGCGCAGACAGTGAAGCGGTGGCCAGCGCTGCAGCGAGCGCGGCTTTCTTGATGATGACGTTCATGGGGCGTGTCTCTCTCGGACAGGAAACGTGAAAGCTCCCCTCTCCGCAAAGGCGAGGGAAGCGCCGCCGGCGGAGGTGGATGCGGGCGACGGAGAGAATGTTAGGAATCCATTGCCCCACAAACCATTCAAGCATTCCTAAAACGCTGAACGCTGATCAGGATTTTTGAAGCCGCTCAAGGTTTGGGAATTACTCAATATCTCTCAACCTGTTTTTGCAACATTTCTCATTGCTCTGCGCAAACATCATGAAACGCCCAACCCAGAATGGCTCAGGCCGCCTTACGGCGGCCTGAGACTTCACGCACTACGCAATCGTCAGAAGAAGATCGCGTACAGGATCAGCAGCGGGATCGGAACGCCCAGCAGCCATAGCAGCAACATCTTCATATCCGTTCTCCTGAAGCAATAGGAACTACAGGTCGCGGCGACGGCCGCCCCACGTGGCGCTGAGGCTGGCGAAGAACGCGCCGATCAGCAGGGTGATGAACAGCCACAGGGCGGCGTACGCCGTCGCCTTGCGTGCATCGTCGGCGGCCTGCTTGGCCGTGGTCTTGGCCTTCTCCAGCGCCGCACGCATGCGCGTCTGCACGTCGGTCACGCGGGCCTGCGCTTCGGCTTCGCTCATGCCGGTTTCGCGGGCAATCAGCTGTGACAGGTACTGGGTATCGGCCGGGTCAAGGCCATCGCCCTGCAGGCTGTTGACGATGATGCGGTTCACTTCCGCACGCACCTCGCGGCGATCGCCGCCGGGGCCACCCGCCATCGGGCGCGGCGGCGGCGTCATGCCGGCCGGACGCGGACCGGCGTTCGGTGCCGCCGGCGGCGGCGGTGCGGCCGGATCGTTCATCGCACCCGGTGCCGGCGGCGTGCCCGGTGCCGGCGGCGCCCCTGCCTCCGGTGCGCCCGGAGCCGGGCGAGCCGCGCTGCGGAACAGCGAATCGACCCAATAGTTGAGGTCGCCTTCCTGCGCATTGCCTGCAGCGGCCGTGCCGGCTGCTGCGGTGACCACGCCTGCCGTCGACGCGGCTGCACCCGCCGTGGCACCGGCGACCTTGGCGCCCGCACCCAGCACACCACCGATGGCCGAGGTCAACAGGCCGGCGGTGAGCAGCGTGGCCACGGCCCACGATACGAAGCCATGCGCGGTATCGCGGAAGTAGGTTTCATCGCCGTGGATCAGCGTCCACTTGGTGCGCAGGCGACCGGCCAGGTAGCCACCCAGGCCCGAGGCGGCCAGCGCGGTGAAGGTGAGCCAGGCGATGCTGGACCAGCCGAAGGTTTCCTTGCTGACACCTTCAAACGACCACGGCGACACCGACGACAGGCCGAGGCCGACGCCGAGAATCAGCAGGATGAGGGACAGGGCGGCGGCAGCGACGGCGCCAGCGAAGATCGCGCCCCAGGACACCGCGCTTTCGCTGGCGGGCGGAACGATGGGGGCGGTGACGACGGTGGCGACGTCGGGGCCGAGCGGTCCGCGCTCGGGTGGATCAAATCGGGTACTCATCGGGATGGACGCTCCGTTTCAAGGGCTGCGAATGCAGCTGGCGTCCTGAGGCTGCGCGAGCCGTTGTGAAGCGGATGAGACCCTTGAATCACGCGGTCTTGGCGCGGTGGTGGTTCAACGCCCGTCGAGCCCGGTAGATCCAGGCGATGCGTGGAGGGTTTGGGCCGAATGCGTGCCAACCAAGGTTGGCACCTACCAACGCCAGGCAAAAAAAACGCCCCGCGGATGCGGGGCGTCTTCAGCACAACCTACTGCGGGCGATCAGCCCTGGTAGTCGCGCACGTCGCTGCCGGTGTAGACCTGGCGCGGACGGCCGATCTTCATTTCCGGATCGACCTGCTGTTCCAGCCAATGCGACACCCAGCCGGAGGTACGGCCCAGGGCGAACATGACGGTGAACATTTCGGTCGGGATCTGCAGCGCCTTGTAGATGATGCCGCTGTAGAAATCGACGTTCGGGTACAGCTTGCGGGCGACGAAGTATTCGTCCTGCAGCGCGGCCTGTTCCAGCTTCACGGCCACGTCCAGCAGCGGATCCTGCACGCCCAGCTGCTTGAGCACCTTGCCGGTCATCTCACCGATGACCTTGGCGCGCGGGTCGAAGTTCTTGTAGACGCGGTGGCCGAAGCCCATCAGGCGGAAGCCGGAGGTCTTGTCCTTGGCCTTGAGCACGGCGGACTCGACGTTGTCGGCAGTGCCGATTTCTTCCAGCATCTTCAGCACGGCTTCGTTGGCACCGCCGTGGGCCGGACCCCACAGCGCGGTGACGCCCGCAGCGACCGACGCATACGGGTTGGCACCGGTCGAACCGACCAGGCGCACGGTCGAGGTCGACGCGTTCTGCTCGTGGTCGGCATGCAGGATGAACAGCAGGTCCAGCGCCTTGACCACGTCCTGGTTCAGCTCGTACTGGCCGTCGGCCGACTCGAAGGTCTGCTTCAGGAAGCGGCTGACGTAATCCAGCGAGGTGTCCGGCTTGTTGGCCGGCAGGCCCTTGCCGTGGCGGTAGATCAGCGCCGACAGGGTCGGCACCTTGGCGATCAGGCGCACGGCAGCCTGGCGGCGCTGTTCGGCGTCGGACAGGTCCAGCGAGGCGTGGTAGATGCCCGACAGCTGCGCGATGGCGGCGGTCAGGATGGCCATCGGGTGGGCATCCTTGGCGAAGCTGCCGATCAGGGTGTTGATCGACTCATCGACATTGGCTTCGGCCGCCAGCTCGTCGGTGAAGGCCTTCAGCTGCTCGGCGCTCGGGCGCTCGCCGTTGATCAGCAGGTAGGCCACTTCGACGTAGCTCGACTTTTCCGACAGCTGTTCGATCGGGTAGCCGCGGTACAGCAGCACGCCCTTGTCGCCGTCGATGTAGGTGATGGCGGACTTGCAGCTGGCCGTCGCGGTGAAGCCGGAATCGTAGGTGAAATACCCCGTTTCCTTGGTCAGCTTCGCGATGTCGACGCAGTCGTTGCCAAGGGTGGGTTTGATGACGGGCAGAACGACGGACTTATCGCCGGCGTTGAGCGTGACCTGATCAAGATCGGACACTGTGTGCGCTCCTTCATGGGAAGGCGCCTGCCCAAGCGCATTGGTCAGGCACGTGAATGACGTCCTCGGCCTGTGCCGGGGATCACGCCATTATCGCACAGCAGCATTTGCCCGGCGCTAGACAGAAGTCGTAGACGACAGGCGGCCAGAACCCGGCCATTGAGCGGCCCGGATCGGCAAAAGCGTTGTCACACGAACGCAGTGTTCCGTCCATCCAAACGCCCGTTGGGCAGGCGTTGGGGAAAAACAAACGGCCGCGCAGAGCGCGGCCGTCGGTTCGAAGCTGGATCGACAGATCAGCGCGCGTAGCGCTTCTGGAACTTGTCGATACGGCCCGAGGTGTCGATGACCTTGTGCTTGCCCGTGTAGAACGGGTGCGAAGCCGAGGAAATTTCAACCTTGACCAGCGGGTATTCGTTGCCGTCTTCCCACTGGATGGTTTCCTTCGTCGCCATGGTCGAGCGGGTCAGGATCTTGAAATCGGAGGTGACGTCATGGAAGACGACGTCGCGGTAGTTCGGATGGATATCGGCCTTCATGGGCTCACACCGTAAATGGGCTGGTGGTCAAGAGCGGCATTATAAGCACCGGTTGCCGCCCGGGGCAACCGGTACCGGGACATCGACCTCAGTCCGCGCCCAGGGCCTGGCGTACCAGGGCCTCGAAACGCTGCTGGTCGTAGGCCATCAGCAGATCGCAGTTGTCCGGCTGGCCGGTCTGGCGGTTCCAGTCGACGATGGTGGCACCGCGGCTGAACGTGCCGTTCAGTTCCACGTTCAGCGGCCGCGACTCGACCTGCAGCTGCCATTCCGGGTTCAACGCCCAGGCCATGGCCACCGCGTCGGCGGTATACCAGCGGCCCCCCTTGCTGTCCTCGGACAGGCCACGGGTCTTGCGCGAGATCAGCTCGTAGAAGCGGGCGCGATCGGAATCGGCCTGCAGCCACTTCTCGGCATCCTGCAGCGGCAGGCCATGGGCGACGGTGGCTTCCCAGTCCGATACCAGCAGGTGCTTGAACGAGGTGAACACCACATGCGCCGCTTCCGGGTCGAACGCGATGTTGAATTCGGCGGCCGGGGTGATGTTGCCGTGGCAGGTGACCGCGCCGCCCATCACCACGATGCGCTTGATGCGCTGGGGCAGGGTCGGGTCCAGCTTCAGCGCCAGCGCCAGGTTGGTCAGCGGGCCGAGCATCACCAGCATCAGTTCGCCGGCGTGTTCGTGCGACAGGCGCAGGATGGCCAGCGCGGCATGTTCGGCTTCGGCCTGGCGGCTCGGCGGCGCCAGGTCCACATCGCCGTAACCATCACGGCCATGCACGTGGGCAGCGTCGACGGAGGGATGCAGCAGCGGATCCGGGCTGCCGGCAAACACCGGCACGTCGGCGCGGCCAACGATGTCGCAGAGCTTGAGGGCGTTGCGGACGGTGTACTGCAGGCCGACATTGCCGGCGGCGATGGTCAGGGCGACCACGTCATGCCGTTCATCGGCAAAGGCCATCAGCAGGGCCAGGGCGTCGTCCACACCGGGGTCGGTGTCGATCAACAGGGGGATCTTGTGGGTCATCGTTGCCGTCTTCAGATCGGCAACGAAGTGTGGACCGGGATGATGACCGTTGCAAGTACGGGGGTTGGGGTTCGGCAGGGCTGCGCCCTGCACCCGCCGAATCAACGGCAAACGCCAGAGCAACGGCAAAAGCTGGTTTCCTGGGGGATGGCGGGGTGGGTCCGATGACGGGGGACGCCGTAAACCCATCCCTGGGGGCTTGGCCGCGGCATCCATGCCGCGGACACCCCCGCCACCGGACCCACCCCGCCTTCGACAGATTTCCGCTGCTGGTGGGTGTCGACCTTGGTCGACACGCTGCTGTTGGTAGGTGTCGACCTTGGTCGACACTTCCATGGATTGGTCGAAAAGGCTCTCTGTAGAGTCGAGCCAGGCTCGACTCACGCGCGCGGCGTGGATGTGTGGACCAAGGTCCACACCCCACCCAAGGCGGCATTACGCCGAGGCGTAGCGCACGGCGGTGCCGATCCAGCGCTGCACCACGCGGTCGGCCAGTGCGGGTTGCTGGGCCAGCAGGCGTTCGGCGAGGTCGTGCACGCCGGGCAGCAGGCCGGCGTCGCGGGCCAGGTCGGCGATGCGGAATCCGGCCAGTCCGGTCTGGCGGGTGCCGAGCAGTTCGCCGGGGCCGCGCAGCTCCAGGTCCTTCTCGGCGATGACGAAACCATCGTTGGTTTCGCGCATGGTCTGCAGGCGCTCGCGCGCCATCTGCGAGAGCGGCGCCTGGTACAGCAGCACGCAGCGCGACACGGCCGATCCACGGCCGACACGGCCACGCAGCTGGTGCAGCTGGGCCAGGCCCAGCCGCTCGGCGTTCTCGATCACCATCAGCGAGGCATTGGGTACGTCCACGCCCACTTCGATGACGGTGGTCGCCACCAGCAGGTCGATCTCGCCGGCCTTGAACGCCACCATCGTCGCCAGCTTCTCGGCCGCCTTCAGGCGGCCATGCACCAGCCCGACGCGCACGCCCGGCAGCAGCGCCTGCAGCGATTCGTAGGTGGCCTGCGCGGGCGTGGCATCCAGCTCTTCGCTTTCCTCGATGAGCGTGCACACCCAGTACACCTGCCGCCCTTCCCGGCAGGCCAGCGCGATGCGCTCGATCAGCTCGGGGCGACGGTCGTTGTTGAGTGCCACGGTCTGCACCGGCGTGCGGCCGGGCGGCAGTTCGTCGATGGCCGACACGTCCAGATCCGCGTACTCGGACATCGCCAGCGTGCGCGGAATCGGCGTTGCGGTCATCACCAACTGGTGTGGCACGCTGTTGCCGCCCGCGCCCTTGTCGCGCAGGGCCAGGCGTTGGTGCACGCCGAAGCGGTGCTGCTCATCGACGATGGCCAGGGCCAGGTCCTGGAACACCACCGCGTCCTGCATCAGCGCGTGGGTACCGACCACCACCTGCGCCTCGCCGTTGGCGACCTGTTCCATCACCTTGGCGCGCGCCTTGCCGGTGACCTTGCCGGCCAGCCAGGCGATGCGCACGCCAAGCGGTTCCAGCCAGCCGCGCAGGTTGTTGAGATGCTGTTCGGCCAGCAGTTCAGTGGGCGCCGCCAATGCGACCTGCTTGCCCTGTTCCACCGCCAGCATCGCCGCCAGCGCGGCAACCACGGTCTTGCCGGAGCCGACGTCGCCCTGCACCAGCCGCAGCATCGGGCTGGGCCGCGACAGGTCTTCGCGGATCTGCTTGAACACGCGTGCCTGCGCACCTGTCAGCGCGAACGGCAGCTGCTTCAGCAGTGCTTTGGCCAGCGTGCCCGGGCCGGCCAGCGGCGGCGCGTGATGCGCCTGCAATGCGATGCGCTGGCGACGCAGGCTGAGGTGGTGCGCCAGCAGCTCTTCCATCGCCAGGCGACGCTGCGCCGGATGGGTGCCTGCGGCCAGCGCGGCCAGGTCGGCATCCGGCGGCGGCCGGTGCACGGTCAGCAGCGCGCTGCGCAGGGAGGGCAGCTTGAGGCCGTCCAGCCAGCCACTGGGCAGCAGTTCCAGCGTGCTTTCCTCGGGCAGGCGGTCCAGGGCCTGGCCGATCAGCTTGCGCATCGTCATCGGGCCAACGCCCTCGACGGTGGGATACACCGGGTCGAGGCGGTCGCCGAGTTCGGGATCGTCATTGCGGCCCAGCACCTGGTAGCTGGGGTGGACGATCTCCAGGCCGAGGTGGCCGGGCTTGGGCGTGCCAAAGCAGCGCAGCCGGTTGCCGACCGCGAACTGGCCGACCTGCTGCTGGCGGAAATGGAAGAAGCGCAGCACCAGGGTGCCCTGCCCTTCATCCTCCACCGCCACCTTCAGCATCGGCCGGTAGCGCATGCCGCGTTCAACCGCGACCACCCGCCCTTCCACCTGCGCCGGCACGCCGTTGCGCAGGTCTTCGATGCGGGTCAGCCGGGTGCGGTCTTCATAGCGAAGCGGCAGGTGAAGCCAGAGATCCTGCAGGGTGGCCAGGCCACGCGCCTGCAGTTTGGCGGCCACGGCCGGGCCCACGCCAGCGAGCATCGCGAGGGATGCTTCGCCGGACGGTGACAGGACCGGGGTGACCGCCGCCTTGCGTGCCACGTGGCGGTCAGTCGATGACCATCACCGCGTCGACCTCGAAGTTGGCGCCCTTCGGCAGGCCGGACACTTCGATGGTGGAACGGGCCGGGTACGGCGCCTGGAAGTAGTCCTGCATGACCGCGTTGACCTTGGCGAACTCGCCCAGATCGGTCAGGTACAGGCCCAGGCGCACGACCTTGTCCAGCGAGCCGCCAGCGGCTTCGGCCACGGCCTTGAGGTTGTCGAAGGCGCGACGGGCCTGGGCTTCGACGTCACCGGCGCCGACGATGTCGCCGGTAGCCGGGTCGAGCGGGATCTGCCCGGAGAAGTACACGGTGTTGCCGGCGCGCACGGCCTGCGAGTACGGGCCGATGGCGGCGGGAGCCTTTTCGGTGTTGATGATCTGGCGGGACATGGGTCGCTCCGGAGCTTGGGGGAAACAGAGCGGTGATTGTACCGGGTGGGGGCGGCTTTGACCCTGCACAGATGAGGGTAGTGCCGGCCGCTGGCCGGCAACTCCATGAACGTTTGCCGGCATCGCGCGGTTGCCGGCCAGCGGCCGGCACTACCGGGAGCATCCACGCATGGCGTGGATCTACTGGCGGCGTACCGACTGCACGACCGACAGGCGGCGCAGGCGGCGCATCACTTCGGCCAGGTGGTTGCGGTCGCGCACCTGGATGTTGAACGCCAGCACGGCGGCGTTGAAGTCGCGGTCCAGGTAGTCCACGCGCTCGATGTTGGAGTGGCTCTGGGCGATGGCGGCCGCCAGCTGCGCCAGCACGCCGGTGCCGTTCTCCACTTCCACCACCAACGAGGTGTCGTAGTCGCCGGAGACGGTGGTGTCCCAGCCGATCGGCACCCAGCGCTCGGGCGACTTGCGCAGTTCGGCCAGGTTCGGGCAGTCCATGCGGTGCACCACGATGCCCTTGCCGGCGGTGTGGTAGCCCATGATCTCGTCGCCGGGAATCGGCTGGCAGCAGCCGGCGAAGGTGACCACGCCGCGTTCGCTGCCGTTGATCAGGATCTTTTCCTGCGAGTGGTGGCGCGAATGCGGGCCACCGCGCAGTTCGGCGTAGGCCATCAGTGCCTGCGCGGCCTGGGTCGGCATCCAGTTGCCCAGCGCGACTTCGGCCAGCAGGGCCTCCAGGCGCGGGAAGCGGTGCTCGGCCAGGAACGCATCCAGGCGCCCCTTCGGCAGCCGCTCCAGCGAGGAATCCATGGCTTCCAACGCACGGTCGAGCATGCGATGGCCCAGCTGCACGGCATCTTCGTGTTCCAGCTGCTTGAGCTGGTGGCGGATGGCGGTGCGTGCCTTGCTGGTGACCACGAACTCCAGCCACTGCGGTTTCGGCGTGGCCGAGCGCGCGGTGATGATTTCCACCGACTGGCCCGACACCAGCTTGGTGCGCAGCGGCACCAGCTTCTTGTCCACCCGCGAGGCCACCGCCATGTTGCCGACATCGGTATGCACGGCATAGGCGAAATCGAGCGCGGTGGAGTTGCGCGGCAGGGCCAGGATCTTGCCCTTCGGGGTGAACAGGTAGACCTCGTCCGGGAACAGGTCGACCTTGACGTTGTCGAGGAACTCCAGCGAGGAACCGGCGGCGCGCTGCGAATCGATCAGCTCGACGATCCAGGCGTGGGCACGGCTCTGCGCGCTGTTGGGCGAATCACCACCGAACTTGTAGGTCCAGTGCGCGGCCACGCCGCGTTCGGCGATCAGGTCCATCTCTTCGGTGCGGATCTGCACTTCGATGGGCGAACCGTAGGGCCCGAACAGCACGGTATGCAGCGACTGGTAACCGTTGGCCTTGGGAATGGCGATGAAATCGCGGAAGCGCCCATCCAGCGGCTTGAAGGTGGCATGCACCGAACCCAGCGCGTGGTAACAGCTGGGCACGCTGCGCACGACCAGGCGGAAGCCGAACACGTCCATCACCTGGTCGAAGGATTTGTTCTCGTCGCGCATCTTGTTGTAGATGCTCCACGGGGTCTTGATGCGGCTGATCAGCCGATGCTCGATCCCTTCCTTGGCCAGGCGCTGCGACAACTGCACTTCCACCTGCGCCATCGCTTCGCGGCGCACCACCGGCTGGCTGCGGATGTGCTTTTCGATGATCGCGTGGCGCCACGGATACAGCGCCTTGAACCCGAGGTTCTGCAGTTCGCTCTTGACCAGGCTCATGCCCAGGCGCTGGGCGATCGGTGCGTAGATCTCCAGCGTCTCGCGGGCGATGCGGCCACGTGCCTCGCGGCTCTGCGCGCCCAGCGTGCGCATGTTGTGCAGGCGGTCGGCCAGCTTGATCATGATCACGCGCAGGTCGCGCGACATCGCCAGCAGCATCTTGCGGAAGCTCTCGGCGGCCGCTTCCTGGCGGTCGCGGAACTTCAGCTTGTCCAGCTTGGTCACGCCGTCGACCAGTTCGGCCACGGCTTCGCCGAACTCCGAGGCCAGTTCCTCACGGGTCAGCGGGGTGTCTTCGATGGTGTCGTGCAGGATCGCGGCGATCAGTGCTTCCACGTCCAGGCCCAGCTCGGCCAGCACCTGGGCCACGGCCACCGGATGGGTGATATAGGGCTCGCCCGACTTGCGCGTCTGCCCAGCGTGCGCGGCGGATCCGACTTCCCAGGCACGGCGCAGCAGCGGCAGCTGCTCCGGCGGCAGGTAATGGGCGGCGCGTTCAAGCTGGAGGACGTAGTCGGGTACGGCGGCAGTGGCGGCTGCGGCGACCTTGGCAGTGGGGCCTGGGTTCATGCCCGAAGCCTATTCCAGCGCGACGTTTACGGCAAATCCTGAATGCGAAACAGCCCGCGCGGGGCGGGCTGTTCGGCTATCCAGCAATGACTCTGATCGATGTGATCAATCGTCGTTCTTGGACATGTCTTCGTCGGCGACCACTTCGGCGGCGGCCCACTCCAGCGCTTCGCGCTCGGCGCGCTCACGCTCGGCCTTCTCGACTTCGTCGATCAGCGCGTTGTCGATCTTGCGGGCGGCGATTTCGCGCAGCGCCAGCACGGTCGGCTTGTCCTCGGTCTCGCTGTTGTCCAGCGTGGCCTGCACGCCGTTGGCGAGCTGGCGGGCACGCTTGGAAGCCATCATGACCAGTTCGAAACGGTTGTTAACGACTTCCAGGCAATCTTCTACGGTGATGCGGGCCATACGGGCTCCCGGCGACCGGTCGGCCGCTCAGTCGAATGAGGGAAAGGGGACGGAGTGTACTGGCAGGGGCTGGACAAAATCAAGCCAACCCCCACCCGATTCTTTTGGAATCAGTCAGTTGCGCCCGGATCAGGGGTCAACAGGGCCTGGATCAGGCCGGCGTGGCGGACCTTCTGGGCCTCCCGGCGCAGGCGGCTGGCGGTGAAGATGGCGCACAGCTCGTCCACGGCGGTGTCGAACACCTCGTTGACGATCACGTAGTCGAACTCGTTGAAGTGCAGCATCTCGTCACGCGCCGCACCCAGGCGCTGGGCGATGACCGCCTCGCTGTCCTGGCCACGCTTGCGCATGCGGTCCTGCAACGCCTGCTTGGACGGCGGCAGGATGAACACGGTGACCGTGCCCGGCACCAGCTGGCGCACCTGCTGCGCGCCCTGCCAGTCGATCTCCAGCAGCACGTCCTGGCCGGCGGCCAGCTGCGGTTCCACCGACTGCCGGGCGGTGCCCTTCCAGTCGCCGTGCACCCAGGCATGCTCGAAGAAATCGCCGGCGGCGATCATCTGCTCGAACTTTTCGGCACTGACGAAATGGTAGTGCTGGCCGTTCACTTCACCCGGGCGCATCGCACGCGAAGTGAAGGAAATCGACAGGGCGATCTGCGGATCACGCGCCAGCGTGGCGTTGACGATGCTGCTCTTGCCGGCGCCGGAGGGGGCGGCAACGATGTACAGCGTGCCGCGCGCGACGGCGTCCGACGAAGGTGACGGGGCGCTCATGCACGGAACCCAACTGGTTGATTTCGCAAAATTTTTCCTCGATGTTCCAGATCCGGCGCGGAGGATCGCGCCAGGACGGCGGAGGCTGCACGGAACATCCTGGAACCAGGCCCGGCAGACGGCTCCCCGGGGTGCGGGCACGCAACTTTACCAGAGCCGCCCCTTTTCGCGCCCCTTGGCGAGGCGGCCGGACCTTGTGCCACATGGACATCCGGGGGCCTGTGCTATAACCGGGCCGTACCTACCGACAGCCGGGTGGTCTGCGTGCCGCCCCGCCATCCAAGGAGAACGGCATGCCCTCGATGAGTCGCCGCCAGTTCCTGAAGGTCACCGGGACAACCCTGGTGGGCTCCAGCCTGGCATTGATGGGCTTCGCGCCCGGCATCGCGCTCGCGGAGGTCCGGCAGTACAAGCTGACCCGCGCGACCGAGACCCGCAACACCTGTACCTACTGTTCGGTGGCCTGCGGCATCCTGATGTACAGCCTCGGCGATGGTGCCAAGAACGCCGAGCCGAGCATCTTCCATATCGAAGGCGACCCGGACCATCCGGTCAACCGCGGCACGCTGTGCCCGAAGGGTGCCGGCCTGGCCGACATCATCCACAGCAAGTCGCGCCTGCTATACCCCGAGTACCGCGCACCGGGCTCGAACGAGTGGAAGCGGCTGAGCTGGGACGATGCGCTTGACCGCATCGCGCGGCTGATGAAGGAAGACCGCGACGCCAACTTCGTAGAGAAGAACGAGGCCGGGCAGACGGTCAACCGCTGGCTGACCACGGGCATGCTGGCGGCCTCGGCCACCAGCAATGAAACCGCGGTGCTGACCCACAAGGTCGTGCGCTCGCTGGGCATGCTGGCATTCGACAACCAGGCACGTGTCTGACACGGCCCGACGGTGGCAGGTCTTGCCCCGACGCTAGGCCGTGGTGCGATGACGAATCATTGGGTCGACATCAAGAATGCCGACCTGATCCTGATCATGGGTGGCAATGCCGCCGAGGCGCACCCGTGCGGCTTCAAATGGGTGACCGAAGCCAAGGCACACAACAAGGCCCGCCTGATCGTGGTCGACCCGCGCTTCAACCGCTCGGCCGCGGTGGCCGACGTGTATGCGCCGATCCGTACCGGCACCGACATCGTGTTCCTGGGCGGCCTGATCAACTACCTGTTGACCGAGGACCGCATCCAGCACGAGTACGTGCTGAACTACACCGACATGTCGTTCCTGGTGAAGGACGAATTCGCCTTCAAGGACGGCCTGTACTCGGGCTACAACGAAGAGAAGCGCAGCTACGACCGTTCCAGTTGGGACTACGTCTATGGTGATGATGGCTTCGTGCGCAGCGACCCGACGCTGAAGGACCCGCGCTGCGTCTACACCCTGCTCAAGCAGCACTACGCGCGCTACACCGTGGAGATGGTCGAACGCTTCTGCGGTACGCCGGCCGACAGCATCCGCCAGGTCTGGGACATGATCGCGTCCACCGCCGGCAAGGACAAGGCGATGACCATCCTGTACGCGCTGGGCTGGACGCAGCACTCGGTGGGCGCGCAGAACGTGCGTGCCGGCACCATGGTGCAGCTGCTGCTGGGCAACATCGGCGTGGCCGGCGGCGGCATGAACGCGCTGCGCGGACACTCCAACATCCAGGGCCTGACCGACATCGGCCTGATGTCCGACCTGCTGCCCGGCTACCTGACCTTGCCGAAACAGGACGAACAGGACTACGAGGCCTACATCGCCAAGCGCACGCAGAAACCACTGCGCGCCAACCAGATGTCGTTCTGGCAGAACTATCCGAAGTTCCACGTCAGCCTGATGAAATCGTGGTGGGGCGACGCCGCCACCGCCGACAACAACTGGTGCTTCGATTACCTGCCCAAGCTCGACAAGCCGTACGACATGCTGCAGGCGTACGAGCTGATGAACGAAGGCAAGATCCACGGCTACATCTGCCAGGGCTTCAACCCGCTGGCCTCGGCGCCGAACAAGGGCAAGCTGATCAGCGCGTTCTCCAAGCTGAAGTTCATGGTCAGCATGGACCCGCTGGAAACCGAGACGATTGCGTTCTGGCAGAACCATGGCGCGCTGAACGACGTCGATCCCCGCGCCATCCAGACCGAAGTGTTCCGCCTGCCGACCACCTCTTTCGCCGAGGAGAACGGCGCGGTGGTGAACTCCTCGCGCTGGCTGCAGTGGCACTGGAAGGGCGCCAATCCACCGGGCGAAGCGCGCAGCGACATCGAGATCATGTCCGAGCTGTTCCATCGCATCAAAGCGATGTACGAGAAGGACGGCGGCGCATGGTGGGAGCCGGTGCGCGATCTGGCCTGGAAGTATTCCAACCCGGAGGTGCCGACGCCGGAAGAACTGGCGATGGAATACAACGGCAAGGCGCTGGCGGACGTGTTCGATCCCAAGGACCCGACCAAGCTGGTGCGCAAGGCCGGCGAGCAGCTGGCCGCGTTCGGCGACCTGCGCGACGATGGCAGCACCTCATCGGGCTGCTGGATCTACATCGGCGCCTGGGGCCCGACCGGCAACATGATGGCGCGGCGTGACAACAGCGACCCGACCGGCATCGGCAATACGCTGGGCTGGGCCTGGGCGTGGCCGGCCAACCGCCGCGTGATGTACAACCGCGCCTCGTGCGATGTGGCCGGCCAGCCATTCGACCCGCGACGCACGCTGCTGGCGTGGAACGGCAAGAACTGGGGCAGCGTGGACGTACCCGACTTCAAGGCCGACGAAGATCCGGCCGGCGGCATGGGACCGTTCATCATGAACCCCGAAGGCATCGCCCGCTTCTTCGCCAAGGCCGGCATGGCCGAGGGCCCGTTCCCCGAGCATTACGAGCCGTTCGATACACCGCTGCGCAGCAACCCGCTCAGCCCCGGCCAGGCGCAGACGCTGAACAACCCGGCCGCGCGCGTGTTTGCCAGCGACCGTGCGCAGATCGGCTCGCCGGACGAGTTCCCGCATGTGGCCACCACCTACCGCCTGACCGAGCATTTCCACTTCTGGACCAAGCACGGCAAGCTCAACGCCATCATCCAGCCCGAGCAGTTCGTCGAGATCGGCGCGGCGCTGGCCGACGAGCTGGGCATCAACAACGGCAGCCGCGTGCGCGTGAGTTCCAAGCGCGGCCATATCGAAGCCGTCGCGATGGTGACCAAGCGCATCAAAGCCCTGCAGATCGATGGAAAGACCGTGCACCAGGTGGGCATACCGATCCACTGGGGCTTCCTCGGTGCGGCCAAGCCCGGCTACATCGCCAATACGCTGACCAACGCCATCGGTGACGGCAACTCGCAGACGCCCGAGTCGAAGTGCATCCTGGTCAAGGTCGAGAAGGTGTAGGAGACACGTCATGTCACTGCAATCGCTGGACATCATCCGCCGCTCGGCCACCACCACGCCCTCGCCGGAGGCGCGTGGTGCGCACACCGGCCAGGTCGCCAAGCTGATCGACGTGAGCAAGTGCATCGGCTGCAAGGCCTGCCAGGTCGCCTGCATGGAGTGGAACGACCTGCGCGACGAGGTCGGCAGCTGCGTCGGCAGTTATGACAACCCGCCCGACCTGAGTGAACAGTCGTGGACGGTGATGAAGTTCCGCGAGTACGAGGACGAGAAGGGCAAGCTGGAATGGCTGATCCGCAAGGAAGGCTGCATGCACTGCAGCGATCCGGGTTGCCTGAAGGCCTGCCCGTCGCCGGGCGCGATCATCCAGTACGCCAACGGCATCGTCGATTTCCAGGAAGAGAACTGCATCGGCTGCGGCTACTGCGTCACCGGCTGCCCGTTCGACGTCCCGCGCATTTCCAAGAAGGATCACAAAGCCTACAAGTGCACGCTGTGCTCGGACCGCGTCGCGGTGGGCCAGGAGCCGGCTTGCGTGAAGACCTGCCCGACCGGTGCGATCACCTTTGGCAGCAAGCAGGCGATGACCGAGCATGCGGCCGGCCGCGTGGAGGACCTGAAGTCACGCGGCTACGAGAACGCCGGCCTGTATGACCCGCAGGGCGTCGGCGGCACCCACGTGATGTACGTGCTGCAGCACGTCGACAAGCCCGAGCTGTACGCCGACCTGCCCAAAGACCCGCGCATCAGCCCGATGGTGGAGGTGTGGAAGGGCGTGGCCAAGCCGCTGGGCGTGCTGGCCATCGCCGCTACCGCGTTTGTCGGCTTCCTGCATTACATCGGCATCGGCCGCAACACTGTGAACGACGAGGAAGAGGAAGAGGCCGAACACGAGGCGAAGAAGATCGAAGAGGAGCAGCGGCCATGAAGTACGCACCGCACCCGCGGCAGATCATCCGCTACCGCGCGCCGACCCGCATCAACCACTGGATCGTGGCGATCTGTTTCGTGCTGACCGCGCTGTCCGGGCTGGCGCTGTTCCACCCTGCCCTGTTTCCGTTGACCCAGCTGTTCGGCGGCGGGCCGTGGACGCGCATCCTGCACCCGTTCATCGGCCTGGCCATGGTGATCGGCTTTGCCCTGCTGGCGCTGCGGATGTGGCGTGACAACTTCCTCAGCGCCGATGACCGCGCGTGGATGCGCGGCATGCGCGATGTGCTGCGCAACGAGGACGAGAAGCTGCCGCCGGTGGGCCGCTTCAATGCCGGCCAGAAGTTGTTGTTCTGGGCCATCATCGGTTGCCTGTCGGCGCTGCTGCTGACCGGCTTCGTGATCTGGCGGCAGTACTTCAGCCACTTCTTCCCGATCGGGGTGATCCGCTTCTCGGTGCTGGCCCATGCGCTGTTCGGCTGGGTACTGGTCTGCGCGATCGTGGTGCATATCTATGCGGCGATCTGGATCAAGGGTTCGGTGCGGGCGATGACCCAGGGCAAGGTGACCTATGGGTGGGCGTACAAGCACCATCGGCAGTGGTTCCGGGACATCCTGCGCGGGCGGCGGGAAGAGGGGTAGCGGCAGGGCCTGCGGCCCTGCACCCGCAGAATCAACGTCAACGTCAAAAGCGGGTCTCCTGAGGGATGGCGGGGTGGGTCCGGTTGCGGGGGACGCTGCAAGTACATCCATGTAAGCTCGGTCGCCGCATCCATGCGGCTCACGCCCCCGCAACCGGACCCACCCCGCCTTCGACAGTTTCCCGCTGCTGTTGGTTTCCCGCTGCTGTTGGTGGGTGTCGACCTTGGTCGACACAATGAACGGCAATGATCGAATCCGGCCTTTGTAGAGTCGAGCCATGCTCGACTGCATTGACTTTGATGCGCTGGACGCCAGCGCCGACAACGGCGAGGATGGAGGCTGGTTCTTCTGGCTGGCCCGGCATGGCGCAACGCATCCTTGAACCCGGTGAAATCGAGACGCTGGCCTCGCGCGATGTTCCGCGCATCATCCTGCCCGATACCGCGTCGCTGTTTGCCGGACGTGCGGCGCGATTGCGCAGCCTGGCTGCGCACAGCGCCATCGGCGGCTATCTGCAGCTGCTGGCGGCCCTGGCCGATGCGCAGCAGTCGCTGCTGGACGAGTTGACGCCGCAGCAACGCGAGACCCTGCAGGCGCAGGCGCGTTCCCAGCAATCGAGTGCAGCAGCCGGCGCCGGGATGCCGTTGCGGCCGGCCAACACGCTGCAGCTGGATGGGCATTGGCGCGACTGGTTGCGCACCTTGTGCCGGCACTGTGCCGATGAGGCCGGGCTGCCGGCGGAAACCCGGCAGGAACTGCAGCGCGTTGCCGCTGCCGATGACGCATGGCTCGATGCACAGGCGCATGCGGTGCTGGAGCGTGATGACGCGCCTTCGCTGGATGCGGTGGCTGCACTGCTGGTGATGAACGCGCTGCAGGTGTACTGGGCGGTGCTGGCCGACAGCTTCCGCCCCACCGACCTGAAACCGCTGGCCGATGCGCCGGGGCTGTGCCCGTTGTGCGGCACCCTGCCGGTGGCCAGCGTGGTGCAGGCACGGCCGCCCTACGCGTCCTACCGTTATCTTTCGTGCTCGCTGTGTGCCTGCCAGTGGCACTACGTGCGCGTGCAGTGCAGCCAGTGCGGCGCCGCCGGCAAGGACATTGCCTACCGCGCCCTGGCCGATGTGGACGGCGACAGCGGCGAAGCCGTACGTGAAAGCGCCGTGCGAGCGGAGACCTGCGACCACTGCCACAGCTACCGCAAGATCCTCTATCTGGAAAAGGATCCGGCACTGGAACCGGTCGCTGATGATCTCGGCACGCTGTCGCTGGACCTGCTGCTGGGCGAGGAAGGCTACGCGCGTGCCAGCCAGAATCCGCTGCTGTGGCAATCCGACGGCGATTGAGCCAATGACAGCCACGCCCCCCACCCCGGCATCGGCCGCTGCCCTGCCCTCGCTGGACCGGCTGCTGCGCCTGCCGGCCTTGGGAGCACTGATCGAGGGCCACGGCCGCAGCCGCATCACCCAGTTGTTGCGCGTACATCTGCAGGCGCTGCGTGAGCGCATCAGTGCCGCGCAGCTATCGGCCGAGCAGTTGCACCAGGCCATTGAAGGCCCGGCGCTGGTCGCGGCGCTCGACGCCGCAATCACCGCCGATGCGCGGCTCGACCTGCAGCCGATGTTCAACCTGACCGGCACCGTGTTGCACACCAACCTCGGCCGCGCCCTGTTGCCCGAAACCGCCGTGCACGCGGTCACCCGTACGATGACCGTGCCGATTGATCTGGAGTTCGACATCAGCCGCGGCCGCCGTGGCGACCGCGATGCACGGGTGCAGGCGCTGGTCTGCGAGCTGACCGGCGCCGAAGCCGCCACCGTGGTCAACAACAATGCGGCGGCGGTCCTGCTGCTGCTCAACAGCCTGGCCAACCGCCGCGAGGTGGTGGTCTCACGCGGCGAGCTGGTCGAGATTGGCGGCGCCTTCCGCATTCCTGATGTGATGCGTAGCGCCGGGGCGCGCCTGCTGGAAGTAGGCACCACCAACCGCACCCACCCGGCCGATTTCACCCATGCCATCGGCGCCCGCACCGCGTTGCTGATGGAGGTGCATGCCAGCAACTACGCGATCACGGGTTTCACCGCCAAGGTAGACACCGCGGCGATGGCCGCCATCGCGCACCAGCATGGGTTGCCGCTGGCAGTGGACCTGGGCAGTGGCAGCCTGTGTGATCTGGCCACCTTCGGCCTGCCGCACGAGCCGACCGTGCAGGACGCACTTGCCGCCGGTGCCGATCTGGTTTCATTCAGTGGCGACAAGCTGCTGGGCGGGCCGCAGGCCGGCATCATCGCCGGCCGCGCCGACCTGATTGCGCGGATCAACCGCAACCCGCTCAAGCGGGCACTGCGCATGGACAAGATGGGCCTGGCCGCACTGGAAGCGGTGCTGGCCCTGTACCGCGAACCGGAGTACCTGGCGCAACGGTTGCCAACGCTGCGAACGCTGACGCGCACGCAGCAGGACATCGATGCACAGGCACAGCGCCTGCTGCCGGCCATGCGTTCCGCGCTGACGACCGACTGCACCCTTGAACGCGCATCGATGCACAGCCAGATCGGCAGCGGGGCGCAACCGCAGGCCCAGCTGGCCAGCGCCGGGCTGCGGGTCACATCGGCCCGTCGTGGTGGTCTGGATCGCCTGGCCAAGCGCCTGCGCCAGCTGCCCCGGCCGGTGTTGGGCCGCATCGCCGATGACGCGCTGTGGCTGGACCTGCGCTGCCTGGAACCTGCCGACGAAGCGGACTTCCTCGCCCAATGGAGCACGCTGCAGGCATGATCGTCGGCACCGCCGGGCATATCGACCATGGCAAGACGAGCCTGGTACGCGCACTGACCGGCATCGAGACCGACCGCCTGCAGGAAGAACGCACGCGCGGCATCTCCATCGAGCTGGGCTACGCGTACGTGCCCCTTGAAGGCACCGACGCGCAGGGCCCCGCCGCGACGCTGGGCTTCGTGGATGTGCCGGGCCACGAGCGCTTCGTGCACACGATGGTGGCCGGCGCCACCGGCATCGACGTCGCCCTGCTGGTCGTCGCCGCCGACGATGGGGTGATGCCGCAGACCCGTGAACACCTGGCGATACTGCAACTGCTGGGCGTGGATCGCGGCGTGGTGGCATTGACCAAGATCGACCGCGTCGACGCGGCGCGCATCGCCCGGGTCGAGATCGAGATCGCCGCGCTGCTGGCCGGCACACCACTGCAGGACTCCCCTGTGTTTGCCTGCAACAGCACCGCACCCGAGGATGCAGGCATCAACGCGTTGCGCGCGCGCCTGCACGCGTGGGCCGCGGGCGATGCCAACGCGCACCAGGACGCGCTGCGCCGTGAACTGTTCCGCATGCCGGTGGACCGCGTGTTCTCGCTGGCCGGGCACGGCACGCTGGTGACCGGCGCGGTGCACGGCGGCATCGCCGCGGCAGGCGAACACCTGCAGCTGATGCCGGCTGCCACCGACGTGCGCGTGCGCAGCATCCATGCGCAGAACCAGGCCAGCGAGCATGCGATGGCCGGGCAGCGCTGCGCACTGAACCTGGCCGCCATCGCCCGCGACGACATCAACCGTGGCGACTGGATTGCCGATCCGCGTGCGATGCGGGCCACCACCCGCGTCGACGTGCGCCTGCGGCTTTCCGCGCTGGCGCCGCCGCTGCGCGACCGGGCGCCACTGCACATCCACTGGGGCACGATGCGCCGGCAGGCCCATGCGGTGCTGCTGGAGGACCATGACCACGGCAACGGACAGCTCGTGCAGCTGGTGTTCGATGTACCGGTCTGCGTGATGTGCGGCGACCGCTTCATCGCCCGCGACTCGGCGGCCACCCACACGTTGGGAGGCGGCATCGTGCTTGACCCGGAGCCCCCGCAACGGCGACGGCGCAGCCCGGCCCGGCTTGCGTGGCTGGCGGCGCTGGAGCAACTGGCGGCCGGCGCCGGGCCGGGCCCGCTGCTGCAACAGGCGCCTGCCGGCATTCCCGCTACCGCCCTGCAACGCTACTGCCGACGTGCCGCCGACCGCATCGACCTGCCCGCGGACGCGCGGCGCATCAACACCCGGGATGACACGGTGATCATCCTCGCCCGGCACTGGCAGGCGCTTGGCGAGCAGGTGATCACCTCGCTGCGGGGTTGGCGCGAGCGACGACCGGACGAACCCGGTGTCGACAGCGGACGCCTGCAGCGCAGCACCCTTCCTGCGCTGGCGACCGGCCTGTGGAACGCGCTGCTGCAGGATCTGCTCGACCACGGCAGCGTGCGGCGCGTGGGGGCATGGTGGCGCCTGCCCGGCCACGACCACGCACCACCGGAACGCGAACGCCAGCTGCTCGAACGCGTGCTGCCACAGCTGCACGCCGGCGGTTTCGATCCGCCATGGGTGCGTACGCTCGCCGCCGACCGTGGCCTCGCCGAAGACGACGTCCGCGCCATTCTGCGCAGGGCGGCAGCGCGCGGCGAACTGTTCCAGGTGGTGCCCGACCTGTTCTATGCACCGGCCCGCATCGCCGAACTCGCTGCGATCGTCGCGCAGCTGTCACAGGCCACGGGCACCGTGGATGCGGCCGCCTTCCGCGATGCCATCGGCCTGGGCCGCAAGCGCAGCATCCAGATCTTGGAGTTCTTCAATCGCGTTGGCTACACTCGACGCGTCGGTGACCAGCATCGGCCGCGCGGCGATCTGCAATGGAACGCCCCCCACGGTTGAGCGCCCCGGCATCGCCGTACTTTCGGAAGGCATGCGCATCCGGGCATGCGGCTGGGCTTCAAACCCAGCAGGGGGCGTCGATCGTTCCCTGGTAGGTTCGACTCCTGCTGCCTTCCGCCATTGGTGTTTCCGCAGGAGATGTCGGCATGGCCACGCACGCGCAGTCCCCCGCCCCTTCACCCGCCGATGCCCCGCAACGGCTGACCTCGCTGGCCCATGGTGGTGGTTGCGGCTGCAAGATCGCGCCAGGGGTGCTTTCCGAGCTGCTGCGTGGGGTTCCGGCGCTTCCCGCACCGGCCGAACTGCTGGTCGGGCGTGAGACCAGCGACGACGCGGCGGTGTATCGCCTCGATGATCGCCAGGCCATCGTCGCCACCACCGATTTCTTCATGCCGATCGTCGACGACCCGTTCGACTTCGGCCGCATCGCTGCGACCAACGCGCTGTCTGACCTGTATGCGATGGGCGCGCGGCCTCTGTTCGCGCTGGCCATCGTCGGCATGCCGATCAATACCCTGCCGCAGGACACCATCCGCGGCATCCTGCAGGGTGGCGAACGCGCCTGTGCCGATGCCGGCATCGTGGTCGCCGGTGGCCACAGCATCGATTCGGTGGAGCCAATCTACGGCCTGGCCGCGATCGGCGTGCTCGATCCGCAGCGGCTCAAGCGCAATGCCGATGCCCGCGTCGGCGACGTGCTGGTGCTGGGCAAGCCATTGGGTGTGGGCGTGTATTCGTCGGCGCTGAAGAAGGAACTGCTGGATGCCGACGGCTACCGGCAGATGGTCGATTCCACCACCCGCCTGAACAGCGTCGGCGTGCCGCTGGCCGCATTGGACGGCGTGCACGCGATGACCGACGTCACCGGTTTCGGCCTGCTTGGCCACCTGCTGGAAGTGTGCCGCGCCAGCGGCGTCGCCGCCGAGGTGGACAGCACACAGGTGCCGCTGCTGCCACAGGCGCTGGACCTGCTGCAGCGGGGCTGCGTGACCGGCGCCTCCAGCCGCAACTGGGCCTCGTATGGCAACGACGTGCGCTTCGCCGAGGGCATGGCGGCGCACTGGCAGCCATTGCTGACCGATCCGCAGACCAGTGGTGGCCTGCTGGTGTCATGCGCACCGGAAGCGGTGGATGCGGTGCTGGCCTGTTTCCACGATGCGGGGTTCGCCCAGGCAGCCGTGGTGGGCCGCCTGAACGCGGGAGCGCCGGGCGTCAGCGTGGTCTGAATGCCGGACCGAAGAAGGGCGCCCGAAGGCGCCCCTGCCGTCTCACTCGATGTTCTGCACCTGCTCGCGGATCTGGTCGATCAGCACCTTCAGTTCCACCGCGGCATTGGACGTACGGCTGTCCACCGACTTCGAGCCCAGCGTGTTGGCTTCGCGGTTGAACTCCTGCAGCAGGAAGTCCAGGCGGCGACCGACCGGCTCGCGCTGCTTGAGCACGCGACGGATCTCGACGATGTGGCTGCCCAGGCGGTCCAGTTCCTCATCCACGTCCAGCTTCTGCAGCCACAGCACCAGTTCCTGCTCGGCGCGTCCCGGGTCGACCGGGTGCGGCAGATCGGCCAGGCGTGCGGCCAGCTTGGCGCGCTGGCCGTCGCGAATGGCCGGAATCAAGGTGCGCACCTCGGCGGCGATGCGCTCGATGCCATCCACGCGCTCGGCAATCGCCGTGGACAGCTTGTCGCCTTCACGCTCACGAGCGGCAACGAAACCGTCCAGCACCTGGTCCAGCAGCGACAGCGCCTCGGCCTGCAACGCTGCCGCGTCGGTCGCCTCGCCCTGGGTCACGCCGGGCAGCTGCAGCAGTTCCGTGAAGCTGACCTGCAGATTGGGGAAATCGGAGGTCAGCCGGTGGGCCAGCTGGCCCAGCTGCCCCAGCAGCACCTCGTTGACCTGCAGGCTGCCCGCCGCTTCCGGCGCGCGCAGGCGCATCACCAGATCCAGCTTGCCGCGGCTCAGGCGCGCCGCAATGCGCTCACGCAGCTGCGGCTCCAGCGCCCGCAGTTCCTCGGGCAGGCGGGTGCCGACCTCCAGGAAGCGGTGGTTGACCGAGCGCAGCTCGCAGCCCAGCGTGCCCCACGGGGTGACCCGCTCGCCGCCGGCATAGGCGGTCATGCTTCGAATCATGGATTGTGTCCGGTGCGTGCAAAGGGGGAATGGTACCCTAGCGCCCTCACCAGAGCCCCCTTGCCCGCCCCGTGAAGGCCGCGGGCGTGGCGGCGTACTCCCACGCCATTACGGAACCCGCATCATGTCCGATTCCCGCCCCAGCGGCCGCCAGCCCGACCAGCTCCGACCGGTCGTCATCCAACGCGGCTTCACCCGCCATGCCGAAGGTTCGGTGCTGGTGTGCTTCGGTGAAACCCGCGTGCTGTGCACCGCCAGTGTCGAGAACCGCGTCCCGGGCTTCCTGCGCGGCAAGGGCGAAGGCTGGGTGACCGCCGAGTACGGCATGCTGCCGCGCGCCACCCACACCCGCAGCGACCGCGAAGCGGCGCGTGGCAAGCAGGGCGGCCGCACGCTGGAGATCCAGCGCCTGATCGGCCGCAGCCTGCGTGCCTGCGTGGACCGCAACGCGCTGGGCGAACGCACCATCACCCTCGACTGCGACGTGCTGCAGGCCGACGGCGGCACCCGCACCGCCGCCATCACCGGCGCCTACGTGGCCCTGGTCGATGCGGTGAACGTGCTGATGAAGCGCGGCGACATCAAGCGCAACCCGATCCTGGGCGCGGTCGCGGCCGTGTCGGTGGGCGTGTACCGCGGCACGCCGGTGCTTGACCTGGACTACGCCGAAGACAGCGACTGCGACACCGACATGAACGTGGTGATGAACGACGGTGGCGGTTTCATCGAACTGCAGGGCACCGCCGAAGGCCATGCCTTCCGCCGCGATGAACTGGACGCCCTGCTGGGCCTGGCCGAGAAGGGCGTGCGCGAACTGCTGGACGCCCAGCAGGCGGCGTTGTCGGCATGAACCGGCGCCTTGCCCTGACCACCCTCGTGGTGGCTGATTACGACGAAGCCATCGCCTGGTACACCGGCAAGCTCGGCTTCTCGCTGCTGGAAGACATCGACCAGGGCAGCAAGCGCTGGGTGGTGGTCGGACCGACCGACGGCAGCGCCGCCGCCCTGCTGCTGGCCCGCGCCAGCAACGAGGAACAGCGCAGCCGCATCGGCAACCAGACCGGTGGCCGGGTCGCCTTCTTCCTCAACACCGACGACTTCCACCGCGACCACGCGGCGATGCTGGCCGCCGGGGTCGAATTCCTGGAAGCACCGCGCGAAGAAGCCTATGCAACGGTCGCGGTGTTCCGCGATCTGTATGGCAACACCTGGGACCTGCTGGAGCCCCGCCAATGAAGAAACTGGTACTGGCCAGCCACAACGCCGGCAAGCTTGTGGAGATGCAGGAGATCCTCGCCGACCTGCCGTTGCAGATCACCTCCGCCGCCGAGCTGGGCCTGGGCGACGTGGAAGAGACCGGCCTGACCTTCGTCGAGAACGCGCTGCTGAAGGCGCGCGCGGCCTGCGAAGCGACCGGCCTGCCGGCGCTGGCCGATGATTCGGGCCTGATCGTCGATGCCCTCGGCGGTGCACCGGGCCTGTACAGCGCGCGCTATGCCGGCCAGCCGACCAATGCCGCGGCCAACAACGCCAAGCTGCTGGACGCGATGGCCGAAGTGCCCGACGGCCAGCGCAGCGCCCGCTTCTATGCGGTGATCGTCCTGCTGCGCCATGCCACCGACCCGCAGCCACTGATCTGCGAGGGCCGCTGGGAAGGACAGATCACCCGCGAACCGCGCGGCAGCAACGGCTTCGGCTACAACCCGGTGTTCCTGGATACCACCCACGGCCTGACCGCCGCGGAGATGGAAACGCCCCTGAAGAACGCCATCAGCCACCGCGCCCTCGCCCTGCAGCAGCTCAAGCAGCAGCTGGCCACGCTGTATTGATGCGTTCCTGATTACCCAAGGGAAGCCGGCCAGTGGCCGGCACTACCGATGAAGCCCATGCCGCACGCCCACGACCACTGCAACCACCTGCCCGGCGAAACCTGCCCGGGCGACCACGACACTCCGCCGCGCCTGGTGCCGCCGCCGTTGTCGCTGTACGTGCACCTGCCGTGGTGCGTGCGCAAATGCCCCTACTGCGACTTCAACTCGCACCAGGCCAAGGGCGAGCTGCCGTTCGATGCCTACATCGACGCGCTGCTGCGCGACCTGGACCAGGACCTGCCGCTGGTCTGGGGACGGGTGGTGCACAGCGTGTTCTTCGGTGGCGGCACGCCCAGCCTGTTCCCGCCGGAAGCGATCGACCGCTTCCTGCAGCAGGCCAGCGCGCGCCTGCGCTTCGCGCCCAATGCCGAGATCACCCTGGAAACCAACCCGGGCACCGCCGAACACGGCCGTTTCGACCGCTATCGCGCGGCCGGCGTGAACCGCCTCAGCTTCGGCATCCAGAGTTTCGACGACGCGATGCTCAAGCGCCTGGGCCGCATCCACGACAGTGGCGAGGCCGAGCGCGCGGTGAAGATGGCGCAGGACGCGGGCTACGACAATTTCAACATCGACCTGATGTACGCGCTGCCGGAACAGACCCTGGCCGGCGCCGGGGCCGATCTTGAACGCGCCTTCGCACTGCAGCCGGCGCACATCTCGCACTACCAGCTGACCCTGGAACCGAACACGGTGTTCTTCGCACGGCCGCCGCAGGGCATTCCCGATGAGGACAACGCCTGGGACATGCAGGAACACTGCCAGGCCCTGCTGGCACAGGCCGGCTTTGGCCAGTACGAGGTCAGCGCCTATGCGCGCCCTGGCCGGCAGAGTGCGCACAACCTGAACTACTGGCGCTTCGGCGACTACCTGGGCATCGGCGCCGGCGCGCACGGCAAGATCAGTTCCGGTGCCGAGGAGCACGTACTGCGACGCTGGAAACTGAAACATCCGCAGGCCTACCTCGACAGCGCGGGCACCCCCGCCTCGTTCGGCGGCGACGATGTCATCGCCCCCGGGCGGCTGCCGTTCGAGTACATGCTGAACCTGCTGCGCCTGCACGAAGGTTTCAGCCTGCGCGATTTCGAGTCGCGCACCGGCCTGCCGCGCAGCGTGCTGGACGCACCGCTGGCCGAGGCCGTGCAGCGCGGCTGGCTGACCGTTGACAATGGCCACGTACAGCCCACCGAGCTGGGCCGCCGCTTCACCAACGATGTGGTGAGCCTGTTCCTGGAGGAGTAAGGCCTCCGCCGTAACGGGTAGTGCCGGCCGCTGGCCGGCAATCCGGTGCGGATCGCGTTGCCGGCCAGCGGCCGGCACTACCGCGCATCGGGGCCATGCCCGGCAGATGCATTTCACATTCACCCTAAAGTAGCGCCGACATCGGCCGACACGGTAGATTCACCAGATCGATCCGCGGGAATCCGGGTACCGCTCGCCGATGTCAGCTGTTTTTTCCCCCACCCCTGCCGACAAGGCCCGCCTGGCCGCGGCCGACCTGCCGCCGCGGGTGCGCGAACTGCTGGGCGCGTTGATCGGCCTGTGCCGGCAGACCCTGGCCGCGCCGCTGATCCTGACCGTCGAAGCGCTGGAACAGACCCTGCTGCACGACGCCGATCGCGCGCGCAATCCGCTGCAGCAGGCCGAACTGATGGCCCAGCGCGGCCAGCTGCATGCCTTTGCCGGTCATTTCCCCGACCGCATGCTGGATTCCGTTGCCGAGGCCTTGGCGCGCCTGCGCGAGCCTGCGGCTGCAACCCCCGCCGGGGCCACCCCGCCGCCGCTGCCGGGCATGCTGGGGCTGTCGCTGGTGGCCGAGCATGACGTCGACCGCGACCTGCTGCTGACCGAGATGATCCGGCGCGAAACCCTGCGCTCGACCAATACCCTGAACCTGCTCGGGCAACGGCTGGGCGTGCTGGCGGCGGCGCCGGCATTCGAGGCCGACGCGCTGCCGCTGGCGCCGCAGGCATTGTGCGCGATGGTGCGCCGGCTCGCGGAGCAGGACACCCTCGGCGCCGACGTACAGCTGGCGCTGTATCGCAGCTTCGAGCGCCAGGTGCTGGAACGGCTGGGCGATGTGCTCGACCGCGCCAATGCGCTGCTGGCCCAGAACGGCGTTCTGCCCGGCCTGGTCTACACGCCTTACCTGGCCCGTTCGTCGAGCACGCGACGCATCATCACCCACTCCGTCGGCGGTGGCCGCGCGACGCAGCCGGCCAAGCGTGCCCCGGCAGCGCCGCTGACCGGCTGGAACGGGTCGGCAGCGTCAGGCTCGTGGTCGAACCTGGTGCAGGAGGCGGTCAGCGACGCCGGTGGCCGCGACACCGCCGTGCCTGGGCTGACCACCTCCACCGGCAGTGCGCTGCACGACCTGCTGCAGCAGGCCCGGCACGCCAGCACCGCGCCCGCGCCGTCCGCTGCGGTACCCAGCGCCGCCGTGGATGCGGTGCTCGCGCGCCTGCAGGCCCAGTCCAGCGCCGCCACCGGCCTTGCCGACCTGCAGACCGCGGTGGTCGCCCAGCTGCGCAGCGAACACGGCGCGCAGGCCCAGCTGGGCAGCCACGACCGCGACAATCTCGACCTGCTGCGCCTGCTGATGCAGCAGGTACAGCAGCAGCAACGTCCCGACCCGGTACCGGCCGCGCTACTGGCGCGCCTGCAGGTGCCGCTGGCGCGCGCGGCCATGGCCGACCCTGGCTTCTTCGTGCGTGACGAGCACCCCGCCCGCGAACTGCTCAACCAGATCGCCGAAGCCGGCGCCCACTGGCTCGGCGATGATGACGTCGACCCCCAACTGCTGCAGCGCATGGCGCAGAGCGTGCAGGGGCTGCTCGGCCAGGATGCGCGCACGCCCGAGGCCTTCGCTGCCGCCAATGAAGACGTGCAGCAGCACCAGCGCGCGGCCGCCCATCGCGCCGAGCTGGCCGAGCGCCGCCACGTCGAGGCCGCACGCGGCAAGGAACGCCTGGACCTGGCACGACGCCAGGCCAGTGCACAGATCGACCAGTGCTGCGATACCCAGGCGCCGCCGCGCTTCGTGCAGACCCTGCTGCGCCAGGCGTGGGCCGACGCCCTGACATTGACCCGCCTGCGGCATGGTGACGATTCACCGCAGTGGCAGGAGCGCCTGCAGCAGACCCAGCGCATCGCGGCGGTGACCGCCCAGGCCGCGGACGCTGCCGATGGCACCGACGCTGCGCTGGCCACCGAGGTGGAAGCGGCGCTGGTGCAGGTCGGCTACCACGCCGAGGAGGCCGCCGCCGTCGCGCGTCGCCTGGCCACGCCCGGCGGCGAGGACGAAAGCACATCGCGTACCGAACTCAGCGCACGCCTGAAAGCACGCGCGCGACTGGGCGAGCATGCCGGCACGTCCAGCGCAGGCGCGCCCGCCGAGCCACGCAGCAGTGCCGAAGAAGCCGCCTACCAACAGCTGTCCACCCTGCCGTTCGGCAGCTGGTTCGACATCGACACCGGCGATGGCACACTGCGCCGCCAGCGCCTGTCGTGGTACAGCCTGCTGACCGGCCACGCGCTGATGGTCAATCCACGCGGACAGAAGATCGCCGATACCGACCTGGATACCCTCGCCCGCCAGCTCAGCGCCGGCCGCGCGCAGCTGGTCACCGAAGACAAGGGCCGCCTGGTCGATCGTGCCTGGCAGGCCAGCCTCGATGCGCTGCGTGCGCTGGCCGTGGGCCACACCCGGAAAACCCCTGCATGAACACCCAGCCGCCACAGGACACCCGTCGGGCACCGCGCCGCCAGGTCTCGGACCTGGTGCCGGTGACCGACCAGATGCGCGACAGCGTAGTGGGCCGCCTCGGCAACGTTTCTGAAACCGGCATGCTGATGCTGGCCAGCGTGCCGTTGCGCGAGGATGCGCTGTACCAGCTGCGATTCCCGCTGCCGATGGCCGATGGCCGCCAGGAAGCCATCGACGTAGGCGTGCACCTGCTGTGGAGCGAACCGGCGCACGTGCCGGGACAGAGCTGGACCGGCTTCCGCTTCCTCACCCTGTCACGCGAACATCGGCAGCTGCTGCGCCAGTGGGTGGACGAAGACAGCGACGAGGGACCGGTTTCGACGGCCTGAGTGCCGGTTCCGGCACAGCGGTTTTTCGCGGTATGCGGCAGAATCTAGGGCCGTTTTCCGTGTCGAGCCACCGCAATGATCCAGCAAGACCCCGGCGCCCTGTATTCCGACCACCTGGCCGTGCTGTGCCGACGTGCCGAACAGGCGCTGGCCCGCGGCGGCTTCGATCACCTGGTGGTGCCCAGCGGCACCCTGCACTACCAGGTGTTCGACGACCGCGACTACCCGTACGCGGTGAATCCGCAGTTCAAGGCCTGGCTGCCGCTCACCCGCGTGCCGAACAGCTGGATCGTGTTCACGCCCGGCAAGCGCCCGGCGGTGATCTTCCACCAGCCCTTCGATTACTGGCACGTGGTGCCGGATGCACCGAGCGGCTGGTGGGTGGAGCACTTCGACATCCACATCATCCGCACGCCCGAAGAAGCACTGGCGCTGCTGCCGGCCGACCCGTCGCGCTGCGCGATCCTCGGCGAGCCGCAGAGCGCGCTGGGTGCATTCGTGCCGAACAACCCGGCGCCGGTGGTGAACTACCTGGAATGGCACCGCGCCTACAAGACGCCGTATGAAATCGCGTTGATGCGCCAGGCGCAGGTGCTGGGCGTGCGTGGCCATCGTGCCGCCGAGGCCGCATTCCGCAATGGCGCCGACGAATTCAGCATCCACATGGCCTACTGCCAGGCCGTGGGCCAGGATGCCAATGAACTGCCGTACGGCAACATCGTCGCGCTGAACGAACACGCCGCCGTGCTGCACTACACCGAGCTGGGCCGCAAGGCGCCGCAGCCGCTGCGCAGCTTCCTGATCGATGCCGGCGCCAGCGCGTACGGCTACGCCAGCGACATCACCCGCACCTACGCCGCGCACGGCCACGACGAGTTCGCCGCGATGATCGCCGCCGTCGATGCCGCCCAGCAGAAGATGTGTGCGGCGGTGCGCGCCGGCTTCGACTACAAGCAGCTGCACGTGGACGCGCATCTCTCGCTGATGGGCGTACTGAAGGACTTCGGCGTCATCAAGGTGTCGCCGCAGACCGCCGTGGAGACCGGCGTCAGCGCCGCGTTCTTCCCGCACGGCATCGGTCACCTGATCGGCCTGCAGGTGCACGACGTGGCCGGTTTCGCGGCCAGCGACGAAGGCGGCCGCGTCGAGCGCCCGGCGGGGCATCCCTACCTGCGCCTGACCCGCGTGCTGGAGCCGGGCATGGTGGTGACCATCGAACCGGGCCTGTACTTCATCGACATGTTGTTGAACGAAGTGAAGGACGCCGGCCATGGCGATGCGATCAACTGGGACCGCGTGGACTTCTTCCGTCCGTATGGCGGCATCCGCATCGAGGACGAAGTGCTGTGCACCGAGGGCGAGGCGGACAACCTAACGCGGCCGGAGTTTGCAGCGGCCAACGGCTGAGCCCCTCGTGGTTGGATGCTTAGAGCAAAAGCCGCGCTTGGCCGGGCGGGGTGGGTTTGCAGGACACGCCGTAAACCCATCCATGGGGGCTCGATGGCGCCATCCATGGCGCCAACGGTCCTGCAAACCCACCCCGCCCGGCCTTTGACAGTTTCCTGCGCGCGTCCAACCACGGAAAAGAAAATAGAAAAGCAAAAGCGGGTCGCTTGCTTCGCTCGCTCTATGTCGACCAAGGTCGACACCCACCAACAGCCGCAGTGGCCAGTAGATCCACGCCATGCGTGGAAGATTCATTCGATATCTGACAGATGTGCCGACCAACGGTCGGCACCCACCGACAGATCGCAGGGATCTGTCAGAGGCGGGGCGGTGTGGGTGGGCAGGACCGTTGGCGCCATGGATGGCGCCATCGAGCCCCCATGGGTGAGGGCGCTTTGCTTGCGAAGCACTGCTTCGCAAGCGCCCGAACGCACAGCCGCCAGCGGCTGGGCCGGACCCCGGAGGGGGGTTTACGGCGTGTCCTGACCACCCACACCGCCCCGCCATCCCACGGAATGTCAGCTTCTGCCGTTGCTGTTGCGTTTCAGCAGGTGCAGGGCTGCAAGCCCTGCCGAAACCCCTTAACCCGCCATCACCGCTTCGATCTCGTCGGCGCTGCGCGCCAGGCCTTCGGTCAACACCCGATGGCCATCATCGGTGATCAGCACATCATCCTCGGTGCGAATGCCGATACCGCGCCAGCGTGGCTCCACCGTCGTGTCGTCCACGCCGATGTACAACCCCGGCTCGATGGTGAACGCCATGCCCGGCTCCAGCAGGCGCGAATCACCGGCCAGGCGGTAATCGCCCACGTCGTGCACATCCAGCCCGATCCAGTGCCCGGTCTTGTGCCGGTAGAAGCGCTGGTACAGGCCTTCGGACAGGTTCTTTTCCAGCGTGCCCTTCAGCAGGCCCAGCCGCAGCAGGCCCTCGGTCAGGGTCTGCACCGCCGCCAGGTGGCCGCTCTCGTACGGCACGCCCGGCTTCGCCTGCGCCAGTGCCGCGGCCTGCGCCTCACCGACCAGGCCATGCAGCGCGCGCTGCTCGGCACTGAAGCGGCCGTTCACCGGGAAGGTACGGGTGATGTCGCTGGCGTAGCCGCGGTACTCGGCACCGGCATCGATCAGCACCAGCTCGCCATCACGCGAACGCGCGTTGTTGTCGCGGTAGTGCAGGATGCAGCCGTTGCGGCCTGCACCGACGATGCTGCAGTACGCCGGAACGGTATCATTGGCGCGGAACACGCGTTCCAGCTCGGCCTGCAGCTCGTACTCGTGGATTCCCGCCTTGGCCGCCTTCATCGCCGCCAGATGGGCGCGCACGCTGATCTGCGCGGCATGCTGCATCAGCGCCACTTCGGCACCGGACTTGAACAGGCGCTGTTCGTGCAGGAGGTGGCCCAGCTCCAGGAACTCATGCGGCGGCTGCGCGCCGTGGCGCACCTGTGAGCGCACGCGGTTGACCCAGCCGATCAGCTTCAGGTCGAAATCCGCGTCGCGGCCGAAGTGGTAGTAGACGCGCGACCGCCCTTCCAGCAGGCCCGGCAGAATGTCGTCCAGATCATCGATCGGATAGGCATCGTCCATGCCGAACTGCGCCACCGCGCCTTCCTGGCCAGCACGGCTGCCGTCCCAGGCCTCACGCTCGGCATCACGCTCGCGGCAGAACAGGATGGCCTCGCCATGGCGACGGCCGGGAATCAGCACCAGCACCGCTTCCGGCTCGGGGAAGCCACTCAGGTACTGGAAGTCCGAATCCTGCCGGAACGGATAATGGGTATCGAGGCTGCGCACCTTCTCCGCCGCAGCCGGCAGCACCAGGATCGCGTCCTCGCCGGCCATGTCCATCAGCTGGCGGCGCCGACGCTTGTACTCGCCGGCCGCGATGCCGGTGCGCTGCTTGATATCCATCAGTTCAGGCGCTGCCGATGGCGCGAGGCCAGCACCACGTCGCCGTGCAGCAGCAGCACCGCCACGCGGATGAATTCCTCGATCTCCGACAGGGCGTCGTCGTCGTCATCGCCACCGGCCTCGAAATCCTCGCTGGAGGCACGGGCCAGGCTGGCCATGTCGGTCAGCGCCTCTTCGCCCTCTTCGGACAGGGTCGGGCGGCGGCCGCCGCTGCCCAGGCCGAAACCGCCCAGGAACGAGCGGGTCCAGCTGAACATGGCATCGGCCTGCGCGGCCACCTCGTCGCTGTCGGTCAGCAACAGCTCGAAGGCGAAGTCGCGGTCTTCCAGCTGCTTGATGGTGACCTGCAGCAGCTGGCCCAGCACGCTGTCGGCGGCCACCGGCGGCAGGTTGTCGTCGGCCAGCACGCGCGCCGGCCAGTCGTTGCCGGGGGCGCCGCCGGCGGCCAGCCAGCCGCACAGTGCGCCGTGCAGCTCGGCGGCGGTGGCGCCCAGGCCCAGTTCCTGGCTGGCGCGGTTAACGTCGTCGACGGAGGGAAGTTCAGTCATCGTGCGGCTCGTTCGGAAAAGGAAACCCGGGGCGCGCCGGCGCGCCCGTGAGACCCCGTAGTGTAGCAATCCGACGGCCTCCTCCCCGTGGCCGTCCGGCCTTGCTGCGACAACGCTTGACCGCCCTTGCCCGGCTTGCCTATCGTGCCCGCATGGAACCCGCCGATCCCCTTGCCCAGCTGCAGGACTTCGCCGCCCGCGTGGAGGCGTTGCTTGAACGCAACCAGCGCCTGGCCGAGGAGAACCGCAGCCTGCGCCACCAGCAGGAACAGCTGGTGGCCGAGCGTTCCACGCTGCTGGCCAAGAACGAGCAGGCACGCTCGCGGGTGGAAGCAATGATCAGCCGGCTCAAATCCCTGGAGCAGCACACATGAGTGCCGAACCGGTCAGTGTCCGCATCCTCGATCGTGAATACACCGTGGGCGTCGGTGGCGATGAACGCGACAGCCTGATGGCCGCCGCGCGCCTGCTCGATGCCCGCATGCGCGAGATCCGCGGCAGCAACCGCATGGCCGCCGTGGACCGCGTGGCGGTACTGGCCGCGTTGAACCTGGCCCATGAACTGCAACTGCTGCGCGACGAGAACGCCCGCCAGGCGGTGGCGCTGCAGCAGACGCTGGCCGATCTGAACCGGCGCCTGGACCGCGCGATCGACGGCGGCGCCTGAAGAACGCGCACAACGCGCCAATTCTCATATCTGAATTGGCACGGACTGTTGCCGACGAACGGCCTATCCAGATCCTGCGCGCTGGCTATAATGGCAACGCGTTCTCTGCGGTACTCGACGGCATGTGCAAACATTCGCCTTGTCCCTTAAGAACGACACCGGGAGCGCGACAGCGCCGGGAGTGCAGGTCCGCCTTGTAGCGGGAAGCCCGATGGTTCTCCAGCGTTCCCACTTGAGCCCCCGGGTTCAAGGTCGTTTCGCATGCATCGACATTGCGGAGAATGCAATATTCCAGCAAGGGCGGCGTCTTCGGGCGTCGCCCTTGTTCTTTCCGGCACAATGGCGGCTGATCCTTGCCGCACGCTGCCATGACCGACCCGCGCCAGGCCCTGCGCCACGACCTGCGGCAACGCCGCCGCGACCTTTCCGCCGCTGAGCGCATTGCCGCCGCCGAATTACTTGCCGATGCCCTGCTGGCACTGCCGTTCGCGCCGCGCGAAGGCGCCGTGGCCGGCTACTGGGCGCTGGATGGCGAGATCGCCCTGCACCGCTGGCAGCTGCAGTTGCCCGAAGGCCTCACCTACTGCCTGCCGGTGTTGGCCGGCGACGTGCTGCGCTTCGCACCGTGGCGCCCCGGCCAACCGCTGACCAGCAACCGTTACGGCATCCCCGAGCCCGACGTGGCGCTGGCAGACACGCTGGAACCGGCGCAGATGGCGCTGGTGGTGACCCCGCTGGTGGGCTTCGACACGCAGTGCCGGCGGCTGGGCATGGGAGGCGGCTGGTATGATCGCAGCTTCGCCTTCCGCCATGACCGGCCGGCGCCGCCCTGGCTGGTCGGTGCGGCGTTCGCGGTGCAGCAGGTCGAGTCCTTGCCGGTGGCGTCG
Organism: Stenotrophomonas maltophilia; assembly: GCF_001274595.1. GTDB lineage: Bacteria > Pseudomonadota > Gammaproteobacteria > Xanthomonadales > Xanthomonadaceae > Stenotrophomonas > Stenotrophomonas forensis. Next base: position 3,897,601 of record NZ_CP011010.1, read on the forward strand.
TGGGACGTGCCGGTGGATGCGATCTGCACCGAAGGCGGCACCCTGTTCCCCTCCGCTGCCCCCGTGAACGCATGACCGCCCGCAAGCGCTACTGGCTGATGAAGTCCGAACCGGACGCCTTCTCCATCGATGACCTGGCCAAGGTCAAGGTCGAACCCTGGAACGGGGTGCGCAACTACCAGGCGCGCAATTTCATGCGCGATGGCATGCAGGTCGGCGACGGCATCCTGTTCTATCACTCCAATACCAAGGTGCCGGGCATCGTCGGCCTGGCCACGGTGGCCAGCGCGGCCTATCCGGACGACACCCAGTTCGACCCGGCATCCGACTACCACGACCCCAAGAGCACGCGCGAGAACCCGCGCTGGATGCTGGTGGACGTGGCCTTCGACCGCAAGCTCAAGCAGGTGATCGCGCTGGACGAGATCAAGCTGCACGCCGACGAGCTCGGCGAAGGCTTCCCGCTGGTTGCCAAGGGCAACCGCCTGTCGGTGTTCCCGGTGACCGCCACGCAGTGGAAGCTGCTGCTGTCGCTGGAAAAGAAATCCTGATTCCCTGCCTGAGAGTTCTCCCATGTCCGAAGCCAAGCGCCTGGCCGCCGAGAAAGCCATCGAATACGTCGAAGACGGCATGATCGTCGGTGTCGGCACCGGGTCCACCGTGGCCTATTTCATCGATGCCCTGGCCCGCATCCAGCACCGCATCAAGGGCGCGGTGTCCAGTTCCGAGCAGAGCACCGCGCGCCTGAAGCAGCACGGCATCGAGGTGATCGAGCTGAACCACAGCGGCAACCTGTCGCTGTACGTGGACGGCGCCGACGAGTGCGACCCGAACAAGTGCCTGATCAAGGGCGGCGGTGCCGCGCTGACCCGCGAGAAGATCATCGCCGAGGCCAGCGAGCGCTTCATCTGCATCGTCGACCCGAGCAAGCAGGTGCCGGTGCTGGGCGGGTTCCCGCTGCCGGTGGAAGTGATCCCGATGGCGCGCAGCCTGGTCGCCCGCCAGATCCGCGACATGACCGGCGGCCAGCCGACCTGGCGCGAAGGCGTGGTCACCGACAACGGCAACCAGATCCTGGACATCCACAACCTGCAGATCACCGATCCGGAGAAGCTGGAGCGCGAGCTCAACCAGCTGCCGGGCGTGGTCTGCGTCGGCCTGTTCGCGCGCCGTCGCGCCGACGTGGTGATCGTCGGCGGCGAGCCGCCGGTCGTGCTCTGACCCTTCCAAGGATCCTGACGATGTCGCTGTTGCGTTCGCTGCTGATGCTTCCGCTGCTGGCCCTGGCCGGCTGCGCCACCGACGCGGCCCGCCACTGGGTCGAGCTGGACGGCGCCCGCTACCAGGTCGAGCTGGCCACCAACGATGAAACCCGCGCGCGCGGGCTGATGTTCCGCGACCAGATGGCGGCCGACCACGGCATGCTGTTCGTCCACGACCGCGAAGAGATGCAGGCGTACTGGATGAAGAACACCAAGATCGCGCTGGACATCCTGTACTTCGACAACGAACGCAAACTGGTCAGCCAGCAGCGCGACGTGCCGCCGTGCTCGGCCGGCGACATGTGTCCGCCGTACCCCAGCGGCGGCCCGGCGCGCTACGTGCTGGAACTCAACGCCGGCCAGGCCGAAAAGCTGAAGCTGAAGGACGGCACCGCGCTGACCTTCGGCCCGGGCATCGAGTAGTAAACGATGCGGCCGGCCAGCGGCCGGCACCCGCGGTAGTGCCGGCCGCTGGCCGGCAACCCTGCAGGGGTCAGATCCCTTTCGCACGCGAAAGGGATCTGACCCCTGAATTTTTCACGCGGCACCGCTTGAAACCGTCTGCGAATGACGCCAGTCTGTGACCATGCAGGACCGGATCACACTCCCCGACTGGGATGCACTGGCCGACCTCGAAGACGAGGCGCTGCCGCTGTTGCCAACCGCACTGCTGATCGCGCGCGATGAATACCCCGATCTGCAGCCGTCCACCTACGAGGCGCTGATCCAGAGCCATGTCGACCACCTCCGCTCGGAAGTGGAGGCCATCGACAACAGCCCGTTGAAGATGGCGGCGATCAACCGCCACCTGTTCGACGAGCTGGGCTACAGCGGCGACCACGACGAGTACTACGACCCGCGCAACAGCTACCTCAACCAGGTGTTCGAGCGCCGCCTGGGCAATCCGATCTCGCTGGCCCTGGTGCAGATGGAAGTCTCGCGCCGGCTGGGTATTCCCCTTGATGGCGTGTCTTTCCCCGGCCACTTCCTGGTGCGCCTGCCGGTGGATGACGGCGTGCTGGTGATGGACCCGTTCAACGGCGGCCGGCCACTGGACGTGGACGAACTGCGCGAGCGGGCCAAGTCACACCTGGGCGGGCAGATGCCCGACGACCAGGTGCTGGCGCAGATCCTCGACCCGGCGCCGGCGCGCGCGATCCTGATGCGCATGCTGCGCAACCTGCATGGCGTCTATGCCGAGGCCGGCGAATGGGACCGCGCCGCACGCAGTGCCGACCGGCTGCTCAAGCTGGCCCCGGAACAGGACGACGCCCTGCGCGACCGCGGCCTGGCCTACCTGCAGCTGGAGTACCTGGCCGGGGCCCGTCATGACCTGGGCCAGTACCTGAAGCGTAACCCTGAGGCCAGCGATGCGCAGTGGCTGCGGGACAAGCTGATCGACCTCGGCGGGCCGATGCCGCGGCTGCATTGATTCTGTCAGGTGTGCGGACCAACGGTCCGCACCCACCCCAACGGTCCGCACCCACCGGATGGGCAGGTCAATCGACCTCGACCATCTCGAAATCGGCCTTGGTCACCCCGCAGTCCGGGCATGTCCAGGTCTCGGGAATGTCCTCCCAGCGCGTGCCCGGCGCGATGCCCTCCTCCGGCAAGCCGTCCGCTTCGCTGTACAGGAAGCCGCAGACCACGCACATCCAGGTACGCAAGGTGGTGGGGGTGGCATCGCTCATCGGATAATCAGGGCTGGATTCACGGGCCGCCATTGTCCCATTGCGGTCCACTCACCGGTAGCCATCGATGACTTCAGCTTCCCCGGCGCCCCGCGGCGTCTACCTGATCACCCCGGATGAACCCGATACCGCACGCCTGCTGGTGCGCACCGCGCCGCTGCTGGCCGCCGGCGCCACCTGGCTGCAGTACCGCAACAAGACCGCCAGTGACGCCCTGCGGCAGGAGCAGGCCACTGCCCTGCAGGGCCTGTGCGCTGCCCATGGCGTACCGCTGATCATCAATGACGACCCGCTGCTGGCCAAGGCGGTCGGCGCGGCCGGCGTGCATCTGGGCGGCACCGACGGCGACATCCCCAGCGCGCGTGCGCTGCTGGGGGCCGAGGCCATCATCGGCGCGTCCTGCTACGACCAGCTGGCCAATGCAGAAAAGGCCGTGGCCGCCGGCGCCAGCTATGTGGCCTTTGGCGCCTTCTTCCCCACCACCACCAAGATCACCAGCAGCCGCGCCCACCCCGACCTGCTGCGGCAAAGCGCCGCACTGGGCGTGCCGCGGGTGGCGATCGGCGGGCTGACCCCGGACAATGTCGGTCCCATCATCGACGCCGGCGCCGACCTGGTCGCCGTGGTCAGCAGCGTGTTCGCCGCCGAAGACCCGGTCGCAACCCAGCACGCCCTCCTCGCCCAGTTCGCGTAACACCCAGGAAAGCCCCATGAACCACGACCAGTCCCACGCCCTGTTCTCCCGCGCCCAGCAGCTGCTGCCGGGCGGCGTCAATTCGCCGGTGCGCGCGTTCAAGTCGGTCGGCGGCGAGCCGTTCTTCGTCGAGCGCGCCGACGGCGCCTACCTGTACGACGTCGACGGCAACCGCTACATCGACTACGTCGGTTCCTGGGGCCCGATGATCGTCGGCCACAACCACCCGGCGGTGCGCCAGGCGGTGAAGAAGGCCATCGACAACGGCCTCTCGTTCGGCGCACCGTGCGCGGCCGAAGTGACCATGGCCGAGACCATCACCCGCCTGGTGCCGTCGTGCGAGATGGTGCGCATGGTCAACTCCGGCACCGAAGCCACGCTGTCGGCGATCCGCCTGGCGCGCGGCGCCACCGGCCGCAACCGCATCGTCAAGTTCGAAGGCTGCTACCACGGCCACGGCGACTCGTTCCTGGTCAAGGCCGGCAGCGGCATGCTGACCCTGGGCGTGCCGACCTCACCGGGTGTTCCGGCCGGGCTGAGCGAGCTGACCCTGACCCTGCCCTACAACGACTTCGAAGCCGCCACCGCACTGTTCGAACAGCAGGGTGACGACATCGCCGGCCTGATCATCGAACCGGTGGTCGGCAACGCCAACTGCATTCCCCCGCGCGAGGGCTACCTGCAGCACCTGCGCGAACTGTGCACGAAGCATGGCGCGCTGCTGATCTTCGACGAGGTGATGACCGGCTTCCGCGTTGCCCTTGGCGGTGCGCAGGCGCACTACGGCATCACCCCGGACCTGACCACCTTCGGCAAGATCATCGGCGGCGGCATGCCGGTGGGCGCCTATGGCGGTCGCCGCGAGCTGATGCAGCAGATCGCCCCGGCCGGCCCGATCTACCAGGCTGGCACGCTGAGCGGCAACCCGGTGGCAATGGCCGCCGGCCTGGCGATGCTGGAACTTGTCCAGCAGCCGGGCTTCCATGCCGACCTGGCCGAGCGCACCGCGCGCCTGTGTGCCGGCCTGGAAGCGGCGGCAGCCGAAGCAGGCGTGGCGGTGACCACCACCCGAGTGGGCGCGATGTTCGGGCTGTTCTTCACCAGCGAAAAGGTGGAGACCTATGCGCAGGCCACCGCCTGCGACATCCCGGCGTTCAACCGTTTCTTCCACGCGATGCTGGAACAGGGCGTGTTCCTGGCACCGTCCGCCTACGAGGCCGGATTCCTGTCCAGCGCCCACGACGATGCCGTGATCGAGGCCACCCTCGCCGCTGCACGCGTGGCATTCAAGGCCGCCAAGGGCTGAGCCCGCTCTGGTAGGTGCCAACCTTGGTTGGCACAGAGCAGTCGAGCATGGCTCGACTCTACAGACGGCATCAACCGAAGACGAGCTTGCCCTTCATCATCGCGAAGTGGCCGGGGAACGAGCAGAAGAAGGTGTAGTCACCGCCCTTCTGCAGGCCCTGGGTGGAGAAGCGCACGCGCGTGGTCTCGCCACCTCCAATGACCTTGGTGTGGGCCAGAACGCGCTTGTCGGCCTTCGGCAGGTAGCTGTCGGCCAGGGTCATGCGCATGCCCGCCATCGCCACCGGCTGGTAGTCGGCCGTGCGGGTCAGCACCCAGTTGTGCCCCATCGCGGTGGCGGCCAGCTTGCCGGTGTGGCGCAGGGTCAGGTCCACGGCACTGCAGTCGGCGGCAATCTTGATCTCGCGGCTGCTGAAGCTCATCTGGTCGGTGCTGTCGATGCTCACCGCACAGACCCGCGCCATCGCTGATGGCGCCAGCATCAGCGCACCCAGTCCCACTGCCACCGTCCAAGCCTTCATCGCTGCATCTCCTGCGGATTCAAGCGCCATTCTAGGCAGGCCCATGCGCTCCCGTCTGCGACCGTCTGTCGCATGCACGCTCCAGGGTTTGCGCGCATCCATGGCAATGGCATGCTCGGCCGATGCGGATCGACCTGTTGCTGCTGGATGTGGATGGCGTGCTGGTGCAGTACCAGCGCGCGCAGCGCGTGCTGCACCTGGCGCAGGCGCTGGACGTTTCCCCGCAGACCGTGCAGGCCGCGCTGTACGACAGCGGGCTGGACGCCGCGCATGACCGTGGCGCACTGGATGGCCCAACCTATCTGGCGCAGCTTGGCGGGCTTCTGGGCAGGACGCTCGATGTGGCCGCCTGGGTGGCTGCACGGCAGGCCGCCAGCCATCCGCAGGTGGCCGTGCTGCAGCGGCTGCAGGCGCTGCAACTACCAATGGCGGTACTGACCAACAACGGCGCGCTGATGGTGCAGGCATTGCCCGCCCTGCTGCCGGACCTGTTTCCGGCGCTGCAGGACCGCGTGTTCTGCAGTGCCGATTTCGGCCTGCGCAAACCGCAGCCAAGGGTGTTCCAGCGCGTGCTCGAGGTACTGCAGGTTGCGCCTGCGCGCACCTTGTTCATCGATGATCTTTTCGCCAACGTGCGCGGCGCGCGCGCGGCCGGCCTGCACGCCGAAACGGTGCGCGACGGGCGCGGGTTGGGGAAGGTGTTGAAGCGCTACGCAATCCTGTAGAGCCGAGCATCGGCCCGGCTCTACAGCCGAGGATCAGCGCGTGGCGATGAACGCGGCAATCGCCGCGCGCAGGCGCTTCAGGCCTTCGGCCACTTCTTCGTCGGTGATGTTCAGCGACGGCACGAAGCGCAGCACGTCCGGACCGGCCTGCAGGGTCAGCAGGCCCTGCTCGGCGGCATGGTCGAGGATGGCACCGGCCTGGCCGGCAAAGTCCTTGCTCAGCACCGCACCGAGCATCAGGCCACGGCCACGCACCTCGCTGAACACGCCAAACTCTTCATTGATGCGGGCGAAGCCATCGCGCAGCGCCTTCGACTGGCGGCTGACGTTGGCGGCGATCTCTGCCGAAGCCAGCTTGCGCAGGGCCACGCGGGCGACCGCCGCGGCCAGCGGGTTGCCACCGAAGGTGGTGCCGTGCGCGCCGAACTGCATGGTCTCGGCCACCTTCGGGCCGGCCAGCATCGCGCCGATCGGGAAGCCACCGCCCAGTGCCTTGGCCAGGGTGACCATGTCCGGCACCACATCGTCCTGCCAGTGCGCGAACAGCGTGCCGGTGCGGCCCATGCCGGCCTGGATCTCGTCCAGCACCAGCAGCGCGTTGTGCTGGTCGCACAGCTCGCGCACGCGCTTGAGGAAACCGGACCTGGCCGGCATCACGCCGCCCTCGCCCTGGATCGGCTCCAGCATCACCGCCGCCACGTCACCGGCGGCCATTGCGGTTTCCAGCTGCACTTCATCGTTGAAATCGATGTAGCGGAAGCCACCGGGCAGCGGCTCGTAGCCTTCCTGGTACTTCGGCTGGGCAGTGGCGGTCACCGCGCCCAGGGTGCGGCCGTGGAAGCTGCCACGGAAGGTGATGATCACCCGCTTGTCGGCCGGGCGGCCCTGGCTGGAGGCCCACTTGCGGACCATCTTGATCGCCACTTCGTTGGCTTCGGCGCCGGAATTGCACAGGAACACGCGCTCGGCGAAGCGGCTGGCCTTCACCAGCTCTTCGGCCAGGTGCAGCGGTGGTGCGCTGTAGAACACGTTGCTGGTGTGCCAGAGCTTGCCGGCCTGCTCGACCAGCGCGGCCACCAGGTCCGGGTCGTTATGGCCCAGGCCACACACGGCGATGCCGGCGGCCAGGTCGATGAACTCACGGCCCTGGCTGTCCCACACGCGGGCGCCCTGGCCTCGCTCCAGTACCACCTGGCGGGGCTTGTAGACCGGCAGGTAGTAGTGCGAAAGGGAGATCAGCGGGTCGGTCGCGGCGGTCATGGCAGTCGGCAGGGTTCAGGAATCCCCATTCTCGCGCCGGAACCCCTGCGGCACAATGCGCCCATGCGACCGTTTTCCGCCCCCCAGCTGAACCCCGCCACCGAGACCGGCTGGCGCCGTCGGTGGTTCGACATCATCTACCGCCACGACTCGCGGCCTTCGCGCAATTTCGACCTGATCCTGGTGGTGGCGATCATCGCCAGCATCCTGGTGGTGATGATCGACAGCGTGCAGCACCTGCATGCCGAATGGTCCACCGGCCTGTACATCCTGGAATGGGCGTTCACGATCATCTTCACCGCCGAGTACCTGCTGCGGCTGGCGGTGGTCAAGCGCCCGCTGCGCTACGCGGTAAGCATCTGGGGCATCATCGACCTGCTGTCGATCCTGCCCGCCTACCTGTCGATGTTCATTCCCGGCGCGCAGAGCCTGCTGGTGGTGCGCGCGCTGCGCATCCTGCGCGTGTTCCGCATCCTCAAGCTGACCCGCTACATCGAGGAAAGCGGCGTGCTGATGACGTCGCTGTGGCGCAGCCGGCGCAAGGTGCTGGTGTTCCTGTTCACGGTGATCACCATCACCATCATCGCCGGCGCGCTGATGTACGTGATCGAAGGGCCGGAACATGGCTTCAGCAATATTCCGGCCAGCATGTACTGGGCGGTGGTGACCATGGCCACGGTCGGTTTCGGCGACATCGTGCCGCAGACCGTACTCGGCCGCTTCGTCACCTCGGTACTGATCCTGATCGGCTACAGCATCATCGCCGTGCCCACCGGCATCTACACCGCCGAACTGGCCAGCACCATGCGCGAAGCCGAGCTGGCCGCACGCCGCGATGCCCGCGGCTGCCCGCACTGCGGGCTGGAAGGCCACGAGCCGGACGCCCGCCACTGCCGCAGGTGCGGTGGTGAACTGCCGGATGCGTTCAACCATTGAGGCACATGCCGGCCAGCGGCCGGCACTACCCTCGGTAGATCCACGCCATGCGTGGATCCTCCTCAACGCATGCGATTGCTGGTGGTCACCAGGTCGTTGTAGGCGTCCAGGATCGTCGACTGCGCGCCTTCAGGATCGGTGGTGAGCCAGCTGCCCGAGGCCTTGCGCTCGGCCGCCAGCGCTTCGGCGCTGATCGGCTTTCCCTGTTCCAGGCGCTCGACGCCGCGGCCTGCGGTACGCACCAGCTTGTCGGCCGAGCGCTGCACGTGGCCCCACATCGGGTCGTCCTTGCCGACACCGCCGTTCTGCACTTCGGTCACCAGCGCCTGATAGTCGGCCAGCTGCTTGCGCACTACCGCCAGGTCCGGCGCGTCGCCCTGGAACGCCATGGCCAGCTGCTTGCCGTCGCCGAGAATGCGCAGGTGGTAGTAGGCCAGCGAGCGACCCTCGCTTTCCTCGATCCGCTTCAGCTCCGCGGCGCGGCGCTCGTTCTCGTTCTTCTCCAGCGCCACATCCATCGCTTCGCTGGCCTTGAAGAAGGCGGCATAGGCCTGCATCAGCGGCGCATGCTGCGTGCGCATGCCTTCGCCGCCATCACGACGATAGTCTTCGCGGGTGAAGTAGCCATCGGCGCGCTCGGTCAGGGCATTCAGGGCCTGGAACGCCTGCTGATAGTCGCGCGCGGGGCCATCCATCGGCAGTGCCGGGGTCTTCGCCAGCGCGTCGGTCATCGACTGGCCGCAATACTCGACCCGGTGCGACAGCACCTTGCCGGGCGAGCGCGGTTGCGCTTCCTTGCCGGTCGGGCCGGCCTCGGGATCCTTCATCCAGCCGGTGTAGGCCTGGAAACCTTCGTGAACGGGCTGTTCGACGCCGTTGTAGCACTCGATGTAGGCATTGACCTTTACCAGCCCGGGGTCGGCCACGGCCAACCCCGCCGGCTTGTTGCAGCCGGCCAGGCCTGCCAGCGAGCCAAGCAGAAGCAACGGAAGCATACGTGTGGATGCGTTCAAATCAGTTCCTTGCACAAGTAAAAACTGCAGTCATCGTGGTTCATCGCGCCCACACCCGTCCCGGCAGCGCCGGAAGACGCCGCCCTTCGGCGCCCCGCCATGGGTCACGTCGCAATCGACCTGTTCGATTACGACAAAATGGCGCGATGAACGCCTCGGTTACTGGCGATTGCTCTGGAAAACGAGCGTGTTGTATTCCTGCATCAGCTTGCTGGCAGAGCCGCGCGGCGCCATCGAGGGCGAATCAAGCATGCGCCGCTCGAAATCGGTGTAGGGCTTGTTCTCGCTGACACGCTGCAGCCGCTCCTTGCCTTCGCGCCGGAAATTCTCGGCTCCACGCTCGAAGCCTTCCCAGTCCGTCTTGCCCGGCTGCTGGTCGGCAACCTTGGCGTGCGCTTCATCGGAAATGCGGTTGAAGGCATCCAGGTGCTCGCGGGCCGCGGCCTGATCAAAGCCGTCATCGGTCATCAACTCCACGATCGCCTTCGCTTCCAGCATCATCGCCAGGCGGTAGTACTCGCGCGTGCGCCCCTCGGCCTGTTCCAGTGCTTTGAGCTGCTCGCGCTGGGCAGCGTCGTTGTGGCGCTCCAGCGCGGTGTTGAACGTTTCGCTGGCAACCACGAAGTCCTTGAAGGCGGCCATCAAAGGCGCATGCATCTGCTTGCCCTTGGCAAACTGGTCGTCTTCGTAGTCCTGGCGATCGTAGTAGTCGTGCGCGTCCTTGCTGAGCGGCACCAGTGCCTTCAGCGCCTGCTGATACCGGCCAGCAGCGGCATCAAGATCGGCCAGGGCCGGCTTGGCAGCGATCGCTTCGGTCACCGGCGCGTCGCACTGCTTCATGTCGTAGTCGCTGATCTCGAACGGCCCGTACACCTGCGTCTCGCGCCCGCTCGGGCCGGCGTCGACGTCCTTGATCCAGCGCGTGTAGGACTCGATGCTGCCGTGTGTTTTCGAATCAAGCGCGTTGAAGCAGCCGATGTAGGCGTTGAGCTTTGCGGTCAACTGCTGCTGTGCGTCGGAGCTTGCGGTACTGGCGTCCGGCTTGCCGGAAGGACCAGCGTCACCCGCGGTTGCCGGCGCCTTGCCACCGCAGGCGCCCAGGATCAATGACAGCGACACGGCCAGCGCCGCGAGGGAAAGAGTGCGTGACATGCGTTCACTTCCTTGTTGAAAACGATTCCAGCTGCGCATTCTAGCGCAGCAGGCCGAGGGTCGCAGCCCTCGGCCTCGTCCAGCGGGTCAAGCTCAATCCAGGAACAGGTCCGGCAGCAACGGCCGCGACGCATCCACTGCATAGCCCGACAGATCGGTGACACCGGCCTGCGCCAGCACCTCATCATCGATCAGGAACCGGCCGTGGAAACCCGCCGCTTCGCGCACCAGCACGGCATGCGCGGCGTCGGCCATGATCTGCGGCGTGCGGCAGCCGGCGGCATCCACGCCCGGAATCATGTTGATCGCATCGGTGGCAATTACCGTGCGCGGCCACAGCGCATTGACCGCCACGCCCTGCGGGCCGAACTCCGCGGCCAGGCCGAGGGTGACAAAGCTCATGCCCATCTTCGCCAGCGTATAGCCGGTGTGCGGGCCCCACCATTTCGGCTCCAGGCTGGGCGGCGGTGCCAGGGTCAGGATATGCGGGTTGGGCGCCTGCAGCAGGTAAGGCAGGCAGGCCTGCGCGCACAGGAAGCTGCCGCGCGAATTGACCTGCTGCATCAGGTCGAAGCGCTTCATCGGCGTATCCAGCGTGCCGCGCAGCCAGATCGCGCTGGCGTTGTTGACCAGGATGTCGATGCCACCGAAGGTGTCGACGGTGGCGGCGACGGCCGCCTGCACCTGCTCTTCCTCGCGGATGTCGCACTTCAGGGCCAGGCCCTGGCCACCGGCCGCCGTAACCGCCTCGGCCGCGCTGTGGATGGTGCCCGGCAACTTCGGATTCGGCACCGACGACTTGGCGGCGATCGCCACGTTGGCGCCGTCACGCGCGGCGCGCAACGCGATGGCCAGGCCGATGCCGCGCGAGCCACCGGTGATGAAAAGCGTTTTGCCCTGCAGACTGCCCACGTTCCACACTCCAGCGTATGCAATGAGCCGCTAGTATGCCGCGCCGACGCGGAGTTCACCCGGCCTTGACGATACTCGGGCCTCCAGACAACGCACGAGGTCCACGCCATGCGCCGTTCCCGCCTGCTGCTGCCTGCCTTGGGGCTCGCCCTGCTGACCGCCTGCCAGGGCCGTTCGCCGGAACCCGGCGAGGAGCCGTCCGCCGGTGACGCGCCCAGCGCGGCCAAGGCCGCTGCGGATGGCAGGATGCGCTGGAGTGAGGCGGTGGTCTGGGATGGCGACCTCAACGCCTGCCGCCAGGGCGAGAATGCGGCCACGCGTGACTGCCTGCGCGATGCGATGCACGCCGGTGGCGCCAGCGCCGATGCGATCACCGCCGCCGAACAGTTGTCCACCGGCGGCGAACTGGCCTACGTGACCGCCTGGCACGAGAGTGACGGGCTGGGCGTGGCCACGGTGGAGTACCCGTTCCGCGCCAACACCAACGAAGGCACCCGCCTGGTCGACGCCAGTGGCAAGCGCATCGATGTGGATGCCGTGCAGCTGGACGACACCCTGCGCGCGGACCCGACGGTGCAGGAACTGCTGAAGGCCAACCCGCAGGCGACGCCGTTCGCACCCGCGCAGTCGGCGGGAGCGACGCCGCTGGAGAATGGCGGCATCCGCCTGCTGTACCGCACACCGCTGCGCGACTGCCACGCCTGCCCGGATGTGGGCCAGCTGCAGATCGCCTACGACTTCGACGCCAAGCGCAACTTCATTGGCCAGCAGGTGGTGCCGGCGGCGCCGTAAGGTCACCGGCACTCACCTTCGTGGAGTCGAGCTTGCTCGACTGATTCTGGCGTTTCAGTCGAGCGAGCTCGACTCTACAACGGCCTCGGCGCATCCACGCATTGCCTGGACCTACCCATACGCGCGTACCTGCTTCTGCAGCAGGTGCGGCACGATCAGCCGGTGCACCGGGGCTACCGGCAGCATGTACAGGCGCCCGAACGCGTTGTGGGTGTGCACCACCGTCGCCACTTCCAGCACATCGCCCTGCCACTGCAGGGCCAGCTGCACGCGCAGGTGGCGGTCGTTGTCTTCCAGCACGATGGCGTCGGCATCCAGCGCCTGCAGCGTGAAGATGCCGAGCCGCTGCCCCGGACGCGGCTGCTCGATGTCCTGCACTGCGCGCAGCGAACCCAGGTCCTTCATGCCGAGCATGCGCATGCCGCGGTTGCGCAGCGCCATCAGCCCGTCGAACCAGCCGGGAATGCTCGCCGCCATGTCACGGTAGGCCTGCAACGCGGTTCGACCCCCACGCTGTGTGCTGGCCTGGCAGGCATGTACAAAGTGGGCACCGGCCATCTGCGCGCGCAGCACGTTGCCCGCAGCCGGCGCGGCGCTCACCACCTGCGATGCCCTCACGGCTTCGGCCCCTGCCCCTCGTTGTCTTCCCAGTGCAGGATGCGCCGGGTGACGAAGCGGTAGACCGGCTTGCCGGTGGCGAACCACAGCTCGCGCACCCACGAAGTGCGCTTGAGCACGCGCTTCTCCACCGGGGTGAGCGACTCGCGGCAGTACATGCGCTTGTGCTTGAGCAGGTGGCGCAGGTCCTCGCGGGCCAGCAGGCGCATCCAGCGCGAACGCGGATCGCCGATCACCGCCAGCTGGAAGTCGATCAGCGCTGGACGGCCATCCTCGGTGACCAGCCAGTTGGCTTCCTTGGCCAGATCGTTGTGTGCCACGCCGCGCCGATGCAGGTGCTGCAGCAGCCGTCGCGCAGAATGGAACCAGGCCACGTCGCCGCGGGGTGGACGCTGGTACATCGCATCGCCCGCCATGAAGCTGCGGTCGAGGTGGCGGCCATCCCAGGCCAGCAGCTGCGGTACGTCAGGCATGCCATGGATGTGCTGCAGCGCGCGTGCTTCGCGGCGTGCCAGCCACCACGCAGGCAGCCGCAGCCACAGCGGCGTGGCGCCCAGATCGCGGCGCACGAACGGGCCATCGGGGCCTTTCACAAGGAGGATGCGACCGAAGCTGTCGGCCTTCAAGGCATGCGGTGGAGCGTCTGGCGTATGCGGCATGGGCCCATTCTAGGCGATGGCGCCGGTTGCAAACGGTCACGAAGCGGCTGGGAACCAGTCACCTTCACGCCCCTATAATCGGGCAATGGACTCTTCATGGATCGACGCCACCCTCGCGTGGATTGCCGCTCACCCCGTGCTGGCGGGTGCCGTTATCTTCCTCATCGCCTTCTGCGATGCGGTCATCATTCTCGGCGCCATCGTGCCGGCCCTGCCGCTGCTGTTCGCGGTGGGCGTGTTCATCGGCCTGGGCCAGATCTCCGGGCCGTACGCGGTGGCGGCGGCAGCGTTGGGCGCGTTCGCCGGTGATGGCATCAGCTACTGGATCGGCCGTCGCTGGGGTGACCGCCTGCGCGGCATCTGGCCGTTCAGCCGCTATCCGCAGCTGCTCGATCGCGGCGAGAATCTGTTCCGCCGCAATGCGTTCAAGAGCATCCTGATCGCACGCTACGTCGGTGCGATCCGCCCGTTCGTGCCGGCCATTGCCGGCATGATGAAGATGCCTGCCAGCCGCTACATGCAGGCCAGCGGCATCGCCAGCATTTCCTGGGCGGTGCTGTTCCTGGCCCCCGGCTGGGTTCTGGGCGAAGCCTATGACGCGGTGGCCGCCGTGGCCGGACGCCTGGTGGTGGTGGTCGGCCTGCTGATGGTGATCCTCGGCCTGGTCTGGGCCATCGTGCTGTACGGCTACCGCTGGTCGGCCGCACGCATGGACAACTGGCTGGCGCGCCTGCTGGACTGGTCCAACCGCCACCCGACGCTGGGCCGCTACACCGTCGGCGTGCTCGACCCGAAACGCCGTGAATCGGTACCGCTGGCGATGCTGGCGCTGATGCTGCTGGTGCTGGGCTGGGGCTGGTTCGCGCTGCTGACCGTGGTGGTCGCGCATGGCGAACCGCTGGCGATCGACCTGCTGGTGCACCAGGCCATGCTGGCACTGCGCAACCCGCTGGCCGACTACCCGATGGCGGCACTGGCATCGCTGGGAGCCTGGCAGGTACTGCTGCCGGCCACCGCGGCGGCGATGGGCTACCTGATCTGGCGCCGACGCTGGATGGCCGCCGCGCACTGGCTGGCCGCACTGGCCTTCGGCCTTGCGCTGACCATGCTGCTCGGCGCCACCGTGGATGTGGTGCGCCCGGTCGATGCCAGCAGCGGCTTCGGCTTCCCGTCGGTGTCGGTGACCATGGCCACCATCACCTTCGGCTTCTTCGCGGTGCTGATCGCGCGCGAGATGCCCGGCCGCACCCGCGTCTGGCCGTACCTGGTGTCGGGCATCGTGGTCAGCCTGATCGGCTTCTCGCGGCTGTACCTGGGCGCGCACTGGCTGAGCGATGTGATCGGCGGCATGCTGTTCGGCACGTTCTGGCTGCTGGTGCTGGGCATCGCCTACCGTCGGCGCTTCAACCGCTCGTTCTGGGTGAAGCCGGTGGCGTGGCTGTTCTACGGCGTCTTCGCCCTGGCGGCGATGTGGTACGCGCCGCGCCACATCCCGGTGAAGCTGGAGCGCTTTGAACCGACCCTGCCGGCGCCGCAGGCGATGGACATGCAGGCGTGGTGGCAGCACGACTGGTCGACGCTGCCGGCGCGCCGCAACGAGTTCGACGATGACCAGCGCTGGCCGCTGGACGTGCAGGTGGCCGGCCCGCTGGCGCCGCTGCAGGCGCAGCTGGAAGCCCGCGGCTGGAAGCGGCAGGAACAGGCCGGCTGGCAGGAAGCCCTGCTGATGCTGGACAAGAACACCGGCGCCGACCAACTGCCGGTACTGCCGGCCACGCTGGAAACGCGGGTGGAAGCGCTGCTGATGGTGCGCCAGGGTGCGCAGCCGGATGAGCGCTACGTACTGCGCCTGTGGCCGGCCCCGGCCCAGCTGCAGCCCGGCGATACGCCACTATGGCTGGGCAGCGCACAGACCCTGCGCTACGAGCGCCACTTCGAATGGATCGGCATGTGGCATCCGCTGCGCGGCGTCGACCCGGCCATGAACGCGGTGAAGGAGGCCGTACAGGGCCTGCCGCAGCGCGAGGACGTGCACGGCGAGACCGGGTTGCCGGTACTGCGGTTGAAGACCACCGCGCGCTGACGGAGGCGGTGCTGCTCTGGTAGTCGCCAACCTTGGTTGGCGCTTCGGGTAAAGGCTGCCAACCAAGGTTGGCATCTACCGGCTACGCCGCGCTCTGGTAGTGGCCAACCTTGGTTGGCGTTTGCCAGTTACGGCATCCAGCCCAGCAACTGCTGCAGGCGCTGATGCGGGTCGTCCATCTGCAGCAGCTGCAGGCGCTGCTGCTCGCTCAGCGGCAGCAGTTCGGCCAGGCGCCAACCGACCCAGCTCGCCTGATCCAGCAGTGCCGGATTCGCCGGCGCATACGCCTCGCCCGCCTGTTCGATGATGTGCCCCAGCACCGTGGCCAGCAGCGCATGCTGTGGCCGCAGTTCGTCGTCGGGATCTTCCTCGCACCAACTCACGTCGGCCACCACCAGGCCGTTGTCACGGACCCGCGTGCGCTCGACATGGAAGCGGCGGGTGCCACGCAGGCGCAGCTGCAGCACGCCATCGGCGCCGACATCGAAATCTTCGATGCGCACCTGCACGCCATACGCCGCCGGCGTCGCCGGTGCGCCCACTTCCTGGCCGTCGAGGATCAGGCAGACGCCAAAGCCCTCGCCACTGCGGCCGCTGTCGCGGACCAGATCCAGATAGCGTCGCTCGAACACGCGCAGGCCCACCGCTGCACCCGGCACCAGCGTGCTGTGCAGCGGGAACAGCGGCAGCGAACCGTCGGCGCTCATCGGGCCTGCAGGGCGGCGAGGAAGCGGCGCGGTGCGCCGTCGAAGCCACCGTTGGACATGAACACCACATGGTCACCACTGCGTGCATGGGACTGCAGCTGTGCCAGCAGGGCATCGGTATCGGGTACCGCGTGCGCTTGGCCGCGTACCGCGGCGATCACCGCGGCAGCGTCCCAGGCCAGCTCCGGGCGGTGCAGGAACACCACTTCATCGGCCAGTGCCAGCGACGGCGCCAGCGCCTGTGCATGTGCACCCAGCCGCATCGAGTTGCTGCGCGGCTCCATCGCGACCACGATGCGTGCATCGCCGACCTTGGCACGCAGGCCTTCCAGCGTGGTGGCGATCGCCGTCGGGTGATGGGCGAAGTCGTCGTAGACGGTGATGCCATCAACGCTGCCGATCACTTCCATGCGGCGCTTGACGCTGCGGAACCGCGCCAGCGCCGGGATCACATCAGCAGGCGCCACGCCTACCGCATGCGCGGCCGCCAGCGCGGCCAGGCCGTTGAGCACATTGTGCCGGCCCAGCAGCGACCACTGCACATCACCCAGCGCCTGGCCTCGATGATGCACGCGGAACGCGCTGCCATCGGCAGCCAGCAGCTCGGCATGCCACTCCAGCGACGGATCGAATCCGAAGCGCTCGACCGGGGTCCAGCAGCCCATCGCCAGCACTTCGGCCAGGTACTTGTCTTCGCCGTTGACGATCAGGCGGCCACGCGCCGGCACCGTGCGCACCAGGTGGTGGAACTGGCGCTGGATCGCCGCCACGTCCGGGAAGATGTCGGCGTGGTCGTATTCAAGGTTGTTGAGGATGGCCACCAGCGGCCGGTAGTGCACGAACTTGCTGCGCTTGTCGAAGAATGCGGTGTCGTACTCGTCGGCCTCGACCACGAACTCGCGGCCCTGGCCGAGCCGGGCGGAGACGCCGAAATCCTCGGCCACGCCGCCGATCAGGAAGCCCGGCGAACGCCCGGCGCTTTCCAGCAGCCAGGTGAGGATGGTGGTGGTGGTGGTCTTGCCATGGGTACCGGCCACGGCCAGGGTGTCACGCCCCGGCAGCACCCGTTCGGACAGCCATTGCGCGCCGGAAATGTAGCGCTGGCCAGCGTCAAGCACGGCCTCCACGGCCGCGTTGCCCCGCGACAACGCGTTGCCGATCACCACCTCATCGGTGCCGGCCGGCACGCTGTCGGCGCGATAGCCCTGGTCCAGGGTGATGCCCAGCTGTTCCAGCTGGGTGGACATCGGCGGATAGATGGCCTGGTCGCTGCCGCTGACCGGATGGCCCAGTTCCCGCGCCAGGGCGGCCACGCCGCCCATGAAGGTGCCGGCGATTGCAAGGATATGTACGCTGCTCATGACCGAGGATTGTGACCGATGACGGCTGTATAGGGCCAATGTCCGCTCCTGGGTAAGACAAGTCCTACACGGGATGTGAGAAAACTCCAATCATCTGTCAGGGAATTCCCGATAGCGATGTTCTGTGAACCCGGACACAATTCGAACTGCCAGCCGCAGTACCCGAACCGGTCCTACTCCCCAAGAGGCCATCCCCAAGGGAGCTCATGCTGCGGGGCCCTGAGCAAGCCCTCTGCTGGCGCCTATCAAACGACACAGGCCTGATCCTCGCGGACCAGGCCTGTGTTTTTTTGCGCCCAGGGGCCGGAAGCGTGTGCCGGCCCGGCCGGATCAGGCCTTGATCGCCGCCAGGATGCGCGCTTCGATCTCGTCCAGCTCACCGACGCCGTCGACGCGGGCCAGGGTGCCACGGCCGGCGTAGAAGTCGACCACCGGGGCGGTCTGGTCGTTGTAGACCTGCAGGCGCTGGCGCACCGCTTCCGGCGTGTCATCGGCACGCCCCTGCTCCTTGGCACGACCGGCGATGCGCTCGACCAGCAGCTCGGTGGCCACGTCCAGCTGCACCACCGCGTCCAGCGGCTGGCCGATCTTGGCCAGCAGGCCGTCCATCGCATTGGCCTGGGCCACATTGCGCGGGTAGCCATCCAGGATGAAGCCCTTGGCGACATCGGCCTGGGTCAGGCGCGATTCCAGCATGCCCAGCAGGATGTCGTCCGACACCAGGTTGCCGGCATCCATCACCGTCTTGGCCTGCTTGCCCAGCTCGGTGCCGGCGGCGATTTCCGCGCGCAGCATGTCACCGGTCGAAATGTGGGCGATCCCCAGCTTTTCCTTCAGGCGCGTCGCCTGTGTCCCCTTGCCCGAACCGGGCGGTCCCAACAGAACCAATCGCATTGACCTGACTCCAACGTGTTGAAAACAAAGAAGGTTCGCGTCCCGGACGGTCCGGTATCGCTGCACCGCAATAGCGCCACTTTACCGCATCCGGGTAATGTCCCTGCAATGTCCCCTCCCCCGAGCAGGTAGAAGCATGCGCAACGGTACTCTCCTCTATGCCCAGTCCGGTGGTGTCACCGCGGTCATCAACGCCACCGCAGCTGCGGTGATCGAGCAGGCCCGGGCCAAGGGCATCAAGGTCCTGGCCGCCCGCAACGGCATCCTCGGCGCCCTGCGCGAAGAGCTGATCGACACCAGCAAGGAGAGCGCCGCCGCCATCCGCGCGCTGGCCCACACCCCGGGCGGCGCGTTCGGTTCGTGCCGGGTCAAGCTGAAATCACTGGACGCTGACCGTGCACGTTACGACCGCCTGCTGGAGGTGCTGCGCGCGCACGACGTGCGCTGGTTCCTCTACAACGGCGGCAACGACTCGGCCGATACCGCGCTGAAGGTCTCGCAGCTGGCGAAGGCGTCGGGCTACGACCTGACCTGCATCGGCGTGCCCAAGACCATCGACAACGATCTGGCGGTTACCGACACCTGCCCCGGCTTCGGCTCGGCCGCCAAGTACACCGCGGTCTCGGTGCGCGAGGCCGCGCTGGACGTGGCGGCGATGGCCGAGACTTCCACCCGCGTCTTCATCTACGAAGCGATGGGTCGCCACGCCGGTTGGCTGGCGGCGGCGGCGGGCCTGGCCGGCAACGGCGATGACGAAGCCCCGCACATCATCCTTCTGCCCGAACGTGCCTATGACGAGGCGCTGTTCCTGGCCAAGGTGAAGGCGGTGGTCGAGCGCGTCGGCTACTGCGTGGTGGTGGCCTCGGAGGGCATCGCCACTGCCGATGGCCGCTTCGTCGCCGATGCCGGCGGCGGCAAGGACTCGTTCGGGCATTCGCAGCTGGGCGGCGTAGCCGCGCACCTGGCCGGACGGGTCAAGGACCAGCTGGGCCTGAAGGTGCACTGGGCCCTGCCGGACTACCTGCAGCGCTCGGCCCGGCACCTGGCCAGCAAGACCGACTGGGAGCAGGCGCAGGCGGTGGGCAAGGCTGCGGTGCAGTTGGCGCTGAAGGGCCAGAACGGCGTGATGCCGGTGATCGTGCGCAGCAGCGACGCGCCGTACCGCTGGAAGATTGAAGCGGCGCCGCTGTCGAAGATCGCCAACCACGAGAAGAAGATGCCGGCCGGCTTCATCCGCCGCGACGGCTTCGGCATCACCGCCAAGGCACGCGCCTACCTGTCACCGCTGATCAAGGGCGAAGCACCACTGCCCTACGGCCCCGACGGCCTGCCGAAGTACGTCACCCTGAAGAACCTGGCGGTGAAGCAGAAGCTGCCGCCCTTCGAGGGCTGAATCGAAAATGGGGACGGAGGGGATTAAGTCGTAACCGCCCCTCCGTCATCACTCCCCGATCCGCGTTGGGGCGGTTGCGACTTAATCCCCCCCGTCCCCTTTTCATCGAGATGTGCCATGGCACTGCGAGTAGTTCGACTCGGTACGCCACGCGTCGCCGGCGAGGGACTGCGCATCGGCACGGTGCGGCGACCGCCGCGTGGCGTGCCGCGCAGCGAGTTCGCCCGCCAGGACTGGTACGACGTCTGGTTCCCGACCCTGTCACCCAGTGCGGAACTGGTGAAACAGGCGCACGCGGCGCAAAGCGCAGCCGACTGGAATGCGTTCTTCCGCCACTACAAGGCCGAGATGAAGGCGCCCGATGCCGCCCACGCGCTGGACCTGCTGGCCGCGCTGTCGCAGCACAGCGACATCAGCGTGGGGTGCTACTGCGAAGATGAGGCGCACTGCCACCGCAAGGCGCTGCGTGAGCTGCTGGTGGCGCGGGGAGCGGCGTTGGCCGGGTGATGCCCGGTTGCCGGCCAGCGGCCGGCTCTACCTCACGTCACGCCACGCGTGGATTCGCGCTGCCGGACGGTCTCAGTTGCAGGCCTTGCCTTCCATCTGCAGCTGCGCGGCGAACATCGTCACCTGTGGAATCTTGCCGGCGGCGGCCTGCTTCTTCGCCTCTTCCAGGTAGATGCGCGACTGGCCCTGTCCATCCAGCTCGACCTTGTTGCTCGACGGCAGGCGCCACACCCGCACCACCGCCTGCTGCGCCGGGCACGCGGCGCTGGGCACGCGGATCACATCGTTGAGCTTCCAGCCCTTGTCGGCACTTGGCTGTGCCTTGGCATAGTCGACGAAGCGCGCGCGTGGCTGGCACTGCTCGCTGGTACGCACGGCGGAGAAGCGGTACGGCTCTGCCGCATCGCCGGTGAACACACCCTCCAACCGCGCGCAGGCCTCGGGGATCTGGCGCAGTGTATGCGCCGCGCCCACCGCCTGCGGGGCACCCACCGCACGCTGCAGCTCCGGGGTTTCCGCGGCGAATGCCGGGGCGGCAGGCACCAGGGCAGCAATCATCAACAGGGACAGGCGCATCGGGGAATCTCCTTCTGGACTCTTCGCAGGCTTGCAGAGCATGGCTTAACGGGGTGCAAAGGGCGTGATCGCGCTTTGCGCCAGGGGAAAGTCGAGCAAGCTCGACTCTACGGTGCGTCGAACGCATACTGCGGGCACCAGGGAATGCTGAACACCGCCATACGTCGGACGACCTCCAAGGTCGGTACGGGTTGGTTCCAGGCTGCAGCCCGTCGTCCCCCTCGTGGTGCCGTTCATCGCCACTGGATGCTTGTCCATCCATTCTGCGGAGGGGTCTAATGCTGGAACGTCACGGGCTGTCACTGGCGCTGGGCTGCGCCATTCTCGCGATCCTGTTCGGAATCGTCTCGGCGCGCTGGATCCTGCGCCAACCCACCGGCAATGAACGCATGATCGCGATCGCCACCGCGATCCAGGAAGGCGCACGTGCCTACCTCAACCGCCAGTACCTGACGATCGGCATCGCCGGCGTGGTGCTGTTCGTGCTGGTCGGCATCTTCCTCAGCTGGTACACCGCCATTGGATTCGCAGTGGGTGCGGTGCTGTCCGGCGCGGCGGGCTACATCGGCATGAACGTGTCGGTACGCGCCAACGTGCGCACCGCCGAGGCCGCACGCCACGGCATCAGCGCGGCGATGGACGTCGCCTTCCGTGGCGGTGCGATCACCGGCATGCTGGTGGTCGGGCTGGGCCTGCTGGGCGTGGCCGGCTACTACGCACTGCTGCTGCGCATGGGCCTGCCCATGGAACAGGCGCTGCACGCCCTGGTCGGGCTGGCCTTCGGCTCCTCGCTGATCTCGATCTTCGCGCGCCTGGGCGGCGGCATCTTCACCAAGGGCGCCGACGTCGGCGCCGATCTGGTCGGCAAGGTGGAAGCCGGCATTCCCGAGGACGACCCGCGCAACCCGGCGGTGATCGCCGACAACGTTGGCGACAACGTCGGCGACTGCGCCGGCATGGCCGCCGACCTGTTCGAGACCTATGCGGTGACCGTCATCGCCACCATGCTGCTGGGCAGCCTGATGCTGGCCGAGGCGGGCGCCAACGCGGTGTTGTATCCGCTGGTGCTGGGCGGCGTGTCGATCATCGCCTCGATCATCGGTGCGCTGTTCGTCAAGGTGAAGCCGGGCGGCTCGATCATGGGCGCGCTGTACAAGGGCGTGATCGTGTCCGGCGTGCTGGCCGCCATCGCGTTCTACCCGATCACCACCGGGCTGATGGGTGACAACGTGCACGGTCCGATGGCGCTGTACGGCTGCGCGCTGATCGGGCTGGTACTGACCGGCCTGATCGTGTGGATCACCGAGTACTACACCGGCACCCAGTACAAGCCGGTGCAGCATGTGGCACAGGCCTCGACCACCGGCCATGGCACCAACATCATCGCCGGCCTCGGCATCTCGATGAAATCCACCGCGCTACCGGTGGTGGCGGTGTGCGCGGCGATCTGGGGCGCGTTCGCGCTGGGCGGCCTGTACGGCATCGCCATCGCTGCCACCGCGATGCTGTCGATGGCCGGCATGATCGTGGCCCTGGATGCCTACGGCCCGATCACCGACAACGCCGGTGGCATCGCCGAGATGGCCGAGCTGCCTTCGGAGATCCGCGACATCACCGATCCGCTGGATGCAGTGGGCAATACCACCAAGGCGGTGACCAAGGGCTACGCCATCGGTTCGGCCGCGTTGGCCGCACTGGTGCTGTTCGCCGACTACACCCACAACCTGCAGGCCGCGCATCCAGGACAGGAATTCCGCTTCGATCTCAGCGACCACACGGTGATCATCGGCCTGCTGATCGGTGGCCTGATCCCCTACCTGTTCGGCGCGATGGCGATGGAAGCGGTCGGCCGGGCTGCCGGCGCGGTAGTTGAAGAAGTGCGGCGCCAGTTCCGCGAGATCCCCGGCATCATGCAGGGCACCGGCAAGCCGCAGTACGACCGGGCGGTGGACATGCTGACCCGCTCGGCCATCCGCGAAATGATCGTGCCGTCGCTGCTGCCGGTGGCGGTACCGGTGGTGGTCGGCCTGCTGCTGGGGCCACGCGCGCTGGGCGGGCTGCTGATCGGCACGATCGTGACCGGCCTGTTCGTGGCCATCTCGATGACCACCGGCGGCGGCGCCTGGGACAATGCCAAGAAGTACATCGAGGACGGACACTTCGGTGGCAAAGGCAGCGAGGCGCACAAGGCCGCGGTGACCGGCGATACCGTCGGCGACCCCTACAAGGACACCGCCGGCCCGGCGATCAATCCGCTGATCAAGATCATCAACATCGTGGCGCTGCTGCTGGTGCCGCTGCTGTAATCCACGCCATGCGCAAACCCGTAGAGTCGAGCTTGCTCGACTGCTTTTGGCCCGCACCGCAAGAGCAGTCGAGCAAGCTCGACTCTACGGCTCCGACCGCTTGCTCAAGCAACGGCTGGTCAGCGCCCGCGCAGGAAGAACGACACCGGCACCATCACCTGCACCGGGTCGCCGGCCACTTCGGCCGGCGGCGCCGGTACCGGGCTGGCGCGCTGCACGGTATCGAGCGTCTCCTGGTCGAGCAGTTCGAAGCCGCTGCTGCGGCCCAGCTTCAGGCCCGACACTGCACCGTCGCGGGCGACCGCGAAACGCACAAAGACCACGCCCTGCTGGCGCAGGCGCTCGGCCTGGCGCGGATAGCGGCGGTGCTTCTGCAGGTGCCCAAGCAGGCGTCCTTCCCAGGTCGCCTCCGCGCGACTGCGCTCACCGGCGGTGGTCTGCGGTGCGGTATAACGCGCGGCGGCGTCAGCGGCCACCTGCGGCGGTGCGCTGGTCTGCGCGACATTGGCGTCGGCGGTCTCCGGCGAGGGCGTTGGTTCCGGTGCTTTGGGCGGAGGCAGATCGCCCTGTGGCTGCACGGGTGCTTTCGGCTGCTCGCGCACGGCCGGCGTCGGCGCCTGCCGCTGCTGTTGCTGCTGCAGCGGCCCAGTGGCCACCTCGCGCGGCGGTACCGGCGGTGCCTGGGCGATCGGCGCCAGTTCCAGCATCAGCGCCGCAGGCGGGGCGGCGGCGGCCAGCGCCGGCGCGCGCGCCGCCCACCAGCAGGCCGCGCCGATCAGCAGTGCGTGCACCAGCAGCACGATCGCCAGGCTGGTCGCCCAGCGCCGCAGTCCGCTCATCGCGCGCCCTGCTCCAGCCCGACCAGTGCCACCTTCAGATATCCGGCAGCGCGCAGCGCGTCCAGGGTCGCCATCAGTTCGCCATAAGGCACATGGGTATCGGCGCGCAGGAAGATGCGCTGTCCGCTGTCATCATGGGTCGCGGCCTTCAGTGCAGCCGCCAGCCCATCGCGCGCCACCGGGTGCTCGCCCACCCGCAGCGACAGGTCGGCCTGCACGGTCACATACACCGGCGCCTGTTCCGGCGGCGTGGCGCTGGCGCTGCTGGCCGGCAGCTGTACCGGCACCGACACGGTCGCCAGCGGCGCGGCCACCATGAAGATGATCAGCAGCACCAGCATCACGTCGATGAAGGGCGTGACGTTGATCTCGTGCGCTTCTTCCGGCGCGTCATCGCGGTCGGATGCGGTCCTGATTGCCATCGCCGCGCCTCAGTGCACCGCGCGCAGCGGTGTCGCTGCAGCACGCGGCACGGCACGATCAAGATCACGCGACACCAGCTGCTGCACGGCCGCGGACAGATCACCGAGCAGGCCGCGCAGGCTGGCCAGCACGCGGCTGAAATGGTTGTAGACCAGCACCGCGGGAATCGCCGCGACCAGGCCGAGCGCGGTGGCCAGCAAGGCCTCGGCGATGCCCGGCGCGACCACCGCCAGGTTGGTGGTGTTGCTGTGGGCGATGCCGATGAAGCTGTTCATGATGCCCCACACCGTGCCGAACAGACCCACGAACGGCGCCACCGCGCCGATGCTGGCGAGCACGCCGATGCCCCGTCGCTGCAGGCGCGCGGTCTCCAGCTCGATGCGGTCAAGGCGCGACGCGACGCGTTCCTTGATGCCGTCGCGGCTGTCCAGATCCTGCGACAGACGCAGTTCGGTGCGTGCGGCCTCCAGCATGGCCAGCGCGGTCCCCTGCTGCGCGCTGGCCTCCGCGCTTTCGGCCGGCAGGCTTGGCGCCTGCAGCAACAGCGCGCGCGCCGCACGCAGCTGGCGGGCCTGCCGGGCCAGCTCCCAGCCCTTGGCCAGCAGCACGGTCCAGGTAGCCAGCGATGCCAGCGCAAGCGCGATCATCACGCTCTTCACCACCACGTCGGCGGCCAGGTACATGCCCCAGGGCGTCAGTGCAGGGGCAGCCACGGGGGCCAGGTCAGCAGGCAGCATCGTCTCGGTTTCCATCAGCATCAGGGGTCGCGGCACGGCGGCGGGCCGAGCGCGGATCATTGGCATCGTCCACTTCCACCAGAGGCGTGGGCTCCAGCCGCGGTGCCGGGCGGCTGAGCACGTAGCCGGCGCTGACCGCGAAGAACAGGCCCACGCCCAGCAGCAGGCGCCACGACGGGTGCGCCCCCCAGCAGAACAGCGCGAAGCCCACCGCCATGCCGGCGCTGGCAAAAGCCTTGCCCTTGCGCGAGACCGCACCCTGCTCGCGCCACAGCCGCAGCGACGGGCCATAGCGCGGATGCGCCAGCAGGCGCTGCTCGAACTTCGGTGAGCTGCGCGCGAAGCAGCCCACCGCCAGGATCAGGAAGATGGTGGTCGGCATCACCGGCAGCAGCGCGCCGATCACACCGAGCCCGACCATCACCCAACCCAGCGCGAACCAGAGCCAGCGCATCAGCGCGGTGCCCGCAGGCGGCAGGCGTACATCAGGCGAATTCCACTTCAACGTGGCCATGCACGCTGCGGAACGCGGCGTCGGCCGCATCGATCACCTGTTGTTCCTGCTCGGCACTCAATGGCACCGCGTCCAGTGCAGCGGTGAACTCACGCCAATGGCGCGCGGCGCCATCCGGGTGCGCGGCAAGGTGTCGGGCGCCGAAGTCGCGATCCAGTCCCAGCTTGGCCGCCATCTTGTACAGGATGGTGCCGCCGAGGTTGGAGCCTTCGGCCACGTACAGCCAGCCCAGCGCCGCCGGCAGTGGGAGGTCGGCCGGCAGCGCGGCGATGTCCGCACCCGGCAGGGTCTGTTCCAGGTCCTGCAGGTCGCGTGACACCTGCTTCAGGCGACGGCGCTCGCCGAGGTCCGGCAGCAGTGCGTCCAGCGCAGGATTGGCATACAGCGCGTCGATGCTGCGGTGGAAGCGGTACTGCACGCGCAGGAAGCGGGCGAAGTTGCTGCGGTCGGCGAAGATGTCGCCGGCCATGATGCGCTTGTCGAGCGCGCCGTGACTGTCGCGGGTGGCGGCCTTGAGCCGCAAGCTGCGGCTGTCTTCAGGGGCGATGTGTGCGTTCATGGGGGATGCCAAGGGGGTCGTCGTGCTGTAGACGTTCGCCGCGGGGCTTTCCCCAAGGCCGTGTGCACCGATAATGGACCATCCCTTCTTCCCGCAGGAACCGATGATGATCACCACCGAACCGCGCATGACCAACCTGTTCCTGCAGCTCGGACTGGATGCCAGCGCCGAGGGCATCGCCCGTTTCATCCGCGATCACCAGCTGGCCGCCGATGTGGAGGTGGTCGAAGCACCGTACTGGAACGACGCCCAGCGCCAGTTCCTGTCCGAGTCGCTGCAGGCCGATGCGGCGTGGAGCACGGTGGTGGATGAGCTGAACGAATCGCTGCACGAAGACGCGGTGAAGGCCGCGACCGGTCTGTAAGCACGCGATGGGGAGCGCCGGGCATGGCCCGGCGCTCCCCGTTACACCGCAGGACCGGTGCGGACCAGGGTCCGCACCCACCGAAGGCGTACTGCGCAGTCGATCAGTACTTCCAGGTCAACGCCAGGCGCGAGGTGCGGCCCGGGGCCGGCATCACGCCCAGCGCCAGCGGATCCAGGTAGTAGCGGTCGGTCAGGTTGTCCACGCCCGCTTCCACGGACAGCTGGTCGTTGAAGCTCCAGCTGGCAAACAGGTCGACCAGGGTGGTCGGCCGGTACAGCTGCTGGATCGCCGACAGGCCGACGTTCCATTCCTTGTCCAGCTTGCTGATCGGGCCGGCGTTGTGCACCACGCGGGTGCCGAAGGTCAGGCGCTCGTCGAACAGGCGCGAACCCAGGGTCAGGTTGACCATGTAGCGCGGCGGGTTCTGCGTGTTGGTGTAGGAGCCTTCGAAGCCGCCATCGACGCAGTCCGGCGTGCCGGCCAGCTCCGCGTTCTTGCGCTGTTCGCCATACGCGCGGCGCTCGGCGGCGATATCCGGCGCACAGGTCTTGGCCTTGAAGTAGTAGTGCGCGGACAGATCGGCAAACAGCTTGCCGCTGTCATAGCTGGACTGGAACTCCATGCCCGATACCTTGAACCGGTCGACGTTGCGGATCAGGCCGGCCGACAGCGTGCGGTAGTCGCGGGTGATCAGGTCGTCGATGCGGGTATCGAAGTAGGCCAGCTTAAGCGCCAGGCGGTCGCCGGCGGTGAACAGGTCGTAGCGGATGGTGCTGGCACCGATTTCCCAGCTGCGCGCACGCTCCGGCTTCAGTTCACCCACCGGCTTGGCAGCGGTGAACAGGCCCAGCGTGGTCTCGAACAGGCTTGGCAGCTTGGTGCCTTCGGCGTACTTCACGTAGACCATGGTGTCTTCGCTGAAGCGGTAGGCCACGCTGGCAGTCGGCGAGAACGCACTGTCGCGGCGGCGGATCGGCTGCGACCAGCTCCAGCTGACCGGCACTTCCAGGTCCTGCGCCTTGCCCGCGTCGTAGAAGTTCCAGCCACCGATGTCGGCCACCGTGCCCTTCTTGTACGGCGAGGCCAGCAGCGATTCCTGGGTGAAGTTGCCGTTGGCATCCGGATACCAGTTCAGCAGCGCGATGCGCTTGGCCCGCCACGACGGCAGCGCCGGGTTGCCGTTGAGCAGCTCGGTGTAGCGGTACTGGCCCTGCACCTCGTAGGCGTCGGGCGTGGCCAGGCGGTTGCGGTCATGCACATCCACGCGGTTCCAGCGGCCACCGGCCAGCAGCTCCCAATGCTCGTCGGGCTGCCACTTCAGCGACGCCACTGCGCTGTATTCCTTGCGCTCGGCATTGCGCAGGAAGCGGTTGTTGACCAGATCGTCGTGCATGACCGGCCCGGAGCTGCCCGGCGCGATGTCTTCATCGCTGTAGGACAGGCCGTAGTCGAGCGTGAACGCACCCGCCTGCGTATCGAACCTCGAGGTGTTGCTGGCGTCCAGGCCGAAGCGCTTCTGCCGCAGCGGATTGCGGTAGGCATCCTTGTAGCCCGGGTCGCCACTGAAGCTGGGCGCGTCATACCACTCGGTGCGGCGGTCGAAATACCACGGCGTGATGCCGGTCAGGCTGTTGTACATCACGCTGTCGGTATCGGTGTAGGTGGCATTGACGCGCAGGTCGACCAGCTCGCTGTCCGGATTGAAGCGGTAGCGCAGGGTGTAGCTGTCCATGTCGACGTGGCCCGGATCCCACTGCGGGATGCGGTCACGATCAACGCGGATGATCTGCGAGGCCATGATCTCGCCGGCGGTGCCTTCGTAACGGCGGTAGCCCGCCTCAAGCGTCTGCGCGTCGTCGATGCGCCAGGTGCCCTTGAGCAGCGCCGACTTCGAGCGCGAGGAGGTGTTGAACACCTCGGTACGCGGCGGATTCAGCGGTGCCAGCGTGCGCCGGGTCTGCGGGAAGTCATCGTAGCCATGCTTGCCCGAGAAGTAGTTGCCCGTATCGCGGTAGGCGTAGGCGGCGACCAGGTCGAAGCGATCCCAATGGCCGGCGGCGGCGACGTTGAAGAACTGGTTGCCGGTAGCGCTGCGGTCGGTGCGCGGCGCAGCACTGTACGCCGGCAGGTTGTTGGCGCTGGCATTGGCCAGGCCACCACGCACGCGCACGCCGAAATCGCGGCCTTCGCGCAACACGTCACCGATCTTCAGCGTCTCCATCTCGACCACGCCGCCGATGCCGCCAGAGGCGTTGGCCTGCAGGCTGGGGCCCTTGGTGATGGTCAGGCTGGAGATCAGGTCCGGGTCCAGGTAGGTGCGCTGCGACTGGCCTGCATAGCCACGGTAGGTGTCGATGCTGGACTGGCCGCCGTCGATGATCACCGGCACGCGGCCCTGGCCCTGGATGCCGCGGATGTTGACGTCGAAGCCGTTGCCGACGCGCGGATCGCCGGCGGTGACACCGGCCACGCCCTTGACGATGTCGCCGTTGGATGTGCCGCGGAAGCGCTCCAGGTGCGTGCGGTTGAGCGTGGTGGTGGAGCCGACGCTGCGGTAGCTGTCGAGCAGGCGGGCTTCGTCGCTGGTCGCGCCGGCATCGACACGGTCGCCGGCCACGCTCAGCGTGTCGGTGACGATCACGCCATCGCCGGCCTGCGCCGGCGTCGCTGCTTCCAGCGTGACTGCATCGGCGCTGACCCGGCGTACCGCCAGGCCACTGCCCTGCAACAGCCGCTGCAGCGCGTCGTTGGCCGACAGGCTGCCGTTGACCGCACGCGAGGTCACGCCCTGGGCCAGCGTCGCCGGATAGACAACCTGGATGCCGGACTGGCGCATGTAGCTGCGCAGCGCTTCGTCCAGCGGCAGCGCCGGAATGTCGAAGCGCTGCACGGCGGCATGATCGCCGCGGGCGCTCTGCGCCAGCACGGACGGCGCGACGCTGGCCAGGCCTGCGGCCAGCAATGCGATGCACAGGCGGGACGGGCGCAGCACGCGGCCCGGACGATGGGAGTCGAACATGGGGGAACCTGTCAGGTAATCAGTGCCGCGGGCGCGGCGTCATCCGCAACACAGGCGGACACGGCGACGTACGTGGCGGCGGCGGGTACGTTCGCCGAGTAAGACGGATGGAAGCGCGACGACCCCAAGGGAGATTTGCGGAAGATGACGGGTGAAGGCATCCACGCATGGCGTGGATCTACTGGACGATGGCAACACCGAAGGGAAGACGGGTCACCTGCAGGCCGGCCGTTGCAGCCAGCGCATCCAGTGCCTGTTCCGGGCGATCGATGCGCAGCGCTGCACTCACCGCCGGCAGCCGCGAAAGGTCACCGCGCACGAAGGTCGGCCCGGCACGATAACGTCCCACCCAATGCACGGCATCGGCGACGCTGGCCTGCTCCAGCAGCAGTTCGCCCTGGCGCCACGCGCCTACGCTGTCCGCCGCCACGTCTTCCAAGCGGGCCACGCCACTGTGCTCGCCATAGACTGCGCGCTGGCCCACCTGCAGGTAGGTCCAGCCACCGTCGGCCGGGCTGGCCACCCGCACCCTGCCCTGCCCGACCTGGGTTTCCACCTGGCCATCGCCGCGCGCGACGGTGAACGCGGTCGAGATGTCCTCGACCACACCATTGCCCGCACGCACACTGAAACGCCGCTCTGCATCAGGCGTGACGTCGAACCAGGCGCGTCCGCGCAGCAGTTCGACCTGGCGTGCATGCGCGTCGAAGTGCACGGCGATCGCGCTGTCCGCATCCAGCACTGCACGGCTGCCGTCGGGCAGTTGCACGTCCTGCACCACGTGCGTGCTGCGATGATCGGCCTGCAGGCGCAGCCAGGCTTCCGGCCAGGCCACCAGCATCGCCAGTGCGGCCGCGGCAGCCATCGCCCAGCGCAGTCGCCGCGACCGCGGCCGCTGCACCGGCCTGGCCTGCGGACGCGGCCCGATGCTGCGCCACAGCGCGCGCTCGTGTTCGAAGGCCCGGCGGTGCTCCGGCTGGGCCAGCCAGCGTTCGAACTCGTGCATCCGCGCCTCGCCGACGTCGCCCGACGCCAGCCACGCGATCCAGCCCCGGGCCTGTTCGGCCAGGGCATCGTCATTGGCGGCGGGCAGCATGTTCGGCGGGCTCATCGGCTGGCGGACAGGCGCATTCAAGCGCGGGCAGGGGAACTAGACCGCATCCACGGTCCAGTGATCAAGACGTTCCAGCGAAGGGCAACCCCAAGATCGGACGGTCATCGACCGCTGCGCGCCCAGGCCAGGCGTTGCAGCGCAGTGCGCACATGGTTCTCGACGGTGGTGACCGACACGCCGAGGCGGCGCGCGATCTCGGCCTGGGTCAGGCCCTGCAGGCGGTTGAGCCGGAAGATGCTGCGCGTCGGTTCCGGCAGGTGGCCTGCCGCATCCAGCACGCGCTGCAGTTCGTCCTGCGCCATGGCCTGCTCCTCGGTCGAGATCACCTCGTCCGGCCCCCACAGATAGTGGTCCGCCAGCAGGCGGTTGCGGCGGGTCGATTCACGACCGTGGTCGGTGGCCAGGTTGGCGGCCAGCCGGTACAGGTAGGCGCGCGGGTTGTCGATGGCCTGGCTGTCGTCGACCCCACGCGCCTTGAACCACACCGCCTGGATCACGTCCTCGGCGCCGCCGTCGCTCCCCAGGATGCGTTGGACGCGGCGCAGCAGCGCTGACCGCTCGCGGATCAGCAGTTCGGTGAGGGTGGCGGCATTGGAGGACATGCGCGGAGCCGGTACCACGGACAAGAAGGCGTCGCGCATGCTACTCCGTTAATGCGAATCAGTCACGTTTGCATTCCTGGCGACTCTCACAGGCAGTCGGTCAGCCCGTCGTAGACGCTCGTACGGGTTCCAGGCAGCAAGGCATGCAGCGCGTCATGTCCGGATCCGACGCCCCATACCTCCAACAGTTCGTCCAGCCGGGTTCCTGCAGCCAGAGGCACCGCGCAGGCATAGCGGCCGACATCGGCA
Organism: Stenotrophomonas maltophilia; assembly: GCF_001274595.1. Lineage (GTDB taxonomy): Bacteria > Pseudomonadota > Gammaproteobacteria > Xanthomonadales > Xanthomonadaceae > Stenotrophomonas > Stenotrophomonas forensis. The sequence goes on from NZ_CP011010.1 coordinate 3,929,391, forward strand.
TCGATCTGCCCGGTCTGCCGGACCCAGGTCGAGCTTCCCGAAAAGGTCCAGACGCAACCGGCAACCACGCCGGTGGATTGTTGTACCGAGCAGCGCAGGCGCATCGCCCTGAGGTTGTAGTACTCCCCCTCGCAGAAGGTATCGCCACAGACGTCGTCAAAGCCGCGCACCAGCTGACGCTCGGCTGCGAGGAAACGCGCGTGGCCGGCGCCCGGTGCGGGGTAGTCACGGGCATCCACGTAGAGCGGACCTGCCTGCACGGCCCCCGCCATCAACAGCGCGCAGGCCAGCCAACGTGCCTTGAACCCGCCCATCAGCCGTCCCTCCGCGCATTCCGTATGCAGTGGGGAAGCTCGTCGAACAGGCCGTGATCGAGCCCTGGCAGGGAGGCCGCCAGGCCACCCGGTGCGTCCAGCGCGGCATGGAAAGCCTCAACCGGCACCCCCGGATGCAACTCCACCGGACAGACCCAGCGGCCATTGTCGACGCGAATCTCGCCACTGTCGGCCTGTACCGCCAGCTCACTGGCGGCAATGACCCAGGCACATCGCTGCACGGTGCCGCGATGGGCCAGTACGGCACAACGAAACTCCAGTACCTGGTAATTGCTGTACTGCCCTTCACACCAGGTATCGGCGCAGCGCGCGTCGAACTCCCTCGTCAGCGCCGCCTCCAGGCCATAGGCGCGCTCCCAGTTGGCCTCCGGTCGCGGATAGTCGATCAGATCGACGTGCAGGCCTCGGGCAGGCGCCGGCAGGGACATCAGCAGCAGCACGACGGCGGTGAATCGGGCATGCCAGGACATGGGCAGCACTCCTCGGAGATGGGGGTCCAGCCTGCGCCGCCCGCGCCGGGTTCCCCATCAGCCAAACCCCGGGCGGTCCGTAGGGACGCCCCGCGCGGTGCCGTGGGCTGCCCTCCCCTGCACAGCGCCCGGCAAAGGCATAAAATGGTCAGCTATCCGTCTACACCCCCCACCTGGAGCACACCATGGGTCTGGAACTCGTCTCGCCCGGCAAGAACCCGCCGGAAGAAATCAACGTCATCATCGAGATCCCGAAGGACTCGGAGCCGGTGAAGTACGAAGTGGACAAGGAAACCGGCGCGATCTTCGTCGACCGCATCCTGTCCACCCCGATGCGCTACCCGTGCAACTACGGCTACGTGCCGAGCACCCTGTGTGGCGATGGCGACCCGGCCGACGTGCTGGTGGTGCTGCCGCTGCCGCTGGTGCCGGGCTCGGTGGTGCGCTGCCGTCCGGTCGGCGTGCTGAAGATGAGCGACGAGGCAGGCAGCGACGAGAAGATCCTGGCCGTGCCGGTCTCGAAGATCTTCAGCGGCTACGCCCACGTTGAAGACATCGCCCAGGTGTCCAGCCACTGGCTGGAGCGCATCGGCCACTTCTTCGAGCACTACAAGGACCTGGAAAAGGGCAAGTGGGTCAAGCTCGACGGCTGGGGCGGCGCCGCCGAGGCCAAGCAGATCCTGATCGAGGCGCACCAGCGCCACCTCGACAGCAAGGCCTGAGCCTGAACCGGATCGCTCCGGCATGCCCTGCCGGAGCGATGCGGGTCACGTTTCACGACGACGGCACATCACTCTTGCTGCCGTATTAGGTAAATTGCGTCACTTCACACGTCGTCGACATCCATCGTCGAGACAGCCAGGGGAATGTGTCGTGCGTATTCTGCTTGTTGGGGATGCAGCCAGCCTGCCGGCCGAGCTGACCGAATTCATTGCCGATCTTGGGGAAGACTGGCAACCATTGACCGCCTCCGATGGCCAGGCTGCGATGACCGCGGTCGCCACGCAGGGCGTGGACGCGGTGATCGTCTGCCCGCAGCTGCCGGACCTCAATGCCACCACGCTGCTGGGCCAGATCCGGACCCTGCGCCCGGAAACCATCCGCATCGCGCTGGTGGATGCCCTGCATGGCAACCGTCCGCCGCCGGCACGCCTGATCGGTGTCGCCCATCGCTTCCTGCCGTTGCCGTTGGCGCCGGAAGTGCTGCTGGAAGCGCTGACCAGCCTGGAAGAGCTGCGCGAGGTGCTGGACAGCCCACGCCTGCGCGATGCCATCGGCCGCATCGAGAAGCTGCCATCGCCGCCGCACCTGTACCTGAGCCTGACCCAGGCGCTGGAGCACGACGACGATGCCGACAGCGCTGACGTCGCCAAGCTGGTCGCCGCCGATCCGGCCATCGCCGCCAAGGTGCTGCAGTTGTCGAACTCGGCGTTCTTCAGCCAGGGCCGCACCATCTCCGACCTGCGCACCGCGGTGACCCGGCTGGGCCTGGCCACGCTGCGCGACCTGGTGCTGGCCAGCGAAGTGTTTTCGGCACCGACGCTGTCGACCGCCGAACGCAATTCGCTGCAGCAGCGCGCCCTGCTTGCCTCGCGGCTGGCCGCACGCCTGCTGCCCGAATCCAGCGCCGAACTGGGCGCGACCGCCGCGCTGCTGGCCGACATCGGCCTGCTGCTGCCCGGTGTGCGCAACGAACGTTCCGAACCGTCGCTGGCGGGAGACACGCGCCCCGGCCACGCCGAGGCGGGCGCCTATCTGCTGGGCCTGTGGGGCCTGCCGATGCCGATCATCGAAGCGGTGGCCTTCCACCTGCAGCCGCAGCGCGCCAATACGCGCAGCTTCTGGGTGACCGGTGCGGTGCACGTGGCATTGGCCCTGGTCAACGGCGATCCGGTGGACGAGGACTACCTGCAGCGCGCGGGCGTGCTCAACAAGCTGCCGCAATGGCGCGAGCACGCCAACGCCTTGATGGGGCTGGTACCCAGCGAAGTCTGAGCCGCCCTTGCAACCCAGCGAATCTCAAGGGGCGCGCCTCACGGCGCGCCCTTTCCTGCATCAACGCGCGCCGCAGGCATCCTGCACGCAGTGACGATACTGCAGATCACACAGCACCTTCGACTTGCCCGCAGCCAGGCATTCCTGGCGAAGCTCCTCGCAGTACAGCCCGCCCCCACAGACGCCACCGGTCTGGGCGAACACCGCACCCACCAATGTTGCATAGATCAGTGCAGCAGCAGACAGTTTGTGCAACAGCGTGCTCTTCATCGCTCTCTCCATGTGCAAGTGTCCGCAAGTGGACCCGTCAACTGTGTTGATTACGACACGGCAGGAACGTGATTTCGCTCACCTTCCAACATGTTTCGGAATTCCCCTACAAATAAAGAGGGCGGGCCTTGCGGCCCGCCCTCCCATTACTGCTGTCGCACTTCGATCGATCAGAAGCGCTGGGTGTACTTCATGTAGTAGAAGCGACCGATATCGAAGCCACCGTAGTAGGAGAAGCTCGAGTTCGGCTGGCTGTACATGACCGGGCCTTCGTGGTTGAACACGTTGTTGGCACCGAGCGAGACAGTGGCCTGCCACGGCAGGTTGTAACGCACCTGCACGTCGTGGAAGGTGTTCGAACCGACCTTTCGGCTCGGCTGGCCCAGGGTATAGGCCGAGGTGAAGTCAGGCAGGTTGCACTCGGTATCGTAGGAGCACGGCTCCTTCATGCCCGAGTAGTAACGCACGCCCCAGTTCACGCCCAGGTTGCCCAGGGTCCAGTCGACATTGAGGTTCGAACGGACGCGGAAGTTGGCACCCCAATCGCCGGTCGCCCAGCTGGTGTGCTGCTCGACCGGGGTTTCGGCCTCGTTGTCACGCTTGTACTCGAGGTAATCGACGTAGGTGGTCTTCCAGTCGATGACGAACTTGCCGAAGGAGAACTCCGGCAGGCGGTACTTGACGCCCAGGTCGTAACCTGCGGTTTCCTGGTAACCACCGTTGATCAGGGTACGGGTGACGTCGACCACCTGGTTGACGGTGCGGCCGTCGGTGCCGCGTTCGAAACGCTCACACGCCGACGCCACGCCCAGCACGTAGCACTGGTTGAGGATCGAGGTCACCGACTCGGCGGCGATCACGTTGTTGATGCGGATCTTCCACCAGTCCAGGCTGACGTCCAGGCCCTGCACGAAGTTCGGGCTGTACACCAGGCCTGCGGTCCAGGTCTTGGAGGTTTCCGGCTTCAGTTCCGGGTTGGAGCCCGACTCGAAGGCGCTGTAGGACTGGGTGCCCGGGCCGGTCGACTGCGCACCGCCGGAGGTGATCTGGCGGAAGTTGGCCGGAACGCCGCCCGCCTGGCAGGCTGCGGCAACCGACGGGTTGCGCGCGGCCGAGCCGAAGCTGCTGTCGCACGGATCGGTGTAGGCGTCGAAGGTCTGCGACGTGCCACCGTACATGTTGGAGATGCTCGGGGCGCGGAAGCCGGTCGAGTAGGTCGCACGCACCAGCAGGTCGTCGATCGGCTTCCACTTCAGGCCGAACTTGCTGTTGATGGTGTCACCGAAGGTGTTGTAGTCCGAGTAGCGGCCGGCCATGTCGAGCGACAGCTCCTTGGCGAACGGCATGTCGGCCAGCACCGGCACGTTCAGTTCGACGTAGAACTCGTCGAGCTTGTAGCTGCCCTTGGTCGGCTTGCCAGCCAGGTCGGTGCTCAGGCCCGACTGCAGCAGCGCATCCGGGTTGTACTCGCCGCTTTCTTCGCGGTGCTCGTAACCGGCCGCGATGGCCAGCTCACCGGCCGGCAGCGAGAACAGCGAGCCACCGATGTTGGCGCTGTAGGCCTTGGTGGTGTTGGTGTAGGTATCGTGGCTCGGCAGGTACAGGTAGGCCTGCAGGGCCGGATCGGCCAGCGAGCCGTTGCCGGTCGAGCCGTACGGTGCCAGCGGGTTCCACGGGGTGCAGCCGGCGATGACGTGGCCCGGGGTGCCGCAACGGGCAACGTCGCCGTCCATGAAGGACGGGCCGACCGCATTCTGCACGTTCGGGATGAACAGGTTGCCGGTGCCGGTCTTCACGCCCTTGTTCTGGTTGTAGACGTAACCCACGTCCCAGTCCCAGAACTTGTCGCCGAACTCGAACGAACCTTCCAGGCCGGCCGAGAAGCGGAAGGTCTCCTGCTCGGATTCGGTCTGACGCGGCACTTCGGAGGTACGACGGATGAATTCCGCGTCCTTGCCCAGCGGGTTGTAGATGCTGTCGGCCGACAGCGGGGTGCCGTAGACCTCGGACTGGTACGGGTAGCCGGCGATCTGCTGGGTGGCCGTACGCTTGGTGTACAGCACGTTCGCGGTGGCGCGGATGTTGTCGGTCAGGTCGTAGTTGCCATTGGCGAACACCGAACGACGGGTCAGCTTGTTCTGCAGCCACATTTCCTGGCTGGCATTGGTGTAGTCAGCCGTGCCGAACTCGCGGAAATCGGCCATGGTGTTGCCCGAGCCGTTGTTGCCGCGGGTGTACCAGACGTCGTCGTTCGCGTCCTTCGGGGTGCCCATGTCATCAATCAGCACGCCGTGGTTGGACGCCGGCGACCAGCCGTTGGCATCCGAATCGGTCGGGTTCGGGTGGAAGCGACCGTTCGGGTAGCGGCTGAAGGAACGATCCTTCGCCCAGACCGGATCTTCCTTGCTGTACTCGGCACCGAAGGTGATCGAGCCGCGCTCACCGGTCTGGCCGTAGACGAAGTTGTAGACCTGCTTCTCGCCGTCGCCCTGGCCGTACTGGCCGCCGTAGACGCTGGCTTCCAGGCCGTCGAAGTTCTTGCGGGTGATGATGTTGATCACGCCGGCGATGGCGTCGGAGCCGTAGATCGCCGAGGCGCCGTCGGTCAGCACTTCAATGCGCTCGACCACCGAGGTCGGGATGGCAGCCAGGTCGGTGTAGCCGCCGGTGCTGACGCCCATGCGCTTGCCGTCCAACAGCACCAGGGTGCGCTCCGGGCCCAGGCCGCGCAGGTCGACGTACTGGCCGCCCACTTCTTCGCCCGAGGTCAGGGCGTCGGCACGGCTGATGGCCGGCGAACCGGTCGCCGACAGGTTCTGCACGATATCGCCGACGCTGGTGAAGCCCTGCTTCTCGATGTCGGCGCGCTGCAGCGCGATCACGGGCTGCGCGGTTTCCATGCTCGCCTGGCGGATGCGCGAGCCGGTGACCGAAATGCGGTCCAGGTCGGTCGTGGCCTTCGCTTCCTGGGCGGAAGCAAAGGCCGGCGCCAGCGCCAGCGCGATGCCGGCGGGCAGCAGGCCGAGCCGCACTGCGGGATTACAAACGTTCATCTATCTCTCCAAGGTACGTGTTAGCAGCGTGTTAAAACACCCCAGCACGTTACGATTGCGTTGCGACGCTGTATTTGCGCGACCCAACCAGAGACTTTGCAGAATGTGGCGGCAGAACCCCGCCGTTTTCGCGGAAGCGCGAAGCGGATTGGCCATAGCGGGCGCGGAAGGCGCGGGCGAAGCTGCAGCAGTTGTCGAATCCGCTGGCTGCGGCAACCTCACCCACCATCATGTCGGTGTCACGCAGCAGATCGGCGGCCCGTTCCAGGCGCAACCGTGCCGAAAGCGACTGAGGACTCTCTTCGTAGAGGCTCTGGAAGGTCTTGGAGAGATACCAGCTGGAGAAGTTGGTCAGCTCGGCCAACTCACCGATGCGCACCACGCGATGGCTGTTGCCCTCCAGGTACAGCCTTGCGCGCTGCATGCGCCCGAACACCTGCCGCTTGCGGCTGCGCGAGCGCCCCGGGCAGCGCTGCACGTTCTCGGCCAGGCCCCGCTGCAGGCTTGCCAGATGCAGCAGCAGCGGCCTCAGTGCATGCGCCGGCTGGCCACTGGCCAGCGCATCGCGCCACAGCCGCAGGCCCACCCGGGCGTCGCTGCGGTTAAGGCGGCCACGACCGGCATACAGGCCACAGTCGGCCATCTCGGTCAGCACCCGCAGCGCTTCGACGTTCAGGTTCAGGCCCACGCACAACCCGTTGCGGCCGGCCTGTACCAGCGGCCGGGACTCCTTCTCGAATGCGATCCACTCGCCCTGGCGCAGCCGGAAGCGACCTTCCTTGGCTTCGACCCAGGAACTGCCACGCACCTGCATCCAGACCGTGAAGCTGCTTCCCGCCGTCTGCAGGCTGCCCAGCCGGGCGACGCCCAGGCAGGTCGGCGTACCTTCATCGAGGGACTTGTCGAGAGAGACGGTTTGGCCGCGATCGGCCAGCGAGAGTTGACGCATGGGGGCACCACGGATTTGCCTAGTACAGGCCTCCGTTTTGCCCAATCGGGCGGCAGCGCGTCAGGAAAGTCTGCCGAGATCGCCACGAATTCGCGGCGAGAACGGCACGAAAAAATTACGAAGAAAAATTCTTCTTGAAAATCAAAATCCTGGAGAACGCCGGAAACAGCGTCGGCGCCGGCGGAGGCAGCTGCATGACGCCGATGTCGGCACCATCGCTCACGGCCAGGGCCACGTACAGATCACGACCATCGGCGCTGGCACTGATCCCGTTGCCCGCGCTGAGCCGTTGTGCATCCAGGCAACGCTCCGGGGCCTCGACACCGGCCTCGATGCGGACCAGGGTCGTGCCACACCGGGTAGAGGTTCCCAGGTAGCCGACAGCGCCACTGCCGGCGACCGTCCAGGTGCGATAGCGCCAGCGGCTCGGCCGGTCCTCGCTGATCTGGCGCACGCTGGCCGACGACAGCGCCGGATCGACCGACCACAGCCCGCCAGCCGCCAGCCGCGTGAACAGCACCCGCCCGCTGCCACGATCGAAACGGGCCTGCGATACCCCCTCGATGCTGGCCAGCCGGCGCCAGGGCTGGGTGCTGCGATCGAACAGGCTCAACCGGGTGCGCTGGTCCGCATCGCGTTCAACCACCAGCAGCTGGTCCTCGGTTGCACCGTACAGGGCCTGCAGCGGCTGCTCCGCCGGCACCGGCAGTGCCTGCAGGCGCTCATCACGCGGTGAGATCTCGTAGATCACCGTGCGTCCGTGTTCATCGCGCCCCACCACCAGCAGGTGACGGCTGTCGGCGGCCCAGTCCGGTGCCTGCCGCCCCTCTGGCCGCAGGCCCTCGATCGGCCGCAACGAGTCCGGCCGCTGCATGTCGGCCCACCACAGGGCGAAACTGCCCGAACGATCAGAGGTGAAGACCAGCTGCCGGCCGTCAGGCGCCGCCATCGGCTGGCCATCGCGGCCACTGGAAGCGAACAGGCGCTGCGCGCTGCCGCCATCGGTCGGCACCTTGAACACACCGAACTGCGCACGGCGGTGAACGAACGCCAGCACCCCGCCATGCCGCGACACCGCCGGCCACTGCGCATCGTCCAGGCCGGCATCACGCAGCGTGCGGCGTTCAACGTCGAGGTAGTACAGGCGCACTTCGCTGTCGACACGCCGCCCGAACACGATGGTGCGGCCATCATCGACCCACGCCCAGCCCCGCTGCTCGGCCGCTTCATTGGTCAGCTGCTCCGGGACGCCGCCACTGGCCGGCATCCGCCACAGGTCGCCCATCTGCGGATTGCGCACGAACACCAGCCACTTGCCGTCCGGCGAGTAGCGCGGCGCATAGTCGAAGTCGTCCGCATCAACGCTGTAGTCCAGGGCATTCCACTGACCACTGGCCAGGTCCAGCACCCGGATGCCGCGATGCGCATACCGCCCGACCATGCTGCCGAATACCAGCCCTCGGCCGTCGGGGGTCCAGTCGAAACTGAGCAGTTCGGTGCCGTCACAGCGTGTCGCCTGGCGCAGCGCGCCGCCCGTAGCGCTGGCAATCAGCACCTGGCAGCCGCCTTCGGCGCTGAACCGTGCAAAGGCGATCTCGCGGCCATCCGGCGACCAGCTGGGAAAACGATCGCTGGCGCCCACCGGGGGGGCCAGCAACTGGCGCGCGGGCGCATTGCCCGAGGTCTGCACCTTGATCGCTCCGCCGCCCTTGCCATCCTCGTTGGCACCTTCGTAGGCGACCTGCGAACCATCGGGAGAGAGTGTTGGATAGGTCTCAAAACCACTGGTCGCGGTAATCAGCCGGTAGGGCCGCTGCGGGCTGCCGATCACGCGGACACCGTTCTCGACAGCCGCATCCACCGGCGAACTCGCCACCGGGGCCCGGCGCAGCAGCAGCATCGTCAGCACGATCACCGCCGCCAGCATCAACAGGCCTGCCACCAGCAGCACCTTGCGCCGGACCTGGCGCCAGGTCCGGCGCAGGCCCGGTGCCGGCACCGCGATGCCGACGGGAACCACGCCTGCGGCGCCTGCCAGCGCCAGCGGCGGATCGGCGATCTCACCGATCTCCATCGCAGGCTCGGGCGCTTCCAGCACCTGGACCGGAACCAGCAGCCGGTAGCCGCTCTTGGCGATGGTCTCGATATAGGCCTGGCCGTTGTCGTCGTCGTTGGCAAATGCCTTGCGCAGCTGCGTGACCGCCTGGGTCAACACGTCGTTGGTCGGCAGCGTGTCAGGCCACACTTCGGCAAACAGCTCCTCGCGGGTGACCACCCGGCCTGGCTGCCGCAGCAGCACGCGCAGCACACCCAGCGCCTTCGGTGTCAGCCGGCGTGGACGACGCGCACCCGCAACTTCGACCTCTCGCGAGGACAAAGTGACGACGCATTCGCCAACCTGGATGCGGTCGGCCTCGGGCGGCTGTGTTTCGCTGCTGTTCATTTTCCGATATACAGTAGGGACGGGCCTGGGCAGGTTTCACCAGCGATACCGTCCCCATGCAGGGACAACAAAAAGCCAGATTCCGCACAAAGCATCGGCGCATACCGCAAAAACAATTACGCGTACCGATATTAGCCTAAGCCGGTTACCCCGCCTATGACGGGGTCGACACTCAGGCTCTCTCTCGCCGACGCATTCACATAATCTGCATCACCATTCGCGCCCCTGTGGGCGCGAAATTTTTATCTGGCGTTCATTTTCACATGCGCCGGAGCATCGTCAGTCCGACCAGTCGTGAAACCACCAGCGCGACATACATGACGCCCGCGAACTGTTCCAGCATGACCAGTGCCCGCGCCTGCGGATGCAGCGGCACCACATCGCTCAATCCGACCCCGGACAACAAGCTGAAGCTCAGATAAAGCAATTCCATCCAGCTGCGCTGCGGCCCCCCGCCCGTGCCCTGGAAACTGCCCGGGTACCACTGCTGGCAGACCGCGAACGCAAACGCGAACGCCCAGGCCAACAGCGTGAAAGTCGCGCCGGCCGCAAACAGCTCATCACGGGTGACTTTATGGTCCTGCAGCATGTAGGCGATCAGCGCACCGGCCGTGTAGAAGTACAGCAGGCTCTCCAGCAGCTGCGCCGTGGTCAGCAGCGCGCTGCGGTCCAGCAGGGCGCCGGCCAGCGAGAACACCACCGAGGGGATCGCCAGCAGCAGCGCCAGCCAGGTGCCCAGCGGACTGCGCTGCACCACCCACAGGGCAAGGCCAAGCACCGCCATCCCGAACATGCCCAGCGCCGCGCGGCCGGCGGCGGTGTCATCCAGCGCGGGATACAGCAGCACCGCCAGCAGTTGTGCACCCAGCAGCCAGGCCGAGGGATGGCGGCGGGCAATGGCCAGCCAGCGGGTGGTCATGGCAACAGGCATGGCGTCCTTTCCCCGGGGCGATGGGCGGAGGATAGCCGGACGCGGCGTGATGAGCGGTCGTGCCGGCTGCTGGCCGGCACGCCCCTTCGCGCATCACCCCTGGTGGTACACCTCGGCACCGGCGGCGCGGAATTGCTCCGACTTCTCCTTCATGCCGGCCTCGGCGTAGTCGCGCACGTCCTGGGTGATCTTCATCGAGCAGAAGTGCGGACCGCACATCGAACAGAAGTGGGCCAGCTTGTGCGCGTCCTTCGGCAGGGTCTCATCATGGAACTCCTTGGCCTTCTCCGGATCCAGGCCAAGGTGGAACTGGTCCTCCCAGCGGAACTCGAAACGCGCCTTGCTCAGCGCGTTGTCGCGCACCTGCGCGCCCGGGTGGCCCTTGGCCAGGTCGGCCGCATGCGCGGCGATGCGGTAGGCCATGATGCCGTCGCGCACGTCCTGGCGGTTGGGCAGGCCCAGGTGCTCCTTCGGCGTCACGTAGCAGAGCATGGCGGTGCCGAACCAGCCGATCATCGCCGCGCCGATCGCACTGGTGATGTGGTCGTAGCCGGGTGCGATGTCGGTGGTCAGCGGCCCCAGCGTGTAGAACGGCGCTTCGCCACACTCGCGCAGCTGCTTGTCCATGTTCTCCTTGATCAGCTGCATCGGCACGTGGCCGGGGCCTTCGATCATGGTCTGCACGTCGTGCTTCCAGGCAATCTTCGTCAGCTCGCCCAGCGTTTCCAGTTCACCGAACTGCGCTGCATCGTTGGCATCGGCGATGCAGCCCGGGCGCAGGCCGTCGCCCAGCGAGAAGGTCACGTCGTAGGCCTTCATGATCTCGCAGATTTCTTCGAAATGCGTGTAGAGGAAGTTCTCCCTGTGATGTGCCAGGCACCACTTGGCCATGATCGAACCACCACGGCTGACGATGCCGGTCACCCGCTTGGCGGTGAGCGGCACATAGCGCAGCAGCACGCCGGCATGGATGGTGAAGTAATCCACGCCCTGTTCGGCCTGCTCGATCAGCGTGTCGCGGAAGATCTCCCAGGTCAGCGCCTCGGCGCGGCCGTCGACCTTTTCAAGCGCCTGGTAGATCGGCACGGTGCCGATCGCCACCGGCGAGTTGCGGATGATCCACTCGCGGGTTTCGTGGATGTGCTTGCCGGTGGACAGGTCCATCACCGTGTCGCCGCCCCAGCGGATCGCCCACACCAGCTTCTCCACCTCCTCGGCGATGCCGGAGGACACCGCGCTGTTGCCGATGTTGGCGTTGATCTTGGTGAGGAAGTTGCGGCCGATGATCATCGGCTCGCTTTCCGGATGGTTGATGTTGTTGGGCAGCACCGCACGGCCGCGGGCGATCTCGTCGCGCACGAATTCCGGCGTGATGATCTTCTGGATCGATGCACCGAACGCCTCGCCGGGGTGCTGCTGCAGCAGGCCTGCATCGCGGATCGCATCCAGCCGCTGGTTCTCGCGGATGGCGACGAATTCCATTTCCGGCGTGATGATGCCGCGGCGTGCGTAATGCATCTGGGTGACGTTGGCGCCGGCACGTGCACGGCGCGGCAGGCTGCGTGCGGGGAAGCGCACCGCATCGAGCTTCGGGTCATGCTCGCGATCGCGACCGAAGGAAGAACTCAGGCCTTCGAGCTGCTCGGTGTCGCCACGCTCTTCCACCCAGCCGCGACGCAGCGCTGGCAAGCCAGCGGACAGATCGATGCGCACTTCCGGATCGGTGTACGGGCCCGACGTGTCGTAGACCGTGACCGGTGCATTCTGTTCGCCACCGAACAGCGTCGGCGTGCGGGTCAGCGCGATCTCGCGCATCGGCACCTGCAGGTCCGGGCGCGAGCCGGGCACGTGGATCTTGCGCGAGCCGGGAATGGGCCGGGTCACGGATTCGGAGAGTTGCTGGGCCTGTTGCTGCAGGGCAGAGAGCTGTGCGTTCATCGGGCATCGTCCAGGAAGGTCAGGGACGAAGCGGCGGCGCACTGCCGCCACGCGCGGACGGTCCCTGGGCGGAGTCCGGGCATGGCAACATTGCAAAGCTTCCCTACGCCGGTATGAGCCGGATCAGGTTCCAAGGGACTGTCTCAACCGTGGCCGTTTGGCCGCGGTACCCCCGCTTCTTGCTGCGCATTAGAGCATAGAAAGCACTGCAGCTCATGACCGTTGCAGCCGCGCATCGCGTGGATTCGTTGTTTCTGTACTAACAGAGCCGTGACATCGCGTTCAGTAACGTGCACGTCCGTCGCATTCCAGCGACCGATGCTTCCTTCGCCGCCGACGCGGCCCCTGCCCGGCTCGCGCTGCACGCCGCCGGCCCCTCGCTGCAAGCTCTGCTCGCTCCCCTCAATCCCTTGATCGGAGAAGCTCCTTCATGGTGTTTCGCATTTCCATCGCACTGGTGCTCGTCCTGGTGCTGCTGGCTGGCTTCGCGCCCGGCCCGTTCAATACCGTCGTCCAGTCGGTACTCGCCGATGTCATCCGCAGTGTCGGTTGGCTCTATCTTCTGGTCGTGTTCCTGGCGCTGACCTTCCTGATGTACCTGGCCTTCGGTCGTTTCGGCAACCTGCGCATCGGCGGTGAAGATGCCGAACCGGAGTTCTCGCGCGCCAGCTGGATGTCGATGCTGTTCGCCGCAGGCATGGGCATCGGCCTGGTGTTCTGGGGCGCCGCCGAGCCGATTTCCCACTTCACCAAGCCACCGGAAGGCCTGGCCCCGCAGAGCATGGACGCGGCGCGGGCTTCGATGCGCTATGCATTCTTCCATTGGGGCCTGCACCCCTGGGCAATCTACGCGCTGATCGGCCTAGCGATGGCCTGGTTCCAGTTCAACCGCAACGGCCGCGGCCTGGTCAGCGACATGCTGCAGCCGATCATCGGCCGCCACCATCGCGGCTGGATCGGGCGCGTAGTCAACATTGCAGCGGTCGTTGCCACTGCGATTGGCGTGGCCACCACGCTGGGCTTCGGCACCATCCAGATCGCTGCCGGCATGGAGCGCGTGTTCGGCCTGCACGCGGGCGTGCCCCTGCAGCTGACCATCATCGCCATCGCGTTCGTGCTGTACATGGCGTCCACCGCCAGTGGCGTGGAGCGCGGAGTGAAGTGGCTGTCCAACTTCAACCTAGCGCTGGCCGCGCTGCTGGCCGCCACCGTACTGGTGCTGGGCCCGACCGGATTCATCTTCGATACGTTCACCACCACCCTGGGCTCGTACCTCAACCAGCTGGTGACGATGAGTCTGCGCATGTCGCCGTTCTCGGGCAGCACCTGGGTGGCGGACTGGACCATCTTCTACTGGGCGTGGTGGATTTCCTGGGCTCCGTTCGTCGGCTCGTTCATCGCGCGTATCTCGCGCGGACGCAGTGTCCGCGAGTTCGTCATCGGCGTGGTGCTGGCACCGACCGTGCTGGGCTTCTTCTGGTTCGCGGTGTTTGGCGGCACCGCGCTGTGGGCGCAGATCTTCGGCCATGCCGATCTGGTACAGGCACTGGGCAACGGCTATGAAACGGTGCTGTTCACCCTGTTTGACAGCATGCCGCTGCCCTTGCTGCTTTCCTGCATCGCGCTGGTGCTGCTGATGATCTTCTTCGTGACATCGGCCGATTCGGCGGTGCTGGTGCTGGCCAGCATGTCCACCGATGAAGCGGGCGATCCGCCGTTGAAGCGCAAGCTGGCCTGGGGCATCGCGGTGGCATTGATCGCAGCGGCGCTGCTGCTGGCGGGCGGCCTGGATGCGCTGCAGGGCATGATCACGATCGCGGCATTGCCATTTGCGCTGCTGATGGTGCTGGTGATGGTGTCGCTGTACCGGGTGCTGGACCAGGAGTACACGCGCGAGCGGCGGCAGGCACAGCGCCAGCGGCACATGATCGATGCGTGGATAGCGCGCGAGATGGCAGCGCAGGAAGAGACCCAGGCGGAGGCCGCACGCGCGCAGGATTCGGATTGAGGGTGTTTTGCAGCCTGCGGCTGCACCGCTTTTTTCAAGCAACGGCAACAGCAACTTCAACAGCGGCTCCGGATTGCTGCTGGTTTGGCGGGTCGGTGTGGGCTGGCAGGACACGCCGTAAACCCCCAGACCGGCCCAGCCGCTGGCGGCTGTGCGTTCGGGCGCTTGCGAAGCAGTGCTTCGCAAGCAAAGCGCCCTCACCCCTGGGGGCTCGATGGCGCCATCCATGGCGCCAACGGTCCTGCCCACCCACACCGCCCCACCCCCGACAGATTTCCGGTGACGGTGGTAGATCCACGCCATGCGTGGATGTTTTGTATCGGAAAACAAGATGGGGTCGGATCCGTTTTCCTTCGGAAAACGGATCCGACCCCAACCCACAGCGCGCGGCTGTTGCTGTTGCTTTTGATCTTCTTCTTTCTCTTCCTGCGGTGGCGGCCCTAGGAAACTGTCAGAGGCCGGGCGGGTGGGCTGGGCGGGGGTGTCAGCCGCATGGATGCGGCTGCCAAGCCTCCAGGGACGGATTCACGGCGTCCCCCGACCAGCCCACCCGCCCGGCCAAGCCCCGTATCACTGCCATCACCGCAGAGGGGGCTGCGCCCGTTGGCCGGGAAACCTCAGTACCCCGCCGCCTGCCCATCCTTGCGGCTCTCCGACGCACCGTAGTAAACCCCGGTGTCCGGATCACGCATGATCGCCTGGTACCCGCCATACGGGCCGTCGGCGAATACAATGCGATGCCCCTTGCGCATCAGCGCACGCACCGTCTCGTACGGGAATCCGGTTTCCAGATTCACCTCACCACCGTCGGTCATCGCCGTGGCCTGCCCGGTGGGTTCGGTCGAGCCCTCGTGCTGGATGCGCGGCGCATCACCGGCTTCCTGCAGGTTCATGCCGAAGTCCACCAGGTTCATCACGATCTGCGCGTGACCCTGCGGCTGCATCGCACCGCCCATGACGCCGAAGCTGGCGTAGGGCTTGCCGTCCTTGGTGATGAAGGCCGGGATGATGGTCTGGAACGGACGCTTGCCCGGTGCATAGCCGTTGGGATGATTCTTCTGCAGCACGAACATCTCGCCGCGATCCTGCAGGATGAAGCCCAGCCCTGGCGGCGCCATGCCGCTGCCCATGCCACGGTAATTGGACTGGATCAGCGACACCATCATGCCGTCGGCGTCGGCCACGGTCATGTAGATGGTGTCGCCCTCTTCCAGCTGTTTCGGTGTGCCCGGCTGCACTTCCTTCAACGCCTTGTCCATCGAGATCAGCGCGCGGCGCTGCGCGGCGTACTCCTTGGAAATCAGCTTCTGCACCGGCGCCGGCTGGAACGCCATGTCGGCGTAGAAACGCGCACGGTCGGCGAAGGCCAGCTTCTTCGCTTCCACGAACAGGTGCACGTGTTCCGGCGAGCCGAACGGAATCTTCGAGAAATCGTAGCCTTCCAGCACGTTGAGGATCTGCAGGGCGGCGATGCCCTGGCTGTTCGGCGGCAGTTCCCACACGTCGTAGCCGCGGTAGTTGCTGCTGACCGGCTCGACCCACTCACCGTGGTGGTCGGCCATGTCCTGGTAGCTCAGGTAACCACCATTGGCCTTGAAGTAATCGCCGATGGTGCGGGCGATATCACCCTTGTAGAAGGCGTCGCGCCCGCCATCGGCGATCTTCTGCAGGGTGCTGGCCAGGTTCGGGTTCTTCCACATCTCGCCCTTGCGCGGGGCGTGGCCGTTGATCGTGAACTGCTCCTTGAAGCCCGGGTACTGCGACAGCTTGGGCACCGAGCGATCCCAGTAGTAGGCGATCACTTCGGCCACCGGATGGCCCTCGCGGGCGTAGCGGATGGCCGGGGCCAGGTTGTCGGCCATCGGCGTGCGGCCGAAGCGCTCGTGCAGCGCGAACCAGCCGTCCACCGCGCCCGGTACCGACACCGGCAGCGGGCCAGTGGCCGGGATGTCCTTCAGGCCACGGCGCTGGAACTCGGCCAGGGTCAGCGACTTCGGCGAGCGGCCCGAACCGTTGTAGCCATACAGCTTCTGCGTCTTCGGGTCCCAGACGATGGCGAACAGGTCGCCGCCGATGCCGTTGCCCGTGGGCTCCATCAGGCCGAGTGCAGCGTTGGCGGCGATTGCCGCGTCCACCGCCGAGCCACCGCCCTTCATCACATCGAGTGCGATCTGGGTGGCCAGCGGCTGCGAGGTGGCCGCCATGGCGTGGGGCGCGATCACTTCCGAGCGGGTGGCGAAGGTGTGGCCGGTGATGCGGTCGGCGGCAGAGGACAGTGCGGGCACAGCGGCCAGCACGGCGGCGGCCAGCAGGGTACGGGCAAGACGTCGGGACACGGTCAGGTTCCGATGGAAGGGTGGTCCCCGATCTTCGCCGCTGCGGCCTTCACGCGGTATCGGGCAGAGGTCATGGGCGAAGGCCTTTGGTGGGTGCGGACCAAGGTCCGCACCCACCAAGGCGAATACAACCCGGAATCCGCGCAAAAACTGCCCTGAAAAGAGTGAATTCGGGTTCACCGAAACACTTTCAGCGGCAACCATCCTTGCGCCACAAGCGATTGCGCTGGATGCAGCGGAAACCGAAAAAAATTCTGTCGCGAGGGTTGACATCGCCAAAACGGCTGTGTTTCTCTCGATCACATGTTGCATCACAACACGCCACCGCGAACCCACATCGAAGCCGCCGACACCGGCGCCGCATCGCTGCGTTCGATTCTTGTGCTCGTACTTATTACCCAACCCACAGGTGCGGGACGAGCCAGCGTGTAAGCAACAAACACACCGGAACTCATCAAAAACCCGCACCCGCCCCGGTGCGGGTTTTTTCATTTCAGGACCTGGTTTCAGACGCAACCACCATGAACAACGCCACCTTCAAAACCAGGACCCACACCACCACGACGCCTTGTGGTAGCTGTGCCTGTGCGATGCGTGGCACCTCCTCCACCGCTTTCCCCTGACCGGCCGGCACGTCACCTCGACGACCGGCCGTTCTTTTTTCTTCCCACCGCAAGGAACCTCCCCCATGAGCACCAACGACCTGCCCCAGACCAAGATCGCCGTCATCGGCTACGGCAGCCAGGGCCGCGCCCACGCACTGAACCTGCGCGAATCCGGCTTCGACGTGGTGGTAGGCCTGCGTCCGGGCGGCCCGACCGAGGTCAAGGCGCAGGCCGACGGCTTCACCGTGAAAGCACCGGCCGAAGCGGTGAAGGACGCCGACCTGGTCGCCGTGCTGACCCCGGACATGGTGCAGAAGAAGCTCTACGACGACGTGCTGGCGCCGAACATGAAGCAGGGCGCGGTGCTGTTGTTCGCGCACGGCCTGAACGTGCACTTCGACATGATCAAGCCGCGCGAGGACCTGGACGTGGTGCTGGTCGCGCCGAAGGGCCCGGGCGCGCTGGTGCGCCGCGAGTATGAAATCGGCCGCGGCGTGCCGTGCATCTGGGCGGTCTACCAGGACAAGAGCGGCAAGGCCGCCGACTACGCCCTGGCCTATGCCGGTGGCCTGGGCGGCGCCCGCGCCAACCTGATCCAGACCACCTTCAAGGAAGAAACCGAGACCGATCTGTTCGGCGAACAGGCGGTGCTGTGCGGCGGCGCCTCGGCGCTGGTGCAGGCCGGTTTCGAGACCCTGGTCGAAGCCGGCTACCAGCCGGAGATCGCCTACTACGAAGTGCTGCACGAACTGAAGCTGATCGTCGACCTGTTCTACGAAGGCGGCATCTCGCGCATGCTGGAATTCATTTCCGAGACCGCGCAGTACGGCGACTACGTCAGCGGCCCGCGCGTGATCGACGCCGGCACCAAGGCGCGCATGAAGGAAGTGCTGAAGGACATCCAGGACGGCACCTTCACCAAGAACTGGGTGGCCGAGTACGAAGCGGGCCTGCCGAACTACAACAAGTTCAAGCAGGCCGACCTGGAGCACCCGATCGAAAAGGTGGGCAAGGAACTGCGCGCCAAGATGGTCTGGTTGCAAGGACAGGCCGCGTAACCGCGCGGCCCTCCCCCACCCGCTTTGCAAGGTTCCCCATGAACTCTTCGACACACCGCAGCGCGCCGCCCAACGGCGCGCGCTGGCTGACCCAGGCGCTGGAAGCCGAAGGCGTCCGCACGCTGTTCGGCTATCCCGGCGGCACCATCATGCCGTTCTACGACGCGCTGGTGGACTCGTCGCTGAAGCACATCCTGGTACGCCATGAGCAGGGCGCTGCGCTGGCCGCCAATGGCTTCGCCCGCGCCAGCGGCCAGGTCGGCGTCTGCGTGGCTACTTCCGGCCCGGGCGCCTCGAACCTGGTCACCGGCATCGCCGATGCGATGCTGGATTCGGTGCCGATGGTCTGCATCACCGGCCAGGTCGCCACGCCGCTGCTGGGCACCGACGCCTTCCAGGAGCTGGATGTGTTCGGCCTGACCCTGCCGATCGTCAAGCACAGCTGGCTGGTGCGCAGTGTCGATGACCTGCCGCGCGTGGTCGCCGATGCGTTCCGTATCGCCCGCGAGGGCCGGCCCGGCCCGGTGCTGATCGACCTGCCCAAGGACGTGCAGCTGGCCGATGCCAGCCATCTGCCGGCGCACGTGCCGAGCAGCGCCGAGCCGCCGCCGGCCCCGGCCGAGGTCGCCATCGCCGAAGCCATTGCCGCGCTGGCCGCGGCCGAGAAGCCGGTGGTCTACGCCGGCGGCGGCATCGCGCTCGGCGATGCGGTGCAGGACCTGCGTGACTTCGTCGAGGCGAGCGCCATCCCCACCGTGATGACGCTGCGTGGTCTGGGCGCTCTGCCGGCCAGCCATCCGCAGTCGCTGGGCATGCTGGGCATGCACGGCACCCGCGCGGCCAACATGGCGGTGCAGGAAAGCGACCTGCTGCTGGTGTTGGGGGCACGTTTCGATGACCGTGCCACCGGCAAGCTGGCCGAGTTCGCGCCGTTCGCCCGTGTCGTCCACATCGATGCCGACGCCTACGAGATCTCCAAGCTGCGCAGTGCCGACGTCGCCGTGCCCGGCAATGTCGGCCATGCCATCCGCGCCCTGCGTGCGGCCTTCCCCTCCCCCAAGGCCCACCAGGACGCATGGCGCAGGCGCTGTGCGCAGCATCGTGATCGATTCGCCGCGCGCTACGACGCACCGGGCCAGCACATCTACGCCCCGGCCCTGCTGAAGCGCCTGAGCGAGCTGGCACCGGCCGATGCGGTGGTCGCCTGCGACGTCGGCCAGCACCAGATGTGGGTGGCGCAGCACTGCCGCTTCAACCACCCGCGCAACCACCTGACCAGTGGCGCGCTGGGCACCATGGGCTTCGGCCTGCCGGCGGCGATGGGCGCCCAGTTCGCCTGCCCCGATCGCACGGTGGTACTGGTGTCCGGCGACGGCAGCTTCATGATGAACGTGCAGGAGCTGGCCACCATCGCGCGTTGCCGGCTGCCGGTGAAGATCGTGCTGCTGGACAACAGTTCGCTGGGCATGGTGCGGCAGTGGCAGGAGCTGTTCTTCGCCGAGCGCTACAGCGAGATCGACCTGTCCGACAACCCGGACTTCGTGGCGCTGGCGCAGGTGTTCGGCATCGCCGCGACCCGCATCGACGCACGCGATGACGTGGAAGGTGGCCTGGCTGCCTTGCTGGCCGAGCCGGGCCCGGCCCTGCTGCACGTGGCCATCGATGCACGCGCCAACGTGTGGCCGCTGGTGCCGCCGAACACCGCCAACAGCACGATGCTGGAAAGCAATCCCGCCCACGCCCGCCAGGAGACCCCCAATGCACTACCGGCTTGACCTGGTGCTGCACCCGGCCGAAGGCGCGCTGCTGCGCGTGATCGGCATGGCCGAACGCCGTGGCTTCGCGCCGCGTGCGATCAGCGGCGCGCCGGTGGCGGCCGACGATGGCCGCTGGCACCTGCAGCTGGTGGTGGATGGCCAGCGCCCGGCGGAAACGCTGTGCCGGCAGATCGAGAAGATCTACGACTGCGTGTCCGTGCAGGTCACTGCCGTGGAAGGAGCCTCCGTATGAACACCCGTACCGTAGCGACCACGGTGCCGGTACGGAGGCGTCTTCTTCGCCGCCCGTGCCCGCATGCGGCGGTCGACCGCACCCCGCTGGTGGCCCATGCCGGCCGCTGATGCCAGCCAGGAAAGCGATGTCGGCGACGTAAGCGTCGCCGACGTACTGGCTGCGCAGGCCCGCCTGCGCCGCTTCCTGCCACCCACGCCGCTGCACCACGCAGAGCGCTTCGGTACCTGGCTGAAGCTGGAAAACCTGCAGCGCACCGGTTCCTACAAGGTACGCGGCGCATTGAACGCGCTGCTGGCCGGCCGCGAGCGCGGCGACACCCGGCCGGTGATCTGCGCCTCGGCCGGCAACCACGCCCAGGGCGTGGCGTGGGCCGCCTACCGCCTGGACGTGCCCGCCATCACCGTGATGCCGCACGGCGCTCCGGCAACCAAGATCGCCGGCGTCGCCCACTGGGGCGCCACCGTGCGCCAGCATGGCAACAGCTACGACGAGGCCTATGCCTTCGCGGTGGAACTGGCGCAGCGCCACGGCTACCGCTTCCTGTCCGCGTTCGACGATGCCGACGTGATCGCCGGCCAGGGCACGGTCGGCATCGAACTGGCCGCACACGCACCGGATGTGGTGATCGTGCCGATCGGCGGTGGCGGCCTGGCCTCCGGCGTCGCGCTGGCACTGAAATCGCAGGGCGTTCGCGTGGTGGGTGCGCAGGTGGAAGGCGTCGATTCGATGGCGCGCGCGATCCGTGGCGACGTCCGCGAGATCGCCCCGGCCGCTTCGCTGGCCGATGGCGTACGGGTGAAGGTCCCCGGCTTCCTGACCCGCCGGCTGTGCACCTCGCTGCTGGACGACGTGGTGATCGTGCGCGAGGCCGAGCTGCGCGAAACCCTGGTCCGGCTGGCACTGGAGGAACACATCATCGCCGAGGGCGCCGGTGCGCTGGCGCTGGCCGCCGGCCGCCGCGTCGCCGGCCGTCGCAAGTGCGCGGTGGTCTCCGGCGGCAACATCGATGCCGGCGTCCTGGCCGGCCTGCTCACCGACATCCGTCCGCGCCCACCGCGCAAGCCACGGCGACGGCGCAGCGAAACGCCGCGCTCGCCCGGCAAGGCCAGCGCCCCCGCATCCCCTGCCTCTTCCCCTTCCCACCTGCAAGCCGTCGCACCCGCTGTCGAGGAGATTTCCCTGTGACCACCATTGAACGAATTACCACCCCGCGCATCCGCATCTTCGACACCACCCTGCGTGACGGCGAGCAGTCCCCCGGCTGCAGCATGAGCCCGCCGCAGAAGCTGGTGATGGCGCGTGCGCTGGACGAACTGGGCGTGGACATCATCGAGACCGGCTTCCCGGCCAGCTCGCAGTCCGACCGTGAGGCGATGGCCCTGATCGGCCGCGAACTGCGCCGCCCGAGCCTGAGCCTGGCGGTGCTGTCGCGCTGCCTGCAGGCCGACATCGAAACCTCGGCACGCGCACTGGAAGCGGCTGCCAACCCGCGCCTGCACGTGTTCCTGTCGACCAGCCCGCTGCACCGCGAGCACAAGCTGCGGATGACCCGCGAGCAGGTACTGGAGTCGGTACGCAAGCACGTATCACTGGCACGCTCGTACATCGACGATGTCGAATTCTCGGCCGAGGATGCCACCCGCACCGAGCTGGACTACCTGATTGAAGTTTCGCGCGTGGCCATCGCTGCCGGCGCGACCACCATCAACCTGCCCGACACCGTCGGCTTCACCACGCCGGAAGAGATCCGCGCGATGTTCCAGCAGGTCATCGCCGGCGTCGCCGACGTTCCCAATGCCGCCAACGTGATCTTCAGCGCGCATTGCCACAACGACCTGGGCCTGGCCGTTGCCAACTCGCTGGCCGCCATCGAAGGCGGTGCGCGTCAGGTCGAATGCACCGTCAATGGCATCGGCGAGCGCGCCGGCAACTGCTCGCTGGAAGAGATCGCGATGGTGCTGAAGGTGCGCCAGGCCTTCTACGAGCAGGACAGCGCGATCAACACCCCGCGCATCGTCGGCACTTCTCAGCTGCTGCAGCGCCTGGTCGGCATGCCGGTGCAGCGCAACAAGGCCATCGTCGGTGCCAACGCGTTCGCCCACGAATCGGGCATCCACCAGCACGGCATGCTGCGCCATCGCGGCACCTACGAGATCATGCGCCCGGAAGATGTGGGCTGGGAAGACTCGCAGATGGTGCTGGGCCGCCACAGTGGCCGCGCCGCCGTCGAAGCGCGCCTGCGTGCGCTGGGCTTCTGGCTGGACGAAGACGAACTGAAGCTGGTGTTCGAGCAGTTCAAGGGCCTGTGCGAACAGCAGCGCGTGGTCACCGATGCCGACCTGCAGACGCTGATGCAGGGCGGCTCCAACGCGCAGGGCTATCGCCTGGCGTCGATGACCATCAGTGACGTCGGCAGCCGCGCCAACGCGCTGGTCGAACTGTCCGACCCGGACGGCAACCGCGTGGCCGAGACCGCGCAGGGCGACGGCCCGGTCGATGCGCTGTTCGGCGCGCTGTCGGCGGCCACCGGCGTGCAGCTGATGCTGGACAGCTACCACGTGCACAGCGTCGGCATCGGCGCCGATGCGCGCGGCGAAGCCAACCTGAGCGTGCGCCACGAGGGCGTGGAGTACGACGGCACCGGCACCAGCAAGGACATCATCGAAGCCTCCGCGCTGGCCTGGCTGGATGTTGCCAACCGCCTGCTGCGCCAGCGCCAGGCCGCCGCCCACAGCAGCACCGACATTCCCACCCCCGCCACCGCCTGAGGAACCCGCCATGAGCGCCTTCGACACCACTGCGCTGCCTGCAGGGCAGCACTGGAACGCCCAGGACTATGCGATCGACGCCGGCTTCGTGCCGCTGCTCGGCGGCGCGGTGGCGCGCCTGCTCGACCCGCGCGCCGGTGAACGCATCCTCGACCTGGGCTGTGGCGATGGCGTGCTCAGCACCGAACTGGCCCTCAGCGGCGCACGCATCCACGGCGTGGACGCGTCGCCGGAACTGGTGATTGCGGCCCGTGCGCGCGGTGTCGATGCGCAGGTGATGGACGGCCATGCGCTGTCGTTCGACAGCGAGTTCGACGCAGTGTTCAGCAATGCCGCCCTGCATTGGATGGGCACGCCTGACCGCGTACTGGAAGGCGTGCGTCGTGCCCTGCGCCCGGGGGGCCGCTTTGTTGCCGAGTTCGGTGGCCATGGCAATGTGGCCACGATCATCGCCGCGGTACAGGCCGCGCGCGTGGCGCATGGCCACGGTGCCAGCGCCTTCCAGTGGTATTTCCCCAGTGCCGACGCCTACGCCGACCGCCTGCGCCAGCATGGCTTCCAGGTGCAGCTGATCGAGTGCACGCCGCGCCCAACCCCGCTACCGACCGGTGTGGCCGGATGGCTGCGGGTATTCGCTGCGCCGTTGCTGGACGATCTGCCCGCCGAGGTCCGCGCCACCGTGCGCGAGGCCGCCACCGCGTTGCTGGCCGATCTGCCGCGCAACGCCGCCGGCCAGCCGTTGGCCGACTACGTGCGGCTGCGGGTACTCGCCCGTCGCCGCTGACATGATCCGTTCGTTATCTTTCCCGATGTCCGCACCTTCGTACTTCTGCCAGGCACACGCATGACTTCCGCACCCCGCACCCTGTACGACAAACTGTGGGACGCCCACGTGGTGGTTCCCGAATCCGACAGCGCGCCCGCCGTGCTGTACATCGACCTGCACCTGATCCATGAGGTCACGTCACCGCAGGCGTTCACCGAGCTGCGCGAGCGCGGCCTGTCGCCGCGCCGGCCGGACCGCACCAAGGCGACGATGGACCACTCCACGCCGACCCTGCCGGCTGCCGCCGACGGCACGCTGCCCTACGCCAGTGCCGCCTCCGAGGCGCAGGTCGCCACGCTGGCGCGCAACTGCGCCGAGCACGGCATCGAGCTGTTCGACATGGCCTCGGACAACCGCGGCATCGTCCACGTGATCGCACCGGAACAGGGCTTCACCCAGCCCGGCATGACCATCGTCTGCGGTGACAGCCACACCTCCACCCATGGTGCGTTCGGTTCGCTGGCGTTCGGCATCGGCACCAGCGAAGTCGGCCACGTGCTGGCCACGCAATGCCTGCTGCAGCGCAAGGCCAAGACCCTTGCGATCACCGTGGACGGCCCGCTGGCACCTGGCGTCGGCGCCAAGGACGTGGTCCTGCACATCATCGGCGTGATTGGCGTCAACGGCGGTACCGGCCACGTGATCGAGTTCCGTGGCAGCACCATCACGGCGATGGACATGGAACAGCGCATGACCCTGTGCAACATGTCGATCGAGGCCGGCGCGCGTGCCGGCATGGTCGCGCCGGACCAGGTCACCTTCGACTTCGTCGCCAACACCCCGCGCGGCCCCAAGGGCGCCGACTTCGAGGCCGCCGTGGCGCGCTGGCAGCAGCTGCGCAGCGATGACGGCGCACGCTTCGACAGCGAAGTGCACATCGACGCCGCCGATATCCGCCCGACCCTGACCTGGGGCACCCATCCGGGTACTGCCATCGCGGTGGATGCGCCGATTCCGGCCGCCAACGATGCCGCCGCGCAGAAGGGCCTGGACTACATGCACTTCCAGGCCGGCAAGGCGCTGGCCGGCACGCCGGTGGATGTGGTGTTCGTTGGTTCGTGCACCAATGGTCGCCTGAGTGACATGCGCGAAGTGGCGCAGGTGCTGCGCGGACGCCGCGTCGCCGACGGCGTGCGCATGCTGGTGGTGCCGGGCTCGGAGATCGTCAAGCGCGAGGCCGAGGCCGAAGGCATCCATGAGATCGTGCGCGCGGCCGGTGCCGAATGGCGCGAGCCGGGCTGCTCGATGTGCATCGCCATGAACGGTGACCTGGTCGCCCCGGGCCAGCTGGCGGTGAGCACCAGCAACCGCAACTTCGAGGGCCGCCAGGGCCCCGGTTCACGCACTCTGCTGGCGTCGCCGATGAGCGCGGCATGGGCGGCGGTGAAGGGCCAGGTGGCCGATACCCGCGAACTGTTCGCACAGGAGGTGGCGTGATGGCCGGTTTCCGTACCCTGAG
This sequence comes from Stenotrophomonas maltophilia, assembly GCF_001274595.1. Classification (GTDB taxonomy): domain Bacteria; phylum Pseudomonadota; class Gammaproteobacteria; order Xanthomonadales; family Xanthomonadaceae; genus Stenotrophomonas; species Stenotrophomonas forensis. Next base: position 3,954,848 of record NZ_CP011010.1, read on the forward strand.
CTCGGCCAGCGTGGTGCTGCGCCAGACCAACATCGACACCGACCAGATCATTCCGGCGCGGTTCCTGTCCACCACCGAACGTGCCGGCCTGGGCCGCAATGCGTTCAATGACTGGCGCTGGCAGGCCGATGGTTCGCCGGTGGCCGACTTCGCGTTCAACCAGCCGCACAACGCCGGCCGCAGCATCCTGCTGGCGGGCCGCAACTTCGGCTGCGGTTCCTCGCGCGAGCACGCACCGTGGGCGCTGACCGACCTCGGCCTGCGCGCCATCGTCAGCAGCGAGATCGCCGACATCTTCCGCGGCAACTCGCTGAAGAACGGCCTGCTGCCGATCGTGCTGGACGAGGCCGACGTGCAGGCGCTGATGCAGCGCCCGGACGATGAACTGACCATCGACGTGGCCGCGCGCGAACTGCGCACCCCGGATGGCCGCGTCTATTCCTTCCCGCTGGATGGCTTCTCGCAGACCTGCCTGCTGGAAGGTGTCGACCAGTTGGGGTATCTGTTGGGCCGTGTCCCTGAAATCGAACGTTACGAGAGTGAGCATGCACGCTGAAATTGTTGTCCTGCCCGGTGATGGCATCGGCCCGGAAGTGGCCGCCGCGGCAGTTGCCGTCCTGAAGGCCGTCGCCGAACGCTTCAACCACACCTTTGCTTTCAGCGAACACGACATCGGTGGCATCGCCATCGATCGCCATGGCGAACCCTTGCCGGCCGCCACCCTGGCCGCCTGCCAGGCCGCCAACGCGGTGCTGCTGGGTGCGGTCGGTGGCCCGAAGTGGTCCGACCCGAACGCCAAGGTGCGCCCGGAACAGGGCCTGCTGGCAATCCGCAAGGCGCTGGGCCTGTATGCCAACCTGCGCCCGGTGCGCACCCACGAGGCGGCGCTGCACGCCTCGCCGATCAAGGCCGAGCTGCTGCAGGGCGTGGACTTCGTGGTGGTACGCGAACTAACCGGCGGCATCTACTTCGGCGACAAGACCCGCGACGCCGACAGCGCCAGCGACCTGTGCCGCTACACCGTGGCCGAGATCGAGCGCGTGCTGCGCAGTGCCTTCCGCCTGGCGCAACAGCGCCGTGGCAAGGTCACCTCGGTGGACAAGGCCAACGTGCTGGAAACCTCGCGCCTGTGGCGTGACGTGGCCGCACGCATCGGCCGCGAGGAGTTCCCGGACGTGGCACTGGAACACCAGCTGGTTGATTCGATGGCCATGCACCTGCTGGCCAAGCCGCGCGAGTACGACGTGATCGTCACCGAGAACATGTTCGGCGACATCCTCACCGATGAGGCCTCGATGCTGGCCGGCTCGCTGGGCCTGCTGCCGTCGGCGTCGCTGGGCGAACCGGGCGCAGTCGGCATCTACGAGCCGATCCATGGCTCGGCCCCGGACATCGCCGGCAAGGGCATCGCCAACCCGTACGCGACGATCTTCAGCGCAGCGATGCTGCTGCGCCATTCGCTGGGGCTGGACGCCGAAGCCGCGGCGGTGGAAGCCGCGGTGCATGCCGTGCTGGACGAGGGCGTGTTCACCGCCGACCTGGCCGCCAAGGGCCAGGCGGTGAGCACCGCCGCCGCGACGGATGCGGTGCTGGCGAAGCTGGGCTGATGCATGACGGTGCCGGGCACTGCCCGGCACCGGCGCGCACGCGTCGGGCTACCGTCCGCTGTGGATCGCCTTGGACGTCGCACACCCCATCAAGGTGCGCCCATCGTCGGTGCGCACCACGAAGCGCTCGCGCGGCCGTTCCTGCAGAGGTGCTGCCGGCAAGGTCCAGATGATTTCCCCGGCCGCCGTAGCACCTGGAATCGCAGCCTTAAGTGCATCGTCGACGGGCACCACGCCCAGGTCCGCTGCAACATGGCCTGACGCGTAACTGGGCTCGATCATCACCGACGACACGGCCAGGCCATGCACGGTGATCGGCGCATCGAGCGTTATCCGCTCACAACGGGAGCCGCCTTCGCGGGCCATGCATGCAGGTGCATCCAGCGCGCGTACCTGCGCCGGCCACCCAAGCGGGCTGTGCGCGCTGACACGCGTCCAGAATTCGCCAAAGCGCTGCCAGGCCGCCACGTCCGCGCGGCACTCCAGAACCGCTACCAGGTCCTCGCGCAGGCGGTCGGCCGCCTGCTGGTCGTCCAGTTTCTGATATCGCTCCCGGTAATCACACGACAGGCGGTTGCCTGCGCCCTCGCTTCGTATCACCCGCCAGGCCTGTGCCGCCGCAGCAACGTCCGACGCTGGTCGCCACCAGGCCCGGAACGGCTCGTGCAGCGTGCTGATCCGCATCTGCATGCCGTCCTCGGCCACGATGCGCTCACGCTGCACCGCATCGAGGGACATGCCCAAACCGAGGTCATCGGCCAGCAGCTCGCGGGTGGTGATGCCGTTGGCGGTGATGGGCGCAGGCAGTTCGATGCGCGTGGCCGCGCTCTCGATCCCGGGGTGATCGGCTGCGATGAAGCGCCAGCCACGCAGGTGTGCCGGCCGTTCCGTTGCAGAGCCATAGCGGACGGCCCGTAGCTGGCTGCCCAGTGCCTGCCGCACCGCAGGTGTCGCGCGGCATTCCAGCACTGCGATCAGGTTCTGCTGGAACTGCTGGGCATCGGTTCCTGCGGGCGTTGCATCGGCAACGCTGCTGGAGGCAATCAACATCAACGTGAAAGCATGGAACGTGCGAGGGAACATGCTGGCACTCCGGGCCCAGGACAGCCGGCTATTGTGCCCGTGGACGGCCTGCAGGATGAAGCGTCGAGCATGGCACGACGCTTCAGGTCCGCCGCAATCGCGCGTGATTCGCCTCTACTTGGTGGTGTAACCGCCATTGACCAGGATAGTCTGGCCAGTCATCCACCAGCCATCGGTGACCAGGAAGCGGATCCACGGCACGATGTCGGCGATGTCGGTCAGGCCGGTACGGGTGAATGCCGACAGCGCCGCCGCGGTCTTGTGGTACGCCTGCGCATCGGCACTCTCGGCCGGATAGAAGAACGGCGTATCCATCGGACCCGGGCCAATGGCCGTCACCGAGATGCCGCGCTCGCCGAATTCCTTCGACGCTGCGCGGGTGAAGTGTTCCACCGGCGCCTTGGTACCGGCATAGCTGGAATAGAACGGGGTGAACGCACCCAGCAGCGAGGTCACCAGGGTGCAGATGCGACCACCATCATTGACGTGGCGACCGGCCTCCTTGAGGAAGAAGAACGCGGCCTTGGCATTGACCGCGCTCATCTCGTCGTACTCCGCTTCGCTGATCTCCAGCAGCGGCTTTTTCAGCACCTTGCCGACCGTGTTGATCGCAATGTCGGGACGGCCCACCGCAGCCACCGCATCGGCGAACAAGCGCTCCATCGCCGCGGCCGAGGTCAGGTCTCCCTGCAGGGCGACGGCCGTGCTGCCAGCGGCCTGCACGGCGGCAACGGTGGCTTCGGCATCGGCCTGGGTGGCGGCGCTGTTGTAATGGATGACGATGGCCCTGGCCCCTTGCGCGGCAAAGTCGCGGGCCAGCAGGCCACCCAGGTTCTTGGCACCACCGGCAATCAGCACGGTCTTGCCCTTGAGGGAATGGTCGGTCATGGCGTTGGTCTCGGGAGGGGGCTGCCCGGGGTGGCAACCCTGCCCTGACGACGATATCGTGCAGAAAACGCGGATAAAGCCCGCCACATTGACTTAACTTTCCAGAGCCAGCGAACAATGGATCGGATCGATCGCTTCCGCATCTTCACCCGCGTGGTGGAGTGCGCCAGCTTCACCCGCGCCGCCGACCAGCTCGGCCTGCCCCGTTCGACGGTGTCAGCGGCCATCGCTGAACTTGAACAGCGGCTGGGCACCCGCCTGCTGCAGCGTTCGACCCGCAGGGTCTCCACCACCCACGATGGCGACGTGTTCCATGCCCGTTGCCTGCGCCTGATTGCCGAGGTCGAGGACGCCGAGTCATTGTTCCGCCAGGACGACGCGCAGCCGGTGGGACTGCTGAAGATCGACGTGCCCAGCCGCATCGGCCGCCGCATCCTCGCCCCGGCCCTGCCCGACTTCTTTGCACGCTACCCGCAGGTGGAGCTGGACCTGGGCATGACCGACCGTGCGGTGAACCTGATCGAAGATGGCTGCGATGCCGTACTGCGCGTCGGCCAGCTGAGCGACTCCAGTCTGGTGGCCCGCTCCCTGGGCCAGCTCGATTTCGTCAACGTTGCCGCACCGGCCTATCTGCGCGAGCACGGCGTACCGCAGCATCCTGCCGATCTGCAGCAGCACCGCGCGGTGAACTACGCTTCGCCGACCACGGCGCGGGTGGAAGCGTGGGAGTGGCAGGACGGCAGCCAGCTGCACACGCTACCGATGCCAGGCTGGGTGCGGGTGAACAGCGCCGAGGCGTCGATTGCCTGCTGCGTGGCTGGGCTCGGGCTGCTGCAGATTCCGCGCTACGACGTGCAGGCCGAACTGCAATCAGGCGCATTGATGGAAGTGCTGCCGCAGCACGTCGCACAGCCGCTGCCGGTAACCCTGCTGCAGCCGCACCGGCAGCATCGCCCGCACCGCGTGCAGGTGTTCATCGAGTGGTTGCTGCCATTGCTGCGCACCGGACTGCAGCTGCAGTAGATCCACGCCATGCGTGGATGCTTCTGTAGAGTCGAGCCATGCTCGACTCATCCCATCATCGCGCGAAGAGCAGCCGAGCATGGCTCGGCTCTACAGAAAGCAGATCCCGCGAGCAGATCCATCCACGCCATGCGTGGATGCATGCGTCAGTGCCAACCAAGGTTGGCACCTGCCAGAGGCCGAGGCAGGGCAACCCGGGGCATCATGCCCCGGATTCGTCCGGCTTGACCCGGAACCACGCCGCATACAACGCCGGCAGGAACACCAGGGTCAGCACCGTTCCCACGATCAGGCCGCCCATGATCGAGATCGCCATCGAGCCATAGAACGCACTGCGCGACAGCGGAATCATCGCCAGCACGGCAGCCAGCGCGGTCAGCACGATCGGGCGGAAGCGGCGCACCGTGGCATCGATGATCGAATGCCAGCGGTCATGCCCGGCGTCGATGTCCTGCTGGATCTGGTCGATCAGGATCACCGAGTTGCGCATGATCATGCCGGCCAGTGCGATCGTGCCCAGCAGTGCCACGAAGCCGAACGGCGCGCGGAACAGCAGCAGGAACAGGGTCGCACCGATGATGCCCAGCGGCGCGGTCACCAGCACCATCGCTGCGCGCGAGAAGCTGCGCAGCTGCAGCATCAGCAGCGTCGCCACCACCACCAGGAACAGCGGCATGCCGGCCTTGATCGAGTTCTGGCCGCGGGCCGAATCCTCGACCGTGCCGCCGGTTTCCAGCAGGTAGCCGCTGGGCAGTTCGGCGCGGATGCCGTCCAGCGTCGGCAGGATCTGGTGCACCACGTCCAGCGGCTGCATGCCATCGCTGATGTCGGCGCGCACGGTCACCGTCGGCAGTCGGTTGCGGTGCCAGATGATGCCGTCCTCGAAGCCGTACTCCATCGTCGCCACCTGCGACAGCGTGATGCTGCCGCCGTTGGCGGTGGGCATCGACAGGCTCGACAGCAGTTCCAGCTGGTTGCGCTCATCGGCCGGACCACGCAGCAGCATCTCGATCTGGCGGTTGCCTTCGCGGTACACGCTCACCGATTGCCCGGCCAGCGAACTGGACAGGAACTGGCTGACCTGGGCACTGCTCACGCCCAGCGCGCGGGCACGCTCCTGGTCGATCACCAGCCGCACCACCTTGCTCGGCTCGCTCCAGTCCAGGTTGACGTTCATCACATGCGGGTTCTCACGCACCTTGGCCTCGACCTGGCGCGCGATCGCCTGCACCCTCTCGATGTGCTCGCCGGAAATGCGCATCTGCACCGGGTAGCCGACCGGCGGGCCGTTCTCCAGGCGGGTCACGCGCATCTGCACATCCGGGAACTTCGGGATCACCTCGTGCAGCAGCCAGTCGCGGGTGCTTTCGCGCGACTTGATGTCCTTGGCCAGCACCACGAACTGGGCGAAGTTGGTCGCCGGCAGCTGCTGGTCCAGCGGCAGGTAGAAGCGCGGCGAGCCGGTGCCGACATAGGACACGTAGTTGGCGATGCCGTCGCGGCTGGACAGCAGCTTTTCCAGCTTCTCGGCCTGGGCCTGGGTCGAGCGCAGCGACGCGCCCTCGGCCAGCTCGATGTCCACCATCAGCTCCGGCCGGGTCGAATCCGGGAAGAACTGCTGCGGCACGAAGCGGAACATCATCAGCGAGAACACGAACAGGGCGATGGTCGCGGCGATCACCCACCAGCGACGACGCAGGCAGGCGTCGAGGAAGCGACGGAAGCTGCGGTAGAACGGGCGCTGGTACGGGTCATGGTCGTGCCCGTGCTGCGGCGGCGCGATCAGGTTGGCCAGCGCCGGGTAGCGGTCGGCCCACTGCTGGCGCCTGGCATGCCAGCGCGCGGACAGGCTGCCCGGCTTCGGCGGCTGCGGATTGAACAGGTCCGGCAGCATCTTGTCGCCCAGGTACGGAATGAACAGCACCGCTGCGATCCACGACACCACCAGCGCGATGGTCACCACCTGGAACAGCGAGCGGGTGTACTCACCGGTGCTCGATGCCGCTGTGGCGATCGGCAGGAAGCCGGCCGCGGTGATCAGGGTACCGGTCAGCATCGGGAACGCGGTTGACTCCCAGGCGAAGCTGGCCGCGCGCAGGCGGTCGTAGCCCTGTTCCATCTTGGTGGCCATCATCTCCACCGCGATGATCGCATCGTCCACCAGCAGGCCCAGTGCCAGCACCAGCGCGCCCAGCGAGATCTTGTGCAGGCCGATGTCGAAGTAGTGCATGACGAAGAAGGTCATCGCCAGCACCAGCGGAATGGTCACCCCCACCACCAGGCCGGTACGCAGGCCCAGCGAGAAGAAGCTGACCAGCAGCACGATCACCACCGCCTCGGTCAGCACCTGCACGAACTCGCCCACCGACTCTTCCACCGACTGCGGCTGGTCGGACACCTTGCGCAGCTGCATGCCGGCCGGCAGGGTCTTCTGCAGACGCTCGAATTCGGCATCGAGGTTGGCACCGAGCTTGAGGATGTCACCGCCGTCCTTCATCGCCACCGCCAGGCCGATCGCTTCTTCGCCCATGAAGCGCATCTTCGGCGACGCCGGGTCGGCGAAGCCGCGCTTCACCTCGGCAATATCACCCAGGTGCACGGTCCGGTCGCCTGCCCGGATCGGGAACTGGCGGATCGCCTCGATATCGTTGAACTGGCCGGTCACGCGCAGCTGCACGCGATCAGTGGCGGTCTCGAAGAAGCTGGTGCCGGTGATCGCGTTCTGGTCGGCCAGCGCCTGCTGCACCTGCTGCATCGACACGCCCAGCGTCGCCAGGCGGGTATTGGACAGTTCGATCCACACCTTCTCGTCCTGCAGGCCGACCAGGTCGATCTTGCCGACGTCGGGCACGCGTTGCAGTTCCAGCTGGATGCGGTCGGCGTAGTCGCGCATCACGGCGTAGTCGAAGCCCTTGCCGGTCAGCGCGTAGATGTTGCCGTAGGTGTCGCCGAACTCATCGTTGAAGAACGGGCCGACGATCTCGCGCGGCAGCGTCGCCCGGATGTCGCCCACGCGCTTGCGCACCTGGTACCACAGGTCCGGAATCTGCCGGGAACGCAGGCTGTCGCGGGCCATGAAGATCACCTGCGATTCGCCCGGGCGCGAGTACGAGCGGATGAACTCGTACTCGCCGGTGTTCATCAGCGCCTTCTCGATCGGCTCGGTCACCTGCCGCGAGACCTGCTCGGCGGTGGCACCCGGCCACAGCGTGCGCACCACCATCGCCTTGAAGGTGAACGGCGGATCCTCGGACTGGCCCAGGTGCTTGTATGACCACGCGCCGATCAGCGCGAAGGCGAGCATCGCGAACAGCACCAGTGGACGGTTGGCCAACGCCCACTCGGAAAGATTGAAGCGGCGCACCGGCTTACTCCTTGGCCTTGGCGGCGGCGGCCGGCGCGGCCGGCTTCAGCACCGGGCGGTTCTGCCGGTCCACGGCGATCACCGGCTGGCCGGCACGCAGCAGATGGCCACCGGCGGCGACCACCCAGTCGCCTGCGCCGACGCCCGTGAGCACCGGCACCGTCTCGCTGCCGTAGGCACCGGTGGTGACCGCCGCAGCCTTCAGCGTGCTGTTGGCCGGATCGACCACCCACACGCTGGCGGCACCGTTGGCACCGCGTTGCAGCGCGCCCAGCGGCAGCTGCAGGGTGCCGTGGCGGCCGGCGCTGCTGTAGACACGTGCGCTCTGGCCCAGCTCCACATCAGCCAGTGCATCGGCCGCCAGGCTGACCCGGGTCGCATAGGTCCGTGCCTGCGGATCGGCAGCGGCGGCAATCTCGCGGATCGTGCCTGGCAGGCGCTGGCCCGGACGGTTCCACAGTTCCACCTCGACCGGCTGGCCGACCGCGTAATCGCGGATGGTGGCTTCGGGCAGGTCGATCAGCACTTCGCGGCCACCGTCGGCGGCCAGGTTGAAAATAGTCTGGCCGGCGGACACCACCTGCCCGGCTTCGGCCTCGCGGCTGGCGATCACGCCGTCGGCCGGTGCACGCAGCTGCGCGTAATCGGCCTGGTTGCGCAGCACATCGAGGTTGGCACGCGCCGCATTGGCCTGGCCCTGCGCGGCCTTGAACGCGGCAGACTGCTGGTCCAGCTGCGAGCGGCTGACCAGCTGCTGGTCGGCCAGCACCTGATAGCGCTTGAGGTCGTCGCGGGCGCGCACCAGGTCGGCCTCGGCCGCGGCCAGCTGGGCCTGCGAAGCGCGGGCCTGCAGCGCGAAGTCGGCCACGTCCAGCTCGGCCAGCACGTCGCCCTTCTTCACCCGCTGGCCGGCATCGACGTGGCGCTTGACCAGGTTGCCGCCGACGCGGAACGACAGCGGGCTTTCCTGGCGTGCGCGCACCGTGCCCGGGAACGCCGCAGGCGCCTGCCCGGCCTGCTCGCCAGGGTGAACCACCAGCACCGGCACGGCCGCCTGCGGCGCCTGTTCCTGTCCCGAACAGGCTGCCAGCGCAGCCACCCACACCATACCGCCCATCCAGCGCACGATCTTCATCAGTCAACGTCCTGAAAACGCAGGGTCCAACAAGGGGGGAGCCGCGACTGCCGGCCCAATTTAATAAACCGGTCGGTATAGTATAAATATCGAACCGCTTGGTCTAGTATTGTTGCGATGAGTTCTCCTACTTCCCGCAAGCCGTCGGCCAAGCCTGCTGCCAAGGCCGCCGGACCCGGGCGCCCCAAGGATCTCGGCAAGCGCGCGGCGATCCTTGAAGCAGCCAAGGCACTGTTCATCGAACAGGGCTATACCGGCGTGAGCATGGACGCCATCGCTGCTCAGGCCGGCGTCTCGAAGCTGACCGTGTACAGCCATTTCGGCGACAAGGAGACCCTGTTCTCCGAGGCCGTGCAGTCCAAATGCATTGAAATGCTGCCCGACGCCCTGTTCGTGGCCGACGCGGACGGCCCGCTGCGCGACCAGCTGATCGGCATCGGCCTGGCCTTCTTCGAGCTGATCACCTCCGATGCGGCAATCTCGATCCAGCGCATGATGATGGCCCCGGAAACCGATGAACGCCTGCGCGAGCTGTTCTGGCAGGCCGGCCCGGAACGTACCTGCGCGGCCCTGGCCGACTTCCTGCGCGCGCGCGGCGAACGCGGCGAGCTGGAGATTGCCGATTACTATCTCGCCGGCCAGCAGTTCCTGACCCTGGTGAAGGGCGAAGTGCACATGCATATGATGTGCGGCATGCCACTGTCACCGGTGGAGTGCGACCCTCTGACCCACGTGACCGCCAGCATCGACTTCTTCCTGCGCGCCTATGCGCCGCGAGGGGCCGGGACGGCCGGATAACCAAAACTGAACGAACCGGAGGTCGCGATGACTTCCGGCACTGCGACCCCGGCCACCCGGCAGCTGATGCTCTGGGCGCGCCGCCGGCCTCCGGCACCGGTAAAATGGCCGGCCCACTGCGCTGGATTTGAACCTCATGACGATTGATTACGCCCACGCCCGCGAACTGATGGTGGAACAGCAGATCCGTCCCTGGGACGTGCTGGACATCAAGGTGCTCGACGTCCTCGCCCGCCTGCCGCGCGAGGCCTTTGTCGCCGACGCGCACCGGGCGCTGGCCTACGCCGACGTCGAACTGCCGATCGGCCATGGCCAGAAGATGATGAAGCCGGTCATCGAGGGCCGTACCCTGCAGGCACTGGACCTGCAGCCGGGTGACGAAGTGCTGGAGATCGGCACCGGCAGCGGCTTCCTGGCTGCCTGCATCGGCGCGCTGGCGCGCGACGTGCTGAGCCTGGAGATCGACCCGGAACTGGCCGCCGCCGCACGCGCCCGTCTGGACGCCTCCGGCCTGGGCACCAATGTCCGTGTGGAAGTGGCCGACGCCCTGTCCTGGCAGACCGAACGCCGTTTTGACGTGATCTGTGTCACTGGTGCGGTCGACGTGGTGCCGTCACAGTTCGCCTCGTGGCTGCGTCCGGGTGGCCGCCTGTTCGTGATCCAGGGCCGCTCGCCGGCGATGGAGGCCCTGCTGGTCAAGGCCGACGGCAGCACCGAATCGCTGTTCGAAACCGATATCGATTACCTGCGCGGTGCCGCCCCGGCACCCCAGTTCCACCTCTGAGTCCAAGGAAGCCGCAATGATCCGCCGATCCCTCGCTGTTGCGCTGGCCACTGCCCTGCTGCCGTTGTCCGCCCATGCCGCCGACCTGCTGCAGGTCTACGAGATGGCGCGCAACGGCGATCCGCAGCTGTCCGCCGCCGAATCGACCCGGCTGGTCGACAAGGAAGGCGCCGTGCAGGCGCGCGCCGCCCTGCTGCCGCAGATCAATGGCCAGGCCACGCTGAACCGCTCGCGCAGCGAAGCCGACCATGACGCCAACTCCGGCACGGTCACCAGCAAGCGCCGCAACTACACGATCGACGGCAGCCAGACGCTGTTCAACTGGACCCAGATCAACAACCTGCGTTCGCAGCGCGAACTGAGCAAGGCGGCGGACTTCACCCTCGACTCGGCCAACGACAGCCTGATCGTGCGCACCTCGGCGGCCTACTTCAACGTGCTGGTGGCGATCGAATCGCTGAACGCCGCACAGACCAATGAAGCGGCCGCGAAGAAGCAGTTCGACTTCGCCGACAAGCGCCTGGAAGTGGGCCTGGCGCCAATCACCGACGTGCATGAAGCACGCGCCCAGTACGACCAGGCGCGCGCAAACACCATCGTTGCGCAGAACACCCTGGCCGATAACTACCAGGCCCTGACCGAACTGACCGGCCAGCCGGTGGTCAACCTGCGTGGCCTGCCGGCGGACTTCCGCCCGGAAGTGCCGGCCAACCGCGGCAACATCGACGAACTGGTGCACCAGGCGACCAACCAGAATCCGGCGCTGAAGGCGCAGGAACTGAAGGTCAGTGCCGCCGAAGCCAGCGTGCAGGCCGCCCGCGGTGGCCATTACCCGACCCTGTCGCTGGGCGGCAGCTGGGGCAAGAGCGCGACCTGGGGTGACAGCACCGGTGCCGGCTCGCTGTCGCCGGACGCACGCACCAACAGCATCGGCCTGACCCTGAGCGTGCCGATCTTCTCCGGCGGTGCCACCCAGTCCGGCGTGCGCCAGGCGCTGGCCCAGCGTGACATCGCCCAGGACGGCTACGAACAGCAGAAGCGTGCCCTGGACCGCAACACCCGCAACGCCTACCAGACCCTGGTGCAGGGCATCAGCGAAGTGGAAGCCCGCCGCCTGGCGGTGGTCTCGGCGCAGAGCGCGTACGACGCCTCGCAGGTTGGCCTGGAAGTCGGTACCCGTACCGTGCTGGACGTGATCCAGAACCAGCGCATCCTGTTCTCGGCGCAGCTGGATTACGCCAACGCCCGCTACACCTTCCTGCAGAACCGCCTGCTGCTGAGCCAGTCGCTGGGCGCACTGGATGTGGCCGAGCTGCAGGACGTCAACCGCCTGCTGACCCAGGACGCAGGCAACCCGGCAACGACCACGCACTGAGTCGCCGCCCTGCCGGCAACGAAGAAGCCACCCGCGAGGGTGGCTTTTTTTTGTGCGCGACGCAGGCCGAAGCCTCCACGCATGGGAGGCTTGCCTGGTCGTCAGCCGGGCCACGCACGCATCCGTTCCGCGGCGGCCAACAGGCACAGCGCGGCGGCCAGGGGGGCCAGCACCGGCAGGGCGCGTGGTAGCGGAACCTGCGCGCGCAGGGCAGCCAGGCACAGCGCCGCCATCACCAGCAGGGTTGCCGGCCCAGGCAGCACCGGCAATGTGCCCATCGGCATCGCCAGCGCCAGCAGCGCCGCGGCCAGCACCACCGCGACCGGCATCGGCGGCGCAACACGCCCATGCGATGCATCGCGGGCCGCCGTCCACAACTGCGTTGCCAACCGCGCAGCCACCCGCAGCAGCACCAGCAGGAGTGCCGCCAACCCGCTCGCCCCCGCCAGTGGCAGCAGCGGCATCATCCACTGCAGTTGCGGGTGCTGCTGCAATGCCACCGACAACGGCCGCGTACTGGCCAAGGCCGGAAACTCGACCAGGCCGGACTGCAACGCGGCCAGCACGATCAGCAGCAGCATGGCCAGCAGCAGCGTGCTCGCCAGCAACGCTGCCTGTCGCGTCCGCACCTGGCCACACACGCCGGGAAATCCCAGCACCAGGCCGGCACAGGCAAACATGCCGAGCAGCGGCACGCTGGCTGCCAGCACTCCTCCTGGCCCGAAGCGATAGGGCGCCGTGGCCTCCGGCAGCCACGGTATCCAGAGCGCGTAGTGCACATGGCGGGCCGCCAGCACCAGCAGCAACAGGCCGGTGCCCAGCTTCACCGTCAGCAACGCACAGGCCACCAGCGCCCCACGCCTCGGTGGCAGCAATCCGATCAGCCCAAGCAGAAGCAGGCCAAGGGTGGCCATCAGCGCAACCGGCATCGCGTTACCGGCCTCGATGCCACAGCTGGCCAGCAGCGCATGCACGTGGCTGGCCATGGACTGCGCCACGCCGGCGCTGGTCGCCATCAGTTCCACCAGCAGCGCGGCGCCGAGCAGGCCGGCCGGGACCCTGCCCCAACGCGCCCGCAGCAGGCCGTGCAGGCCCTCGGCCACCGGCAGCTGCCGGCCCAGGATGTGCAGGCAATACAGCAGCGGCGCGGTGCCCAGCGCAGCCAGCAACAGGCTCAACACGATCGCAGGGCCTGCCTGTGCGGCGGTGTGCTGCCCCACCAGCGCGATCACGCTGCCACCCAGCATCAGGGTCAGGATCACCCCTGCAAGGTGGTCCCTGCCCGGCCCTGCATCGCCCATGTCGCCAGGGCCGCTGTCGCTATCCATCGCAAGGTTCCTTGATATCCGCCCAAGCACGTTCGACAGCAGGCTGGCAGCCTGCGGCGAAGGGCGATATCAGAATCCGTGGCGTGCACGCCGCATTGTGATCGCAGGCACGTCGGCACACCGTTCCACGGTCCAGCAACGACAGAAATCTCGCCGTTAAGCAGAATTGATGCAGGCGATCACGTCATTCGATCCGCAGTACGTGGATCGAATCCCCTGCGGCCTCAGCTGCGCGGAGGAGGCAGGTGGGGGGCCACCAGCGCCAGCGTACGCTGCAATGCGCCGCGACCGTTGCTGACCAGGGTGCAGCCGGCACGCGCCATGTCCTCGCGTGCACGTTCGTCATCAAGCAGGTGCTGCAGCAGATCGCCAACCGCCTGCACGTCCTCGCCGATCAGCAGGGCACCGGCCTCGCGCATGCGTCGTGAGATCTCGGAGAAGTTGTGCAGGTGCGGGCCGGTCACCGCGGCGGTGCCCATCGCCGCCGGTTCCAGCAGGTTGTGGCCACCGATCGATTGCAGGCTGCCGCCGACGAACGCCACCTGCGCACAGGCATAGAACGGCATCAGTTCACCCAGGGTGTCGATGACGAACACATCGGTGCCGGCGTCCGGCCACTGCATCGCACGCCGGGTCGCCACATTCCAGCCCTGCTCGCGCGCCAGGGCCTCCACCTTCGGGAAGCGCTCGGGATGGCGCGGCGCCCACAGCAGCAGCAGGTCGGGATGCTGCTGGCGCAGGCGACGGTGCAGGTCGATCACCGCCTGCTCCTCACCGTCATGGGTGCTGGCGGCGATCCACACCGGGCGTCCAGCGGGTACCTGCGCATGGAACTGCGCGACGAAATCCTGAACGTCCGGCGTGGCGATGTCGAACTTCAGGTTGCCCAGCGCCTGCACCTGCTCGGGGGCCGCGCCCAGCTGCACGAAGCGCTCGGCATCATCCTGCGACTGGGCGGCGACGCAGGTGACCGTGCGCAGGGCGCGACGGATCAGCGCTGCCAGCAACCGGTAGCCACGCAGCGAGCGGGCCGACAGGCGGGCATTGAGGATGTAGACCGGAATGCGGCGATCGCGGCAACCGAACAGCATGTTCGGCCACAGCTCGGTCTCCAGGATCAGCGCCAGGCTGGGCCGGAAGTGGCCGAGGAAGCGGTTGACGCTGCCGGGCACGTCGTACGGCAGGTAGACATGGTCGAGCGCGTCGCCCCACAGCGCGCGCACGCGTTCGGACCCGGTCGGGGTGATGGTGGTGATGACCCAGCGGATATCCGGACGTTGCTGGCGCAGGGCGTTGACCAGCGGGGCGGCGGCATTGACCTCGCCCACCGACACCGCATGCAGCCAGACCCGCGGCTGGCCGGTCGGCTGTGGGTAGGAGGCGTAGCGCTCGTCCCAGCGCCGGAAGTATTCACGGACCCGGAAACCGCGCCAGACCAGGTGGTACACGGTGATCGGCAGCAGCAGGTAAAGCACGGCCGAATACAGGCCGCGCAGGATCCATTCGACAGGGTCTTTACGCATGCGGCAAGGATACGGGAGGCCCCCGGGAAAGACACGCGGCCGGGTTGGTAGAATGGAGCAATGTCCGATGCCTCCACTGCCATCCGCCCGTCGCTGCGCGATCCCCGCAACTGGCCGATGTTCGCCGTCATGTTCGGCGCCTTCGCCATCGCCCGCCTGCCGTGGATGCTGCAGCGCGCGCTGGGCCGTGGCGTCGGCTGGATCAGCTGGCGCCTGCTCGGCAGCCGCCGCCGCGCCGCCGAGGTCAACCTGCAGCTGTGCTTCCCGGAAAAGGACGAGGCCTGGCGCCAGCGCCTGGTACGCGACAGCTTCGATGCACTGGGCGTGGGCGTGTTCGAATGCATCCGCGCCTGGTGGGGCAGCATCGACCGCATCCGCCCGCAGGTGCAGATCGAGGGCCTGGAACATCTGCAGCGGATGCAGGCCGAAGGCCGCGGCGTGCTGCTGGTCTCCGGCCACTTCATGACCCTGGAGATGTGCGGCCGCCTGCTGTGCGACTACGTCGACCTGTCGGGCATGTACCGCAAGCACAAGAACCCGGTGTACGAGTGGGCGGTGAAGTTCGGCCGCCTGCGCTACGCCAAGGCGATGTATGCCAACGAAGACATCCGCGCCACTGTGCGGCACCTGAAGAAGGGCGGCTTCCTCTGGTACGCGCCGGACCAGGACATGCGCGGCAAGGACACCGTGTTCGTGCCGTTCTTCGGCCACACCGCGTCCACCATCACCGCCACCCACCAGCTGGCGCGGATGACCGGCTGCGCGGTGATCCCGTACTTCCACCGCCGCGAAGGCGGGAAGTACTTCCTGAAGATCGGCGCACCGCTGGAAAACTTCCCCAGCGAAGACGTGGAAGCCGATACCACCCGGGTCAACCAGGCCATCGAAGCGATGGTGCGCGAGGCCCCCGACCAGTACCTGTGGATCCATCGCCGTTTCAAGCGCCAACCGGGCGGGCGGAGCGATTTCTACAATTAGCTGGATGTGGCAGCCGGTGCCAGCCAGGGCTGACATCGACCGGACTGCTGGGCGTCTGCATGCGCGAGGTAGTCGCCAACCTTGGTTGGCGCCGATGATCTGACCCTCGACCTGGGGATGGCCAACCAAGGTTGGCAACTACCGTATCGGCGGCGAATCCTCTGCCTCGCGCGCCAGCAGGCTGCCGGCGAACAGCGCTGCCAGCATCACCGTCAGGCCGCCCCAGAACGCCGAGTAGAACGCCAGGTGGGTGTTGAGCGGAAACACCGTGACCGCCAGCGCCAGCATCGCCGGGCGCGCGCGCTCACGCGCGCTGGCCGGCGCATAGCGCCATGCGCGCCAGGCCTGGGCCACTGCCGCCAACCACAGCAGCAGACCGAGCACGCCGGTTTCAGCGAGGATTTCCAGCACGATCTGATGGGCATGCAGCGCAGGCGCATTACCCCAGACCGCCGGCCCCTCATCGGCGACGCAGGCCGGATAGGCATCGCGGAAGCCGCGTGCGCCGACACCGTTGATCGGATGTTCTTCAATCATGCACACGGCGGCCTGCCAGATCCGTGCACGCCCGGACAGCGCCTGGTCGACACCGCGTTCGCCGCCCTCCCAGGCCATCGCCGTACGCGCGAAGCGTTCGCGCAGTTGCGGCACGCTGGCGGTCAACGCGCCGGCTGCCAGCACCGCAAGCAGCGCCAGCAACGCCAGCCGCTTCCAGCCGAACTGGCGCACGCCACTGTAGGCCAGCACCAGTGCGAACGTGATCCACGAGGCACGCGACCCTGCCAGCAGCAGCACGCCGCCAAGCGCGGCGGCCGCCAGCAACCAGCCCGCATTGCCGAAGCGCCGCGCGATCGGCAACAACAGGAACGGTGACAGGCTGGCCAGCACCTGGCCGAACTTGAGGTTGCAGGGCCCCAGGGCCCCACTGAGCCGGTCAGCCAGGGCGGCTTCGTCCGCCGGGCACAACGCGTGGCCGCTTACGGCCAGCTTCAGGTGTTCCAGCGACCAGAACCATGGGCTGGTACCGGCCACGGCCTGTACCAGTGCATCCAGCGTCCATGCACCCGTGATCAGTGCCAGGCCACCGAAGGTCAGCCTTCGCCGTTCGGGCGTGGCTACGGCGATTGCCACCAGCCACATGAAAGGAAGATAGCGCAGGCCGGCGGCCGCCTTGGTCCACGACGCTGCAGGATCGATGGCATCGATGGCCGAGAACGCCTGCGGCAGCCAGTAGCCAAGGAACAGGATCGAGGTCAGCGCCCAGGCCGCCGTGCTCAGCAGGTGCGGACGGCGCTGCAGGCGGCGCATGACCATGCGCGCGGCGGCGTACAGCGCGCCCAGTCCGAGCACGGTTTCGGCGATGCCCGGCAGCGGCCACATCGCCACGTACGCCAGCACCCACCAGGGTGCCCAGCGCCCGGCGCGGTCGTCGCGCAGGGGAACGGTGGCGTCAGCCGGCAAGGTCGGCATAGAGGCGAAGGGTGTCACGCTGCATGGCCTGCAGGGTAAACGGGATGCGCGCCGGCAGGGACGGCGGCTGCGCCAGCAGGGCCAGCGCGCGTTCACCCAGTGCCCGCACATCACCCAACGGTACGGCGCCCGCGGGTTGCAGTTGCTGCAGCAGTTCACCCACGCCGCCATGGTCCCAGCCCAGCACCGGGCGGCCGACCGACAGCGCCTCGACCACGGTGCGGCCAAAGGCTTCCGGTTTGTCCGACAGCTGCAGCACCAGGTCACTGGCGGCATAGGCCTGGGCAATGCGTGCGGTGGGCGCGCTGATCTGCACGGCCTCGGCCACGCCCAGCGCCGTCGCCTGCCGGCGCAGATCCGCCACATAGGCTTCGCGGCCCGGTTCATCGGTGCCCAGCATCCACAGCTGGGCCGGCACACCGGCGGCGCGCACGTCGGACAGCAGCTGCAGCGCATGGGCGTGGCCCTTCAGGCGGGTGCCCCGCCCCGGCAGCAGCAGCAGCGGGCCTTCCACCTGCGCCAGCCACGGATGATCGGCCGCCAGCGCCAGGCGCGGCCGGCGGTCGGCGCGCGCCACGCGCGGGAACTGGGCGACGTCGACGCCGCGCGGGATCACCTGCAGCGTCGCTTCGGGGACCGTCGGGTAATGCCGGCGCACGTAGTCACGTACGCTGTTGGATACGCAGATCACGCGCTCGCCGCTGGTCATCACTGCGCTGTAGCGACTGGGTGAGTTCAGCCCGTGCACGGTGGTGACCCAGTGCGGGCGCTGTGCGGCGGGCATGGCGCGGATCGCGTACAGGCCCAGCCAGGCCGGCAGCCGCGAACGGGCATGCACGATGTCGGCGCCGACCTCGGCAAACAGGCGCCGCAGGGTCGGCAGATGCCGCAGGGTCAGCAGCGACTTGCGGCCGATGTCGAGGGTGAGGTGCTCGGCACCGCTGTCCAGCAGCGGCTGCACCAGGCGGCCACCAGCAGAAACCACCAGCGCGCGATGGCCGGCGGCGACCAGGGCCGCAGCAATTTCCAGGGTCGAGCGCTCGACACCGCCGGAGTGCAGCGCCGGCAGCAACTGCACCACGGTCAATCGGCGCATCGAAGGGGCGGCCGCTTAGTCGGCCAGCACGAACACGGAACCGCAGTACGGGCACTGCGCTTCGCCGTTGGGCTCGTCTTCGATCGGCAGGTACACGCGCGGATGCGAGTTCCACAGCGCCATTTCCGGGGTCGGGCAGCTCAGCGGCAGATCGCTGCGGTGCACGGTGTAGCGCTTCTCGGCGTTGGCGGGCGCGGTGGCGGTATGGCTCATGGCGGATGTCGATGAACGGGTTGCGAGGGCTGTGATTCTAGCATCCGGGCCGCCCCGACATTGTGCCGCCCCTGCGCAGGCCGGATCGGCAGGGCGATTTCTTCAATCGATCCGGCGGGTTCGCGCCGAAAACCTGCCGACCGCACTATTTCCCGCATTTGGATCGAACTAAATGGCACTTGTCAGGTCGCGGCGGCTGTTGCAGGATCGGGCCAGGTCGCGACCCGACCTGCCCTCTTCGACCCGATCGCATGGCCCGCCCCCACCGGACCGGCATCGCCTCTCCCACTGCCATCCCGGCGGGCGGAGCGATGCTGTCCGTGGTGCCCGCCGATGCGGGTTCTGCCCGCCGCCAGCCCTTCCGGGAGATCCCTGCATGACCCTGTCCGATCCACGCCGCGCCCTGCTTCCGCTCGCCCTGGCCCTGGCCTGTGCGACTACCGCGATGCCGGTGTTGGCACAGGGGCTGCAGACTTCGTTCGAACCGGGCGAACCTGCCCCGACCCCGGCGGCGGGTGGGTTGCAGGTGTCGATCGGCGACGGTCCCGCCGCGCCCTACGCCGCCAAGCGCAATGCCGGCTACAGCGGCCTGCATGCACTGCGCTACAGCAGCAACGGCGGCAGCGCGCGGCGCGAGCTGTTCAGGACCGATCTGCCCATCGAAGCCGAAACCACCCTGTCATGGCTGGTGCTGCCGGAAATCGTCGGCAAGGACACCGTGGCCTCGACCTATGTCTCGCTGGACCTGCTGCTGGACGATGGCAGCCGCGTGTCGTCCAGCGCTGCACGCGACCAGCATGGCGTGGCCATCGGCGCGCGCGCGCAAGGCGCGTCGAAGACGCTGTATCCGCAGCAGTGGGCGCGCAAGGCGATACGCCTGGGCGAGGTACCCGCGCTGAAGGGGCGTCGCGTGGTGGCGATCGAACTGGAGGTGGCCAGTGCCGAGGGTGCACCGGTCTCCGGCTGGATCGACGACGTGCGCCTGGACGTGCAGCCACGCCCCCAGCCACAGCGGGCTTCCGATTGGGTGCTGACCACCCGCGGCACCCAGGCCAACGGCACCTTCTCGCGCGGCAACAATTTCCCGGCCACGGCGGTGCCGCACGGATTCAACTTCTGGACCCCGGTGACCGATGCCGGTGCGCTGAACTGGCTGTACCGCTGGAACGAGCAGAACGATGCGCAGAACCGTCCGCAGCTGCAGGCGCTTGCGCTGAGCCACCAGCCCAGCCCGTGGATGGGCGACCGCCAGACCTTCCAGGTGATGCCCTCGGCCAACCGCGGCGTGCCGTCCGCCGACCGCCGCAAGCGTGCGCTGTCGTTCGAGCGCAGCCATGAGAGTGCGCGCCCCTACCGTTACGACGTGCGCTTCGACAACGGCATCGCCGCCGCGATCGCGCCGACCGACCATGCGGCGCTGTTCCGCTTCGATTTCCCCGAAGACGGCGACGCCAACCTGCTGTTCGACAACGTTGATGCGCGTGGTGGGCTGACCCTGGATGCCGCCACGCAGACCCTCACCGGCTACACCGATACGCGCAGCGGCCTGTCCAACGGCGCCAGCCGCATGTACGTGGCGGCCCGTTTCGACAAGCCGTGGCGCAGCAGCGGCCGCATCGACACCGGCCGCCCCACCGGCTACATCAAGTTCGATGCCGGCAGCGAGCGGCGGGTGAACATGCGCATCGCCACCTCGCTGATCTCGGTGGAACAGGCCCGGCACAATCTGGCGCTGGAGATTGCTGCGGCCGATACGCTGGAGAGCGTGGCCGGCCGCGCGCAGGATGCCTGGGATGCACGCCTGGCCCGCTTCGACATCGGCGATGCCAGCGACGACCAGAAGACCACGCTGTATTCCAGCCTGTACCGGCTCTTCCTGTATCCCAATTCCGGCCACGAGAATGTGGGCAGCGCGGCCGCACCGGACTGGCGCTACGCCAACCAGGCCAGTGCCAGCGAGGACAACACCGGCGGCAGCGCGACCCGGACCTTCGCCGCCGTGCGCGATGGCAAGGTGTTCGTCAACAACGGTTTCTGGGACACCTTCCGCACCACGTGGCCAGCCTATGCGCTGTTCACGCCCGATGATGCCGGGCAGCTGGTGCAGGGCTTCATCGAGCAGTACCGCGCCGGTGGCTGGATCGCACGCTGGTCGTCGCCGGGCTATGCGGACCTGATGGTCGGTACCAGCTCCGACGTGGCCTTCGCCGACGCGTGGCTGAAGGGAATCGGCGGCTTCGATCCGGCCGAGGCCTATGCCGCCGCGTTGAAGAACGCGACCGTGGTACCGCCGGACCGTCACGTCGGCCGCAAGGGCATGCAGCGTTCGACCTTCCGCGGCTATGCCAGTGCCGACGTGCACGAGGGCATGTCGTGGACGATGGAAGGCGCGCTCAATGACTTCGGCGTCGCCAACATGGCCGATGCCCTGGCCAAGCGCGCAACCACGCCTGCCGCACGCGAGCGCTACAGCACCGAGGCCGACTACTTCCGCTACCGCGCGGCCAGCTACGCAACGATGTTCGATCCGGCCGCCGGCTTCTTCCAGGGCCGCACTGCCGACGGCCGCTGGCGAGTGGATTCCAAGCGCTACGACCCGCGCGTGTGGGGCCACGACTACACCGAGTCCAACGGCTGGACCTTCGCCTTCACCGCCGCCCACGATGGCGAAGGCCTGGCCGCGCTGTACGGTGGCCGCGACAGGCTGGCGGCGAAGCTGGATACCTTCTTCGCCACCCCGGAGACCGCAGACCCGGCGCTGGCCGGCTCCTACGGCGGCACCATCCATGAAATGACCGAAGCACGCGATGTGCGCATGGGCATGTACGCGCACAGCAACCAGCCGGCGCACCACATCCCGTGGATGTACCTGTATGCCGGGCAGCCGTGGAAGACCCAGCAGCACGTGCGCGAGATCCTGTCGCGGCTGTACGTCGGCAGCGAGATCGGCCAGGGCTATCCGGGTGACGAGGACAATGGCGAGACCTCGGCGTGGTACGTGCTGGCCTCGCTGGGCCTGTACCCGTTGCGCATGGGCGCCCCCGAGTACGTGATCGGTTCGCCTGCATTCCGCCACGCACGCGTGGAACTGCAGGGCGGCGCCGTGCTGACCGTGAACGCGGCCAACAACACGCGCGAGAACGTCTACGTGCAGTCGCTGAAGATCAACGGCAAACCCTGGACCAAGACCTGGGTGCCGCACGAACTGATCGCCAAGGGTGCGACGCTGGACTTCGTGATGGGCCCAAGGCCGTCGCGTTGGGGCAGTGGCGTGGACGACGCGCCGCCCTCGCTGACCGCGCGTGGCCAGCGCCCGCAGCTGCTGCACGACCTGCTTGGCAGCGGCGCGAAAGCCACATCAGGCGATGGCCGCGCGCTGCCTGCACTGGTGGATGACGATGCCGGTACCACGGTCGGCCTGGGCGGTGGCGCGATCATCGCGCTGACCGGGCTGGCCGAGGGCGCCCCGACGATGTACACGCTGACCAGCGGCGACGGCAGCATCCGCGGCGGCGAATGGGCGCTGGAGGCCCGCAGCGGCGACGGCAGCTGGACGCTGCTGGACCAGCGCAGCGGCGAAGACTTCGAATCCCCTCGCCAGACCCGGCCGTTCCGCATCGCCAGGCCCGGTCGCTACAGCGAGTACCGCCTGCGCCTGGTAGCGCCGGGCCGGATGCCGCTGTCGGAGATTGAACTGCTGGCACCCGGCGCGGCGCAGTAAGCCGCATGCACGGTGGGCACGGATGCCCGCCGCGCCGCGGCAGCTGGCGGCCTCAGCGCGACTGCACGAATCCTGCGTACAGCGCGAACAACTGCTGGAAGTACCGCCGGGTCACTCGATTGCGCATGACACTTTCGCCGATGGGGAGGTGGTCGGGCCCAGGGTGGGAAGGCCGGTCCGGTCCCTTCCCACGGCCGGGCCGCGTGGGCGTATTGGGCCCCAGCGGGGTTGCAGGCAAATGACCGGGTTGCGAAGCGCGTGTGGCAGGTTCGGCGACCGTTGCGGCAAATGAAAACACCGGGCAGTGCCCGGTGTTTTCATTTGCGCCGACGCCCAACGGCGCCAGCGCCATCATTCTTCCGACCAGGAGCCCCTTCTTGTTGAAGGGGCGCGCCGAAGGCGGGGGTAGAGGAAGAATGCGTGGGCAGCGGAAGTGGGAAAGAAGGCTTATGCCTTCTTTTCCGCTTCCAGCTGCTTCCTGATCTGCGCATCCACCGCGGCGATCGCGGTCATGTTCAGGATCCGGCGCGAGGTCGCGCTGGTGGTCAGGATGTGCACCGGCTTGTTCACGCCCATCAGGATCGGGCCGATCGCCACACCGTCGGTGAACACACGCACCAGGTTGTAGGCGATGTTGGCCGCTTCCAGGTTCGGCAGCACGAACAGGTTGGCGCGGCCCTGCAGGGTCGAGCCCGGCAGCAGCTTCTGGCGCAGCGCTTCATCCCACGCGGTGTCGCCCTGCATTTCGCCGTCCACGTTCAGGCGCGGGTTGCGCTTGAGCAGCAGCTCGCGCACCTGGCGCATCTTCAGCGCGTCCTTCGAATCATGGCTGCCGAAGTTGGAGTGCGACAGCAGCGCCACCTTCGGCTCGATGCCGAACAGCTTCATGCGGTAGGCCGCCTGCAGCGTGGCTTCGCACAGCTGCTCGGCGGTCGGGTCTTCCTGCACGTGGGTATCGACGAAGAAGAACACGCCCTGCTGGTTGATCACGCCGGTCATCGCCGAGGTCGAGGTGACCTTCGGCTCCAGCGGCAGCACGCTGCGCACGTAACCCAGCTTCTTGTGGAAGCGGCCGACGATGCCGGTCAGCATCGCATCGGCTTCGCCACGCGCCACCATCACCGCGGCAATCAGGGTCGGGCGCGAACGCATCAGGTTCTTCGCCGCGGCCACGGTCACGCCACGACGGCCGGTCAGGCCGTGGTAGTACTGCCAGTACTCGTTGAAGCGCGGGTCGTCGTTGATGTTGGTGACTTCAACGTTCTCACCGATCTTCAGGCGCAGGCCGAGGCGCTCGATGCGCGACTCGATCACTTCCGGGCGGCCGATCAGGATCGGGTGCGCCAGGCCGTCATCGACCACGTTCTGCACCGCCTGCAGCACCACTTCCTCTTCGCCTTCGGCATACACCACGCGCTGCTTGTCGCTGCGCGCGCGGTCGTAGACCGGCTTCATCATCAGGCTGGTGCGGTAGACGAACTGGGCCAGCTTGTCGCGGTAGGCGCCCATGTCGTCGATCGGGCGCGAGGCCACGCCCGAGTCCATCGCGGCCTGGGCCACGGCAGCCGACAGCTCCACCAGCAGGCGGCGGTCGAACGGACGCGGAATCAGGTATTCACGGCCGAAGCTCGGGGTATCGCCGCCGTAGGCCGAGCCCATGTCGGTGGCGGCACGGCGCGCCAGCGCGGCGATGGCGCGCACGCAGGCGATCTTCATTTCCTCGTTGATCGCGGTGGCGCCCACGTCCAGCGCACCGCGGAACAGGTACGGGAAGCACAGCACGTTGTTGACCTGGTTCGGGTAGTCCGAACGGCCGGTGCCGATGATCGCGTCCGGACGGGCGGCACGCGCCAGTTCCGGCATGATTTCCGGGGTCGGGTTGGCCAGGGCGAAGATCACCGGGTCCGGCGCCATGGTCTTGACCATCTCGGCGGTCAGGATGCCCGGCGCGGACAGGCCCAGGAAGATATCCGCGCCATCGACGATCTCGGCCAGGGTGCGCTTGTCGGTGTCGCGCGCATAGCGCTGCTTTTCCGGGTCCAGGTCGGTACGGCCGGTGTGGATCACACCCTCGCGGTCGAAGGCCAGGATGTTCTCCGGCTTCAGGCCCAGCTGCACCAGCATGTTCACGCAGGAAATGCCGGCCGCGCCCATGCCCGTGGTCGCCAGCTTCACGTCCTCGATCTTCTTGCCGGTGATCGCCATCGCGTTGAGCACGGCCGCGCCGACGATGATCGCCGTGCCGTGCTGGTCGTCATGGAACACCGGGATCTTCATGCGCTCGCGCAGCTTGCGCTCGACCACGAAGCATTCCGGCGCCTTGATGTCTTCCAGGTTGATGCCGCCGAAGGTCGGCTCCAGCGAGGCGATGATGTCGACCAGCTTGTCCGGGTCGGTTTCATCCACTTCGATGTCGAACACATCGATGCCGGCGAACTTCTGGAACAGCACGCCCTTGCCTTCCATCACCGGCTTGCCGGCCAGCGCGCCGATGTTGCCCAGGCCCAGCACCGCGGTGCCGTTGGAGATCACCGCCACCAGGTTGCCGCGCGCGGTCAGCTCGCTGGCCTGCTGCGGGTCGGCCTTGATCGCTTCACAGGCGTACGCCACGCCCGGCGAATACGCCAGCGACAGGTCGCGCTGGGTCAGCATGGGCTTGGTAGCGGAAACCTTGATCTTGCCGGGCGGAGACATCCGGTGGTAATCGAGGGCGGCCTGTTTGAAATCTTCGTTGGACATCGATGTGGGTTACATGAATGGGCAGAAGGGACAGGGGATGATACCCCCGTTGGAGCGTCTGGACCTGTCGCTATCCTGTCGCATGCATGCTGCGACCGCACAATTCCGTGCCGTATGCGACCAGGCCTTGATACCAGCTTCGGCGCCTCGCGTGACAGCCGTGGGACGCCTTGAAACGCCGCGGGGCCGTACCACTGTCGTGATCGGCCCCGCGGTACCACACACCTGGATCAGCCCTTGGCCGGCAGCGCCTCGGGCAGCGCATCCACCGGCGGCGGCAGCTCGCTTTCGCGGCCATCCAGCGCCAGCTGCAGGCGGTTGCGGTCCAGTGCGCCTTCCCAGCGCGAGACCACCACGGTGGCCACGGCATTGCCGATGAAGTTGGTCAGCGAGCGGCATTCGCTCATGAAGCGGTCCACGCCCAGGATCAGCGCCATGCCGGCCACCGGCACTTCCGGCACCACCGCCAGGGTGGCGGCCAGGGTGATGAAGCCGGCACCGGTGACACCGGCCGCGCCCTTGGAGCTGAGCATGGCGACCAGCAGCAGGGCGATCTGGTGGCCCAGGGTCAGTTCGGTGTTGGTGGCCTGGGCAATGAACAGCGCGGCCAGGGTCATGTAGATGTTGGTGCCGTCCAGGTTGAACGAGTAGCCCGTCGGGACCACCAGGCCCACCACCGACTTGCTGCAGCCGGCCCGTTCCATCTTCTCCATCAGCGACGGCAGCGCCGACTCCGACGAGGAGGTGCCCAGCACCAGCAGCAGTTCGGCCTTCAGGTAGCGCGCCAGCTTGAACACCGAGAAGCCGCACAGGCGGCAGACCAGGCCCAGGATGACCGCCACGAACAGGAACGCGGTGAGGTAGAACGAGCCCACCAGCCAGGCCAGGTTGATCAGCGAACCGACGCCGTACTTGCCGATGGTGAAGGCGATCGCACCGAAGGCACCGATCGGGGCGGCCTTCATCAGGATGTGCACCAGCTTGAACACCGGGGCGACCAGCGCCTCCAGGAAGTTCAGCACCGGCTTGCCCTTCTCGCCCACCATCGCCAGCGCGATGCCGAACAGCACGGCCACGAACAGCACCTGCAGGATGTTGCCGTCGACGAAGGCGCTGAGCAGCGTCTTCGGGATGATGTCCATCAGGAAGCCGACCAGGGTCAGGTCATGCGACTTCTCGACGTAGCTGTGCACCGCGGTCTGGTCCAGCTCGGCCGGGTTGATGTTCATGCCGGCGCCGGGCTGCACCACGTGCGCCACGATCATGCCGACGATCAGCGCCAGCGTGGAGAAGAACAGGAAGTACGCCATCGCCTTGGCGAACACCCGGCCCACGGTGCGCAGGTGGGTCATGCTGGCGATGCCGGTGACGATGGTCAGGAAGATCACCGGCGCGATGATCATCTTCACCAGGTTGATGAAGGCGTCGCCGAGCGGCTTCATCTTCTCGCCGATCAGCGGTTCGTAGTGGCCGAGGATGGCGCCCAGGACGATCGCCACGATCACCTGGAAGTACAGCTGGCGATAGATCGGCAACGGCTTTGCAGGCGCCGGGGCTGCGGTCGGGATGTGCATGGCGTACTCCGGAAGGGGCGTTTTCAGGCACGTACGGCCCCGGGACAGCACGGGAACCGTTACCGTGGAAACTGATCGCGGGCCCCGTGCTGCATGCACGAGGGGTGCGACCAATGGACGCCTTTGTACGCGCCAGGCACGCCGGCGCAGATAACCTATTGGTACTAGCCCCCCGGTTCAGGCGGCCACGGTGCCTACACTGACGCCGCACCGCCCGATCCCGGGGAGGCCGGTGGCCCAGGCTGAACGGCCGGGCGCGTCCTTGCGAAAGTTCCGGCCCTTGCGGCCGTTGATGTCCTGTCCACACGCAATCCGAGAGAGCCGCACCCAACATGCGCCCGATTCCCACCTTGCTGGCCCTGTCGCTGGCCGCCCTTCCCGCCTTCGCTTCGGCAGCGGATTTCGACAACTGGCCGACCAAGTACACCTTCGACGATGGCACCGAGCTGGCCGCCACCGCCAACATCGCCTACGACTACAACGACTTCTCCTCGGCCAGCGGCCTTGAGGACGATGATGCCGTGCGCCGCAAGGAGTTCGGCGCAACGTTGAAGAAGAAGGGCGTCTACGACGCGATGGTCTATTACGACTTCCAGGCCGACACCTGGCTGGACGTGTTCGTGCGTTTCGAGAGCAAGGCGTTCTTCGGCCGCGACGTCGGCCGTTTCCGCTTCGGCTACATGAAGACCCCGGTCGGCCTGGATGCGAACACCTCCTCGCGTGCCGGCAGCTTCCTGGAAACCGCGCTGCCGGTGCAGGCGTTCTACGCCGGCCGCCGTACCGGCGTGGAATGGGTGCTGGAGCGCCCGCAGTACCTGCTGCAGGCCGGCGCCTATGGCGGCAAGGACCTGCAGGGTGACAACCCCGGCACCACCCAGGCGGTGCGCGCCGTGTGGACGCCGGTGAAGGCGCCGGGTGATGTGATCCACCTGGGCGTGGCTTATTCGCAGGAGAATCCGCGCGGCTACAGCGATGGCCGCGATGTGCACCACGAAGCCAGCGCACGCCTGCGCGCACGTCCGGAAGCCGGCCTGACCGACATCCGTTACGTCGACTCCGGCGCGCTGGTCACCGCCGACCAGATCCGCCGCACCGGCCTGGAAGGCATCTGGATCCGCGGCCCGTTCTCGCTGCAGGCCGAAGCCCTGCAGGCCACCGTCACCCGCAAGGGCCTGCCCGACTACACCGGCAGTGGCCAGTACGCGATGGCCAGCTGGGTGCTGACCGGCGAATCGCGCCCGTACAACGCCGGCGCCGTGGCCAACATCAAGCCCGCGCACAACTACGGCGCGGTTGAACTGGTGGCACGCTACAGCCGCCTGGACCTCGACGACGGCAGCATCCTCGGTGGCCGCCAGCACGACCTGACCCTGGGTGCGAACTGGTACCTCACCAGCCACTTCAAGTTCCAGGCCAACTACGTGAAGGTCGACGCCAGCCGTCGTGGCGTGCACAGCACGCCGGAAATCTTCGAGCTGCGCGCGCAGATGCACTTCTGATCCCTTCCACGTCAGACCCCGGCAGGCGTGCACGCCACGCCCGCCGGCCCTGCGTAGACTGCCGCCATGTACTGGCTCAGCCGCCACCGGATGCTGTTGCTGACGATCCTGGTGATGGTCGGCGGTACCGTGCTGTGCGCGGTCGCCGCCGGCCACTACGCCTGGCGCCGCGCACTGGGCGAGGAAAGCAGCCAGGTGCAACGCCAGCTGCAGCTGTATGGCCAGGGCCTGCAGCAGCGCATCGACCGCTTCGGCACGCTGCCGCAGGTGCTGGCGCTTGATCCGGATCTGCTGCACGCCCTGCGCGTGCCGCCCTCGCCTGCCGAACGGCAACGACTGAACCTCAAGCTGCAGCGTGCCAACGAGGTCACCCGCGCCTCCACCCTGACCCTGGTCGGCCATGACGGCGTGGCCGTGGCCGCCAGCAACTGGGACCAGCCGACCACCAACGTCGGCGAGAACTACAGTTACCGCCCGTACTACCGCCAGGCGCTGGCCCAGGGCCGCGGCCGTTTCTACGGCATCGGCATGACCACCGGCGTACCCGGCTACTACCTGTCGCAGGCCATCGAGGAAGACGGCAAGCGACTGGGCGTGGTGGTGATCAAGGTCGAACTGTCGGCGCTGGAGCAGGAATGGCTGAGCAGCCCGGACGTGGTGCTGGCCAGCGATGACCACGACGTGGTGTTCCTGGCCAACCGGGACAACTGGCGCTACCGCCTGCTGCGCCCCTTGGGCGCTGATGAACGCCGCGAAATGCTCGACGCCCGGCAGTACGCCGACCGTGCCCTGCAGCCGCTGCGCGCACGCACCGAGGACGTGCTGGCCGACGGTGGGCGCATGGTGCGCCTGCTCGACCCTGCGCTGGTACAACCGATGCTGTGGCAGAGCCTTGCACTGCCCGCCGAAGGCTGGAACCTGCATCTGCTGCACGACGCCAGCGCTGCCACCGCCGCCGGCCGTGCGGCGGCGCTGACTGGTGGTGCCGCGTGGCTCGCACTGGGCTTCCTGGTGCTGTTCGTGCAGCAGCGCCGGCGCCTGGCGAAGCACCGCCTGCGCAGCCGCCGTGAACTGGAAACCCTGCTCAAGCAGCACGCGCAGGAGCTGCGCACCGCGCAGGATGGCCTGCTGCAGGCTGCCACCGACGCCGACAGTGGCCTCAGCCGCAGCCTGGAACACCTGCCACAAGGCGTGGTGGTGATCGACCGCGAGCTGCGCCTGGTCGCGTGGAATTCGCGCTACCTCGAGCTGTTCCGTTTTCCGCTGGACCTGGTGCGCGTGGGCCGGCCCATCGAGGAGCTGTTCCGCTTCAACGCGCGGCGTGGCCTGCTGGGCCCGGGCCCGGTCGATGAGGCGATCGAGCGCCGCCTCAATCACCTGCGCAGTGGCCGCCCGCACATGCGCGAAAGCGAGAAGGACGACGGCACGGTGCTGGAGATCCGTGGCAATCCGCTGCCCGACGGCGGCTTCGTCACCAGCTATGCCGACATCACCAGCTACAAGAACGCCGCGCGCGAACTGCGCTCGCTGGCCGACGCACTCGAGCATCGCATCGCCGAGCGTACCCACGACCTGGACGAAGCACGCCGCGAAGCCGAGCAGGCCAACCGCTACAAGACCCGCTTCGTCGCCTCGGCGGTGCACGACCTGCTGCAGCCGCTCAATGCCGCGCGCATGTTCGTCTCGGTACTGCGCGGCAAGCTGAGCGATCCGGCACAGCAGCAGACCAGCGACCACATCGACGCCGCACTCGCCGCGCAGGACGCGATCCTCAACAGCCTGCTGGATATCGCGCGGCTGGAATCGGGCAGCCTTCCGACCCGCGTGCAGGCATTCCGGCTGGGGCCGCTGCTGCAGACGCTGGCGCGTGAGTTCGGCATCGCCGCACAGTCGCGCGGGCTGGTGGTTGATTGGGTCGATACCGATGCGGTGGTGGTCAGCGATGAAGCGCTGCTGCGGCGCATCCTGCAGAACTTCCTGTCCAATGCGCTGCGCTACAGCGAACGCGGGCGCGTGCTGCTCGGTTGCCGGCGCCGCGACGGGCTGCTGTGGATCGAAGTGCACGACCAGGGACCCGGTATTCCCGATGCGCTGCAGGGCGAGATCTTCGAGGAATTCCGCCGCCTGCACGACGGCCAGCAGCGCGGTGCCGGCCTCGGCCTGGCGATCGTCGACCGCATCGGCCGCCTGCTCGGCCACCCGATCCGGCTGCGCTCGCAGGTAGGCCAGGGCAGCGTGTTCGCGGTGGGTGTGCCGTTCGGCGACGCCAGCGCGATTCCCACTACGGCACCGGCGCCGGTGCTGGTGCAGGAACCGGCCGCGGACAATCCGCTGCGCGGGCGTCGGGTCTGGGTGATCGATGACGATCCTCACGTCTGCGCAGCCAGCCGCGCGTTGCTGGAACGCTGGGGCTGCGAGGTGGTGCTGGCCGACGGCCCGCAGGCGGCGCTGCAGTTGGCCAGTGCCACAACCGTGCCGGAACTGGTGTTGCTGGATGTGCGCATGGGCGATCACCACGGCCCGGTGCTGTACGAGACGTTGGCGGAGCAGTGGCAGGCACGCCCGCCGGTGGTGCTGGTCACCGCCGAGCGCGATGCGGGGTTGCGCGAGATGGCCGCCGAGCGCGGCTGGGGAATGATGGCCAAGCCGGTGAAACCGCCGGCGCTGCGGGCGCTGATGAGCCAGCTGCTGATCCGCCATCGCGGGTAGTTTCCAGCCAACGGCGCAGCCCCTCGTGGGTGGGTTTGGGTTGGTCGCGGAAAGCCGGATTGCTGAGGGCTGGCCGGGTGGGTGGGTAGTGCGGGGACGCCGTGAACCCGTCCATGGGGGCTTGGCCGCGGCATCCATGCCGCGGACACCCCGCACTACCCACCCACCCGGCCGCTGACAGATTCCGGATGTTTGCCACCCACGGAAAAGAAAAAGAAGATCAAAATCAAAAGCAGCCTGGCAGGCCGCCTTTTGTAGAGCTGAGCCTACGTTCGGCTCTACACGAGCAAGCGCAGCGCGCGACCCGCTTTTGATCTTCTTTTTCTTTTCCGTGGGTGCAGGCCACCGAAATCTGTCAGAGGCCGGTCGGGTTGGGTGCGCGGGGGTGTCAGCCGCATGGATGCGGCTGCCAAGCCTCCAGGGACGGATTCACGGCGTCCCCCGCGCACCCGACCCGACCGGCCCACTCGCGGCTTCGGCTTTCAGCGACCAACCCAAACACCACCCACGAGGGGCTGCGCCGTTGGCTGGAAACTACAGCCCGGCGCCGGCGTCGCCTTCCGGCTCCAGCGCCTTCACCAGCACCGCTGCCTGCGTGCGGCTGTGGCATTCGAGTTTTTTCAGAATTGCGGTGACGTGCACCTTCACCGTGTTCTCGGCCAGCCCCAGCGTGTAGGCGATCTGCTTGTTGAGCAGGCCATCGGCCAGGCACAGCAGCACGCGGAACTGCTGCGGCGTCAGCTGGGCCAGGCGGCTGGCCAGCAGCGCGTCGGCCTCGGAGCGCTCGGCGGCCATCGCCGGGAACCACAGGCCGCCGTCGAGCACCGCCTGCACCGCCTCGCCGATGGTCTCGGCCGGGGCCGACTTCGGGATGAAACCGGCCGCGCCGAACTGCTGCGCGCGGCGGATCACCCGCGGATGGTCGTTGGACGAGAGGATCACCACCGGAATATCCGGATGCGAGCCGCGTACGTGCAGCAGCGCGGAGAAACCGTGTGCGCCGGGCATGGTCAGGTCGAGCAGCACCAGGTCCACATCCGGGTGCGCGTCGAGGGCTTCGGCCAGGGCCTCGGCACTGGCCACCTCGCGTACCTGTGCCAGCGGCAGGCTCTGCCGCAATGACTGCACCACCGCCGAACGCAGCAGCGGGTGGTCGTCGGCGATCAGGATGGTGTATTCGCTCATGCCGCCATTGTACGGGCAGGCCGCCGCGTCAGCGCCCTGCCGGCTCGACGCTGCTGCGCCACGCGTCGAGGAACTGGCGGCGCTTGAGCGCATCCAGGTACACCAGCAGGCCGGGGCCGAGCTGGATCGGGCGGCGGCTGCGTCCCGGCGCGTCATCGCTGCGCGCATTGCCGGTCACGATCGGCATCAGCCGTGCCTCGCGCGAGAGCACCTGCTGGCCACGCGGCGACAGCAGGTAGTCGAGGAAGCGCCGCGCTTCTTCAGGGTGCGGGCCGGTGCGCGGAATCACCGCGGTACGCAGCACCACCAGCGTGTAGTCCTCGGGCTCGACAATGGCCAGCGGCGCGACTGCATCGATGCGCGCCTGCGCGTAGGAGCCGAGCACGTTGTAGACCAGCGACAACTGGCCGCTGGCGACCTTGTCCAGCAGCACGCCGGTGCGCTCCTCACGCACCACGTCGTTGTCGCCGAGAGCACCCAGCAGTGCGCCGGCAATGCTGCCACGCTGTGCATCCTGGGTGGCCAGCAGGTAACCCACGCTGCTGCGCTCGATGTCATAGGTGCCGACCTTGCCGCGCAGCGGCGCACCTTCGGCACGCAGCCGGTCCAACAGCTGGCGGCGCGTATGCGGCACCTTCGCGGCCGGCAGCGTGCGCGTGTTGTAGACCATCACCACCGGTTCGTAGCTGATTCCGAACGCCTCGCTGCGCCACTGCGCCCACGCCGGCAACGCCGCGGTCTGCGCAGAGCGGTGCGGCAGCGCATGGCCATCGTTGACCAGCTTGGTCTGCAGGTCCATGCCGCTGGAAATCAGCAGGTCAGGCGACGCTGGCCCGGCACGGTCGTGCAGGTAACGCGCGTACAGGTCCTGGGTGATGATGTCCTCGTACACCACCTCGGTGCCGGGATGCAGGCGCTGGTAATCGGCGATGACCACCGCGAACACTTCGATGTCGGTGGTGCCGTGGATGCGCAGCTGAGCGGTGGCATTTCCCTGCGCAGGGAAACGACGCACGTCGCCCGGCGCGGCCAGCACCGGCAGGGTCAGCAGCAGGGCGATGGCCGTGGCGAACAGACGGATCATGAGCTGCTCCGAGGCAGGCGGATGGTGGCAACCAACCCACCCTGCGGGCGGTTGCTGAGGTCGATGCGGCCACCGTGGCTGTCGACCACCCGCTTGACGATGGCCAGGCCAAGCCCGGCGCCGCCGGACGGCGCGCCTTCGCCGCGCGCGAAGCGCTCGAACACGCGTTCGGCATCGGCGGGCGCGATGCCTGCACCGTGATCGGCAATGGTCAGCACCGCCTGCCCGCCCTCCACGGTCAACGCGATCTGCAATGAACCGTCGCCGCCATACTTCAGCGCGTTGTCGACCAGGTTCTTGATCGCCTCGCGCAGCAGCAGTGCATCCCCGTGCACCAGCACGGGTTCAGCGGTCATCGCCAGCTGCACGCGCGGTGCCGGGCCCGCCTGCGGCAGGGCTTCGTGCAGGGCCTGGTGCACGGTCTCGGCCAGGTCCACCGCAGCAAAGCGCTGCAGGTGGGAACGGTGGATCACGCTGGCATCACTGAGCAGCTGGTTGAGCAGGCGGCTCATATGCGTGGCATTGCGCTCGATCGCCTGCAGGCTGCGGCGCATGTCCTCCGGGTCGTCGTCATCCAGCGCCAGCTGTGCCTGCGCGCGCAGTGCGGCCAGCGGCGTGCGCATCTGGTGCGCGGCCTCGGCCATGAATGCACGAAGCGTCTCGTTGCTGCTGGACAGGCGTTCCATGAAGCGGTTCAACGCGGCCACCATCTGGTCCATCTCGCGCGGTACGCGTGCGTCCAATGGCTTCAGGTCGGAGGGTTCGCGACGCGACAGCTCGCGCTCCACCCGCACCAGCGGCCGGAACGCCCGATGCACGCCGAAGGCCACCAGCGCCAGCAGCAGCCCGGACAGCACGCCGATTGCCAGCAGCGCGCGATTGACCATGTCCTGTGCCACAGCTTCGCGCGCGCGCCGGGTCTGGCCCACCTGTACCTGCACTTCGCCCTGCGCCGAGGCCGCCGCGAAGCTGCGGCCGACCACCACGAAACGCACAGTCTCGCCGCTGTAGGGAGCATCGAACAGCTGCGGCTGCGTGCCGGGCCGGCGCGGCGGCGCCGGCAGGTCGCCGTAGCCGGTGATCAGGTTGCCGCGGTTGTCGGCCACCCTGTAGAACACGCGGTCTTCCGGCGCCATCGCCAGCAGGTCCAGCGCCGCATACGGCAGATCGACCTGCCATTGACCATCGACCAGCGCCACCGAATCGGCGATGGACAGTGCCGAAGACACCAGCAGGTGATCGTAGGACCGGTTGGCGGCACGCTGGCCGTAGTCGCGCGCGGCGAACAGCAGCGCCACCGCGAACACCGCCAGCAACGCGCCGAGGTACAGCAGCAGCGTACGCCGCAGCGACCCCGGTGCGGCGTTCGCAGCGCGCGCGTCAACCATCGGTGTCGGCACTGCCGTCACTGGCTTCCAGCAGATAGCCGACGCCGCGCACGGTGGTGATGCGCAACGGGGCGCCAGCCAGCTTCTTTCTCAGGCGCCCGACGTACAGCTCGATGGCATTGGGACCGGCCTCATCGTCGAAACCGAACAGGCCGTTGCCGATCTCGTCCTTGCCCACTACCTGGCCAAGGCGGCCGACTAGGATCTCCAGCAGCCGGTACTCGCGGTTCGGCAGTTCGATCGGCTCACCGTCGAGGCTGACCCGGTGCGCGGCGTTGTCGAACTGGAAACCGCCAATCTGCACCACTTCACTGGCCTGGCCTCGTGCGCGTCGCAGCAGCACACGGCAACGCGCTTCGAACTCGCGGAAATCGAACGGCTTGCCCAGGTAATCGTCGGCCCCCACATCCAGCGCCTGCACGCGGTCTTCGATGCCGTCGCGCGCGGTCAGCATCAGCACCGGCGTGCTGTCGCCGCGCTCGCGCATGCCGGCCAGCACGCGCAGGCCATCCAGCTTGGGCAGGCCGATATCCAGCACCACCAGGTCGAAGCTCTGGTAGCGCAGCACGCTGGCCGCGGCCAGGCCGTCGGCCTGCCAGTCCACGGCGTGGCCGCTACGACGCATGCGACGGATGATCGCATCGGCCAGATCCGGGTTGTCTTCGACCAGCAGCAGGCGCATGGGCACACGGGTGGGAGGGGAAACGAATGCTACCGCATGGCGCAGGATGCACCCGCCGCGCCCTGCCTGGCGACCATTTACGCTGCAGCGCACAAACCGTTGACAGGACGATGACAGCTACGGCGACCCAGACTGCGGCCGCGCACCGTCCGGTGCCCACGATTGCCGCGCGCCTGGCGCGCACCTGGGAGGGTTTGTGGAATTCACGTTTGCCTGGCGGCGTCCTGCCGCCATGATGGCTCTGGCTGCCCTGTCGGCGCCGGCCTTCGCCGAAGACGACCGTCCGGTCACCGCCACCCTCGGTGGCCGCCTGCACCTGGACTTCGCCACCTTCGACAACGACAACCGCGGTACGCCGAACAAGGACGACACCGAGATCCGCCGCGCCTGGGTCGATGTGTCCGGCAAGTTCTTCGTGGTCGACTACAAGCTGGAAGCCGACTTCTCCGGCGACCGTGTCGAGGCCAAGGACGTGTACCTGGCACGCAGCTTTGGCAAGGCCGGCAAGCTGACCGTGGGCCAGTTCAAGCAGTACTTCTCGCTGGATGACCGCACCAGCTCCAACTACGGCAGCTTCCTGGAGCGCGGCAACGCCGGCACCACGCTGGCACCGCTGTACCGGCTGGGCGCGTCGTGGCAGGCCAATCCGGGTGATTTCACCTGGGCCGCCAGCGTCTACAGCCTGGAAAGCATCGATGCCTGGCAGGTGAAGGGCCGCGCCGCCGGCGGCCGGGTCACCTGGGCGCCCTCACCCCGCGACGGTGACGTGCTGCACCTGGGCCTGTCGCTGGCCCGCGAAGCCTATGACAACCCGGGTGCCAACGGCGTTCCGGGCCTGAAGATCCGCCCGCGCCCGGCTGGCCATCTGTCCGACGAGAGCCGCCTGACCCTGGTCGACTTCTCCGCCGGCCGCGATACCGACGTCAACAAGTGGTCGCTGGAGTACGCGCAGGTCCGCGGCCCGCTGTCGTGGCAGGGCGAGTTCAGCGGTGCCACCTTCGATGACGGTGCGCAGCGCGGCGACGTGATGGCCGCCTACGGCATGCTCAGCTGGTTCGTCACTGGCGAAAGCCGCGCCTACGACCGCAAGACCGGCCGCTTCGCGCGGGTTAAGGACATCCGCCACAAGGCCGGGGCCTTCGAGGTGGCGCTGCGCTACGACCAGATGTGGGGCGCGCAGCATCTCGATGGTGCGCCCGACCTGCGCCGTGGCAGCACCGAAGCGTGGACGCTGGGCGGCAACTGGTACCTGCGCGACAACCTGCGCTTCATGCTCAACGTGATCGAAAGCCGCAACCGCGACCGCCTGGCCGGGGTCACGGTGGACCGCACGCGCGCGGTCACCGGCCGCCTGCAGTACGACTTCTAAGCCCGGCATCCCGGGCACGCCGCCCGGGCCGCTTCCACTCCCCCACGTCCTGTTTTCGCAAGGAGTCCGCAGATGATGCTGAGCATCCTCGGCTTTGGCATGGTCATTTCGTTCATGTACCTGATCATGAGCAAACGACTGTCGCCGCTGGTCGCCCTGATCACCATCCCGATCATCTTCGCCCTGTTGGGCGGCTTCGGCGCCAACATCGACGAAATGATGCTGGAAGGCATCAAGAAGATCGCGCCGACCGGCGTGATGCTGATGTTCGCCATCCTCTACTTCGGCGTGATGATCGATGCCGGCCTGTTCGATCCGCTGGTGCGGGTGATCCTGCGCTTCGTCAAGGGCGATCCGATGAAGATCGTGCTCGGCACCGCGGTGCTGGCGATGCTGATCTCGCTCGATGGCGACGGCTCGACCACCTACATGATCACCGTCTCGGCGATGCTGCCGCTGTACCAGCGGCTGGGCATGAACGCGCTGAACATGACCTGCGTGACCATCCTTGCCGGCGGCGTGATGAACCTGACCCCGTGGGGCGGGCCGACCGCACGCGCGGCCACCGCGCTGCATGTGGACCCGGCCGATGTATTCGTGCCGCTGATCCCGTCGATGGTGATCGCCTGTGCCGGCGTGCTGCTGCTGGCCTGGTACCTGGGCCTGAAGGAACGCCGCCGGCTGGGCGTGGTGACCCTGCCCAAGGGCGGCAGCTGGATGGACAACAGCGTGTCCGACGACAGCAACCCGCTGCCGACCGTGGAAGACGCCGAAGACATCAAGCGCCCGAAGCTGCTGTGGGTGAACCTGGCGCTGACCGTGGCGCTGATGACCGCACTGATCATCGGCGTACTGCCGATGCCGGTACTGTTCATGGTCGGCTTCGCCATCGCACTGGTGATCAACTACCCGAACCTGGCCGAACAGCGCCGCCGCGTGGTCAACCACGCCGGCAACGTGCTGTCGGTGGTCTCGCTGATCTTCGCCGCCGGCATCTTCACCGGCATCCTCAACAACACCGGCATGGTCGAAGCGATGTCGCACAGCTTCCTGGCGGTGATTCCGGAGTCGTGGGGGCCGTACCTGGCGGTGATCACCGCGGTGGCGTCGATGCCGTTCACCTTCTTCATGTCCAACGACGCGTTCTACTTCGGCGTGCTGCCGATCCTGTCCGAGGCCGCCGGCAACTACGGCATCACCCCGGTGGAAATGGCGCGCGCGTCTCTGGCTGGCCAGCCGGTGCATCTGCTCAGCCCGCTGGTGCCGTCCACCTACCTGCTGGTGGGCCTGGCCAAGGTCGAGTTCGCCGACCACCAGAAGTTCACCCTGAAGTGGGCCATCGCCATCTCGATGCTGCTGATGGTCGGCAGCCTGCTGTTCGGCCTGTATCCGCTCGCCGCCTGACCCCTTACCAAGGAGCCTTCTGCAATGACGCTTCGAATCGCTTACGTCACCAGCGGCATGGGCAGTGTCGGTACTGCCATCTGCCAGAGCCTGGCCCGCAGCGGCCACACCGTGGTCGCCGGTTGCGCGCCGAATTCGCCGCGCAAGGCCAACTGGCTGCGCGAACAGCGCGAACAGGGTTTCGACTTCATCGCGTCCGAAGGCAACGCCACCGACTGGACCTCGACCAGCGCGGCGTTCGCCAAGGTGCGTGCCGAAGTCGGTGAAGTGGACGTGCTGGTCAACAACTCCGGCGGCAGCCGCGACCTGCTGTTCCGGCAGATGACGGTGGAAGACTGGAACGCGGTGATCGCCTCCAACCTCAATTCGCTGTTCAACCTGACCAAGCAGGTGGTCGACGGCATGGCCACGCGTGGCTGGGGCCGCATCATCAACATCGGCTCTGTGAGTGCGCACAAGGGCCAGATCGGCCAGGTGAACTACGCAACGGCGAAGGCGGCGATGCATGGCTTCAGCCGTGCACTGGCCGCCGAAGTGGCCTCGCGCGGGGTCACCGTCAATACGCTGTCGCCGGGCTACATCGCCAGCCAGGCGATCAGCAGCTTCCCACCGGATGTACTGGACCGGTTGGCCGCATCGGTGCCGGTGCGCCGCCTTGGCCGCCCCGAGGAAGTGGCGGGCCTGGTGGCCTGGCTGGCATCGGACGAGGCTTCGTACGTGACCGGCGCCGACTACCCGGTCAACGGCGGCCTGTACATGGGGTGAGCCCGCTTCCACGCAACGCGTGGACTGCCTCCCCCACGGAGTGCGCGGGGCCGGTAAACCTTCGCGTGCGAGGGGGATCCGGCCCCATTTTGTTTCTGCAATTCTGGGACGCACTGCCCGATACATCGGCAGAACCGATGCTATACCTGCCAACGCTCACTGAGCCTGATGGACCAACGGCTGGAATCGCGGATCAAGGAGGTTGGCATGCGTGCATTGCTGATTGCGCTTCTTGTGGTCGCCACTACGCTGCTGACGACACAGGCCCGGGCGGAGCCCCCGCCGATGCGGGTGATCACGGGTCTGGGCTGCCCCGACTGGCTGATACCA
The DNA here is from genome assembly GCF_001274595.1 of Stenotrophomonas maltophilia. Taxonomy (GTDB): domain Bacteria; phylum Pseudomonadota; class Gammaproteobacteria; order Xanthomonadales; family Xanthomonadaceae; genus Stenotrophomonas; species Stenotrophomonas forensis. Next base: position 3,993,962 of record NZ_CP011010.1, read on the forward strand.
GGTGCCCCCACTCTCGATGCACAGATCACCGGGCATCCGGAGTGGACCTTCTCCTGGGCGCCCGCGTCCTATACCAATCGCGATCCCATCCGGATCTACATCCAGTCCTTCGACTGCGATTCCTCCGACATTGCGGGCTACTACTTCCGGATCGCAGCCATTGCCCATGAAGTCGGGCACGCACTGTACTTCGACGGCATCGCCTTGAGTACCCGAAGTGCGTTCATCCAGCACTTCTGCACCATGGAGGGGAAAGCGGTACTCAACAACCTCACCGCGCGCAGCGAGCTTCTGGTAACCAGCCTGGGGTACTACGACATCGGTGTGGCGGCGTCCAACGGCCCCAGCCTCATCGCACGGGCCGATGCTGGCGGTGAAGAACTGGACCGGCAGGTGGGAAAGCTGTTCTGCGACAACAACGTAACTTCAACCACCGGCGAGAACTACAACGACTTCTACGGCAGGATCTACGATGAAGCGATCGCAGCCCGTCCCTGAACTTCTTCTGCTCCTGAGCCTGTTGATTGCCGGCTCTGCGACAGCAGCCACGCCCGCCGCCAGTGCAGAGGAGGCGGACGCAACATGGCGGCTGGTGGAGCGCTGGTCCTCGCAGCTGGCACGCTCTGACCTTGTCGTGCAGCTATCACCACTGGCTCCGGCCAACTCGCGTTCGGAAGCAAGAATGGGCCGAGGCGACAGCGCAACCATCGATCTGGCGCCATTCGTGGTCGCCGGAAGGATCAAAGGGCCTTCTGGCCAGATCCATACCGATGCCTCCGGGCGAATCATCAAAGGCGTGACGCTCTCGCTGGGCGGCGCCTGCATCTCGCGAAAGCAGATGGGTCGCCGCTTCCCCAACTTCAGTGTTCTATCCGTTCCATCAGGACATAGCCTGGACGAGTCGACGGTATTCGGCACCGTGATAAGCGGAATCCAGATCGGATTCTCATTCTCCGAACATGATCGTGACTGCATGACCCAGCTCAGGTTCAGCTGGCCCGGCGAGCGCTTCTGATCCCGCCTTGTCGTCGGTAGTGCTGGACACGCATCACGCGCGTGCACCGTTCGTTGGTTTTTCGTAAAGAAGGTTTCATGTTCCGTTCGCATAGTGGCCATGCACCGCGCATGCATGCCGGTGACCACCCCCAATGCAACGGACCACCATGCAGACCCGACACCTGACGATCGCCGTGGCGATCGCGCTTTCCGCCGCCAGCGCCCATGCCGCCACCGTGGCCGATGCCGGCGCCAATGCCAGCACCGATGCCGCACTGAGCGCGCAGACGCTGGATACCGTCTCCGTGATCGGCCAGGGCGAGACCCGCCAGGTGCAGCGCATCACCGCGGTCGACAAGCAGGTGCTGCCGCCGGGTACCAGCGGCCAGAAGATCCTCGACCGCCTGCCCGGCGTGTCGGTGCAGTCCAACGATGCCTTCGGTGCCAACGAAGAATCGCAGACGATCAGCCTGCGTGGCTTCGACAAGAGCCGCCTCGGCTACACGCTGGACGGCATCCCGCTGGGCGACAACAGCTACGGCAACTACAACGGCCTGAGCATCGCCCGCGCGATCATCGCCGAGAACCTGGCCGGCGCCGAACTGTCGCAGGGCATCGGTTCGCTGGGCGTAGCCTCGACCAGCAACCTGGGTGGCACCATCCAGTACTTCTCGATGGATCCGTCCACCGAGTTCGGCGGCCGCGCCAGCGTCACCGTGGGTGACAACAACCAGCGCCGTGGTTACCTGCGCGTGGATACCGGGGACATCAACGGCTTCTCGGCCTACGTGTCCGGCGTGCACCAGGACCAGGACATGTGGGCCGCGCCGCACCAGAACCAGACCACGCGCCAGTTCAACGCCAAGGCGGTCTGGAATGTCGGCGACCACCGCTTCGGTGCGTTCGTGGCGACCTCGCGTGCCAGCCAGGCCAACTACGCCTACCTGTCCAAGGACATGCTGGCCCGCGGCCTGGGCTATGACTGGAACATCTACGCGCCGGACTGGGATCGCGCCGTGGCCGCCGCGTATTGCGCGCCCGGTACCTTCAATGCTTCGAAGTGCAAATTCAGCGGCAATGTCCGCAGCATCGACGACGCCTACTATCAGAGCCGTGCGCTGCGTGACGACAACCTGTACTCGGTGGATGCCGACCTGCGCCTGGGCGAGCAGGGCCGCCTGAAGCTGCTGGCCTACCATCATGACAACCGTGGCCAGGGCCACTGGTGGGCGCCGGGCCAGCCGTCCTACCCGGGTACCGACAAGATGCTGCCGATCTCGATCCGCAGCACCAACTACACCATCAACCGCGATGGCCTGACCGCCGCGCTGTCGTGGACGGTGGGCATCCACGAGCTGGAAGCCGGCCTGTGGTTCGAGCAGAACGACCATAACGTCTCGCGCAACTTCTACTACATCAGCGGCCCGTTCCTGGACGACCTGTACCTGAAGAACCCGGACCGCCTGCTGTTCAACCAGGACTTCGACATCCGCACGCGCCAGTTCTACGTGCAGGACCGCATGCGCTTCCTGGACCAGCGCCTGACCGTGGACGTCGGCATCAAGAGCCCGAACACCCGCATGCGCGCCACCGCCAACCCGGGCGTGGAGACCAGCATCGCCTCGGGCACGCTGACCGCCAAGGAATCGGTGCTGCCGCAGGTCGGCCTTGGCTTCAAGCTCAACGCCAACAACGAGCTGTTCGCTTCGTACGCCGAGAACATTGCTGCCTTCGTCGGCGGCGGCAGCGGCGGCCCGCTGCAGGTCTCGCCGGAATCGTTCGCGGCCAGCGCCGGGCTGGAGCCGGAAAAGTCCAAGAGCCTGGAAGCCGGCTTCCGCACCTTCGGCGAGAAGTACCAGGCGTCCATCGCCGCCTACAACGTGAAGTTCGACAACCGCCTGCTGTCGCTGAACCCTTGCTCGAGCATCGAGGTGGGTACGCGTCCGGAGTGCGTGACGCGCTTCATCAACGTCGGCTCGGTGAAGAGCCACGGCGCGGAGCTGACCTTCATCCTCAAGCCGATCGACGGCCTGCAGTGGTACAACGCGCTGTCCTGGAACAAGACCACCTACGAGGATGACTACACCTCGGGCGGTGCGATCGTGCCAGTGGCCGGCAAGATCACCGTGGACACGCCGCAGCGCATGGCCTCCAGTGAAATCAGCTGGAACCGTGATGGTTTCTTCGCCAGCCTGCGCGCCAAGTACACCGGCAAGCGCTACTACACCTACACCAACGATCAGTCGGTGCCGGGCGTGACCACCTTCGACGCCGGTGCAGGCTACGACTTCGGCCCGGGCTTCGGCCTGCGCAACGTGCGGGTGTCGTTGAACGCGACCAACCTGACCAACAAGCGCTATGCCGGCCAGCTGAGCTCGTTCGCACCGACCGATCCGAACGGCACGCGTTATGCGATCCATGCAAGCGCGCCGCGTCAGGTGTTCATGACGGTGGCGGCGGAGTTCTAAGTCAGAAGCGTTGCCCCGCGGCGTCTTGATTGTCATCGCGGGGCAGGGCCGGATGGGCCGGCGCAGGACACGCCGTAAACCCATCCTTGGGGGCTCGATGGCGCCTTGCTCGCGTGCGCTGTCCTGCGCACACGGCAAGACCGGGGTTGGGCGTCCTGCCCAACCCGCCAGTCGCATGCGACTGGCCCATGGCGCCAACGGTCCTGCGCCGGCCCATCCAACCCTGCTCGAAGGTTTCCCGCGCCACGGTGCGGAAGGCAAAGAGGAGCAAAAGCAAAGAGCCGGGCATTGCCCGGCTCTTTGCTTTTCAAGCGCAATCCTTCGGCGTACCTGCTACCGCGCCCGCGGGAAACTGTCTGGAGGAGGCGGGGCACCCTGGCCAGGACCGTTGGCGCCATGGATGGCGCCATCGAGCACCATGGAGGGGCTTTTGCGTGTCCTGGCCAGGGTGCCCCGCCTCCTCCCCACCGATAGCAGGCAGGCGCTGGCGGGTCCGCCAACGCATTTCATTCCGGCGCCAGCTGGTCCATCCGTATCCGGTTGGCGAACAACGAGAACGCCAGCATGCCGGCCAGTCCGTTCGCCCGGCTCACCCAGTGCGGCAGCCAGCGCGGTGGCTTCAGCACCCCACTCTCGAACAGCGGCGCGAACGCGATCGCATCGGTCAGGCTCATCTTGCCGGCGAACAACCAGCGGCAGACCTGCAGCCGGTCTTCGGCCAGCATATGGCGGAAGAAGGTGTGCACCGACACCAGGCCACGCAGGTACACCGTGTCCTTGGTGAAGGCCAGGCCACCGCTGGGCGGTACGCCGCGGAACACGCGTTGCGCCGAGGCGAAACTTTCTTCGGTGTTCTGCCCGGCATCGCAGAAATAGCGGAACACCTCGATGAAATCGGCGCCTTCGCGCGCCATCGCAATCGCTTCGGTACGCAGGCTGATGCGTTTCAGGCGCTCGATGTCGATGCTGCCGGTGATCTGTTCGGCGAACGTTGCCAACCCTTCCTGGGTCGCGGTCACCCGCGGCGACGACAGCGCCAGGCTCGGCAGCACCGGCTGTTCGCGGCCGTTCAATGCGGTCAGCGAATGCACCAGTGCTTCATGGTGGAACAGCTGCGCGCGGTCGTAGGCGCTGAAACGCGCACTGGTGCGCAGGCGGATGCGGGTCGGGCCGGCAGCCGCCTTGGAGACCAGCTCCGGATCCAGCTGCACCTGGATGATGCGCGATTCGAAGAAGGCATCGAGGTCGTTCTGCAGCTGCAGTTGCAGGGCAATGGCCGACACCGGCACCTGCTCTTCCGGCGCCAGCAGTTCGTGGTCCAGTTCGGCGGCAATCTGGATGAAGTGCCGCGCCGCTTCGCGCGTGCTCGGGCCATTGCCCGGCAGCGGCTGCTCGGGCGCGCCGAACAGCTGCACCGAACAGGTATCGACGGCGGCGGTGCCCAGCCCCTCCAGCAGCTGCGCGGCCAGGTCCCAGCTCTGCGCCGACTGCCGCACGTAATGACCGAGTGGATGGCTGTCGTCGCAGTCGGCGGCGATCGCGGCCAGCGCGCTGCGCTCCTCGCTGAAATCCAACCGCGGATAGTCCACCTTCGGCAGCACCGGCTGGCCGCGCGCCACGCTGTCCAGGAACGGTGCCTGCACCGTCGCCGGCCAGCTGGTCAGGCCCAGCAGGCGGATGCCACCCACGGCCTCGACCAGGCGCGCATCGAGCGCTGCATGGTGGGCCACCTCACGGTCCAGCGTCGCGGTCGGTTCCATGCGCGGACTATAACGCCCAGCCCGCGCGTTGGTAGCTGCCAACCTTGGTTGGCACCCCCCGCAGGCGGGCGTCGGACATATTCCGTGCCAACCAAGGTTGGCACCTACCAAGGGCAGGCAGAGGCGGGCTTCGGATCCATTCGTGCCAACCAAGGTTGGCACCTACCAGAAACGGCTCAACGCCGGCGTGGCTTGCCCGCCGGGCGGAACTGCTGGCCCTTGCCCTTCCTGCCGCCGCGCTCCTGCGCGGTCTCGGCCTGGCGCACCGCCAGCTTGGCGGCCGCGGCGGCCACTTCTTCCTTCAGCTTGAAGTAGTTCAGCAGCCGGCTCTCTTCGATCTCACCGGCGTCGATCGCTGCGCGCACGGCGCAGCCCGGCTCCTGCTGATGCTTGCAGTCGTTGAAGCGGCACTGTGCGGCAAGTGCTTCGATATCGGCGAAGCCGCCCTCGGACAGCGTTTCTTCGCCGGTCGGTTTCAACTCGCGCATGCCGGGGGTGTCGATCAGGCAGGCACCGGTCGGCAGCGGCATCAGCGCGCGATGGGTGGTGGTGTGGCGGCCACGCGAGTCGTTGGCGCGCACCGCATTGGTCTTCATCCGCTGCTCGCCAAGCAGGGTGTTGGTCAACGTGGACTTGCCGGCACCGGAAGAACCGACCAGCACCACCGTGCGGCCCGGGCCCAGCCACGGCTGCAGCACCGCCACGCTGTCGGCATCCAGGCCGTTGATCGCATGCAGCGCGATGCCCTGCATCTCCAGTTCTTCCAGCACCGCCAGTGCGTCTTCGCTGTATTCGGTCTGGTCGGCCTTGGTCAGCACCACCACCGGTTCGGCACCACCGCCGCCAACCAGCAGCAGGTAGCGTTCGATACGGCGCGGATTGAAGTCGGCGTCCAGGCCGCAGACGATGAACACCGTATCGATGTTGGCCGCGATCACCTGCTGGTGGTAATGCTCGCCGGCCGCACCGCGCTTGATCGCGGTCCGGCGCGGCAGCAGGGCGACGATCCGGATGCCATCAAGCAGCACCCAGTCGCCCACCGCCGGCCGCTCATGGCTGGGGAAGCGCGGGCGCTGCCATTCCGGCAGCGACTCGGCTTTGATCGATGCATCCGGGCCGTCGGCCACCACGTAATGGGTGCGGTGCTGTTCGATCACCCGCGCCGGGCGGGCCTGCGGATGGGCAGCCATCGCGGCCTGCCAGTCGGCCTGCTGCGCCGGGCCCGGCCAGGGCCAGCCGATGGTCTGCAGGGCGGTGAAATCGGGGGTCTGGGTCATCGCCGCCATTCTAACCGGCCCGATGCCCTGCCAGCCCAGCAACGGCAGGCCCGCGCCCTTGCCATGCATTGCAGCAATTCCGGTAGGATGGAAACCCCATGCCTTTTGACGGCCCAGCCCCCATGTCCACCCCCTCGCCCAAGCCCCTGGCCATCCGCGAGCGCCTTTCCGAAGTGCGCTACGAAATCCGCGGAGAACTGGCGCGGCGAGCCCGGGAGCTGGAAGCGCAGGGCCGCAAGCTGATCAAGCTCAACATCGGCAACCCCGGTGCCTTCGGCTTCCGTGCGCCCGAGCACCTGCAGCGCGCGATCGCCGACGACATGGGCCGCACCGACCCGTACACCCACCAGCAGGGCCTGCCGGTCGCACGCGAAGCCATCGCCGGCTATTACGCCCGCCGTGGCGCGCCCGATGCGCACCCGGACCGTGTCTTCCTCGGCAACGGCGTCAGCGAACTGATCGACCTCTCGCTGCGCGCCCTGCTCAACCCGGGCGACGAAGTGCTGGTGCCCTCGCCCGACTACCCGCTGTGGTCGGCCTCGACCATCCTCAACGATGGCCGCCCGGTGTACTACCGCTGCGCGCCGGAGAACGGCTTCCAGCCGGACCCGAGCGAGATCGAGACGCTGGTCTCTTCGCGCACCCGCGCCATCGTGCTGATCAACCCGAACAATCCCAGCGGCGCCAGCTATCCGCGCGAACTGCTGGAACGCGTGGTGGAGATCGCACGCCGCCACAACCTGCTGCTGCTGGTCGATGAGATCTACGACCAGATCCTCTACGACGACGCGGTGTTCCAGCCGGTCGCGCCGCTGGCCGGCGATCATCCGTGCCTGACCTTCAGCGGCCTGAGCAAGGTGCACCGCGCCTGCGGCTGGCGCGTGGGCTGGGCCCACCTCAGCGGCGACGATGCCCGGCTCGGCGACTTCCGTGCAGCGCTGGACCTGCTTGGCGCGCTGCGCCTGTGCGCCAACGTGCCCGGCCAGTACGCCATCGAGGCCGCCGTGAACGGCCCGGACACCATTTCCGAATTGTGCACGCCCGGTGGCCGCCTGTATGAGACCCGGCGCGCGGTGATCGAGGCCTGCGAAGCCAGCGAGCACCTGTCGCTGGTCGCGCCGGCCGGTGCGCTGTATGCGTTCCCGGCCGTGGTCGGCGCCGCCGCCAAGGGCTTCGACGACCATAACTTCGCGTTGGACCTGATGAACAACGAAGGCGTGCTGGTGGTGCCCGGTTCCAGCTTCAACGTGCCCTACCGCCACCACTTCCGCGTGACCCTGATGCCGGAAGCCTCGGTGATGCGCGATGTGTTCGCCCGCATCGACCGCGTGCTGGCCCGACGTGCCGAGGACGCGACCAAGGTCGTGCCGCTGAAGCCGCGCCGTTCGGTGGCCTGAGCGGTGGCGCTGTCCTATCTGGCGCTGGGCGATTCGTACACCATCGGCGAAGCGGTTGCGGTTGAAGGCCGTTGGCCGCACCAGCTGGCCGCCGCGCTGCGCGCGCAGGGCGTGGACCTGGCCGACCCGCAGACCATCGCCACCACCGGCTGGACTACCGATGAACTGGACGCCGGTATCGACCTGGCTTCGCCACAGGGCCCGTTCGACTTCGTCAGCCTGCTGATCGGCGTCAACAACCAGTACCGCGGGCGCCCGCTGGACGAGTACCGCGCCCAGTTCGAAGCCCTGCTGCAGCGCGCGATCGGCTTTGCCGCCGGTCGCCCCGAGCGGGTGCTGGTGCTGTCCTTCCCGGATTGGGGCGCGACCCCGTTCGGCGCTGGCAGTAGCCGTGACCTGGCCGCGGTCGAGATCGAGACCGACGAGTTCAACGCGGCCGCCGAGGTGATCAGCACCCAGCACAACGTGGCCTTCGTCGATATCACCGACATCAGCCGCGCCCAGGGCGAGGACCCGGCGATGATCGCCGAGGATGGCCTGCATCCCTCGGCGCGGATGTACGCGCTGTGGAGCGAACGGGCGCTGCCGGTGGCCGCGCACCTGCTCGGCCGCGCCGGCTGACATCCCCCAGCGGAGTGGCCCGGGCCAGGATCAGGGCCGGCTGCGACACCCCGGGCCTGGCAGCCCCCACCGCGCCGTGGGGCGATGCGACGCAATGTTCCTGCCCTGCTCATCCCGCGCGATGCCGCCGGGGGTAGAATTGATCATTCGAATTCCCGGAACCCCGACGTCCATGTCCCTCGATCCCGCCCTGCGTTCGCGCATCGAATCCATCCTCAACGACAACCGCGTCGTGCTGTTCATGAAGGGCCAGCCGTCGATGCCGCAGTGCGGTTTCTCGGCCAAGGCCGTGGGCGCCCTGCAGGACCTCGGCGTCGAGTTCGCCCACGTCAACGTGCTGGCCGACCAGGAAATCCGTGAAGGCATCAAGGCCTATGGCGACTGGCCGACCATCCCGCAGCTGTACATCGACGGCGAACTGGTCGGCGGCAGCGACATCGTGCTGCAGATGGCCGCCAGCGGCGAGCTGAGCAGCGTGCTGGGCCTGGCCGCGCCGGACCGCACCCCGCCGAGCATCACCGTGACCCCGGCTGCCGTGGAAATGCTGAAGGGCGCGCTGGCCGACGCCCCGGGCGCCGCGCTGCAGCTGACCATCGACGCTGGCTTCCAGCCGAACTTCCAGCTGGCCCCGCACGACGAAGGCGCGATCGCCGCCGAGTCCAACGGCCTGCGCGTGCAGTTCGACCTGGCCAGCGCCCGTCGCGCCAACGGCATCACCATCGACTGGGTGGACGACATCCGCGGCAAGGGCCTGGCCATCGACAACCCGAACGCGCCCAAGCCGGTGCAGGAAATCAGCGTTCGCGATGCCGACGACCTGGTGCGCGCCGGCAACATCACCCTGGTGGACGTGCGCCCGGCTGACGAACGCGCCATCGCCGCCGTCGGCGTGCCGTTCAAGAGCTTCGACGGCAACGGCCGCGCCGCGCTGGAAGCCCTGCCGAAGGACACGGCGCTGGCGTTCATGTGCCACCACGGTGGCCGCAGCGCGCAGGCCGCCGAGCAGTTCCGTGCGCTGGGCTTCACCAAGGTGTTCAACGTCACCGGCGGCATCAACGCCTGGTCGGAAGACGTGGACAACGGCGTGCCGAAGTACTGATCGGCAGCGGTTGAAACCTACGAAAAACGCCGGCGAACGCCGGCGTTTTTTGCATCCACGCATGGCGTGGATCTACCCCGCAAACCCGCCTTCGGCCAGGTAGTCCAGCTCTTCCGGCGCCGGAATGCGGCCCAGTACCGCGTTGCGATGCGGGAAGCGGCCGAAACGGCGGATGATGTCGCGGTGCAGTTCGGCGTACTGCAGGTATTCCTTGTCGCCCAGTGCGTCGAACATCGCCACCGAACGGTCCTGGTCCAGTGGATCCTCGGAGTGCTCGAACGGCAGGTAGATGAAGGCGCGCAGCTTCGGCACCAGCTGCAGGTCCAGGCCTTCCTCGATCGCGCGCATCGCGTAGTGCCGGGCCAGGCCATCGGTGGCGTAGGAATGGGCGGTACCGCGGAAGCAGTTGCGCGGGAACTGGTCCAGCAGCAGCATCAGCGCCAGCGCGCCCTCGGCGCTGCCCAGCCAATGCTCGCGCGCGCGCGACGCCGCGGCGAAATGCTCATCCAGGAACAACCGGCGGAACTGCGCGTCGAACGCATCGTCGCGGGCGAACCACTTTTCCGGGCCCGCCTCCTTCCAGAATTCCACCACTTGCGCGGCAACGTCCATCACCTACTCCCCAGGGCCGGCGCGCCGCGCCAGGCCATCATCATCATTCGTCGAAGCGCAGGTGGCGGACCGACTTGCCGTTGCGCCGGATAAGCTTAAGCGCCTCGATGCCGATCTGGATATGGTTTTCCACGAACTGGGAGCTGACCTTGGCATCGGAGGCCTCGGTCTTGACCCCGTCGGGGATCATCGGCTGGTCGGACACCAGCAGCAGCGCGCCGCTGGGGATGTGGTTGGCGAAGCCGGCGGCGAACACCGTGGCCGTTTCCATGTCGATGGCCATGCAGCGCATCGCCCGCAGCCGCTCCTTGAAGGCCTCGTCGTGTTCCCAGACCCGGCGGTTGGTGGTGTAGACGGTGCCGGTCCAGTAGTCGTGGCCGAGGTCGCGGATCATGGTCGAGACCGCACGCTGCAGCGCGAACGCCGGCAGCGCCGGCACTTCCGGCGGCAGGTAGTCGCCCGAGGTGCCCTCGCCGCGGATCGCGGCGATCGGCAGCACCAGGTCGCCCAGCTGGTTCTTGCGCTTGAGCCCGCCGCACTTGCCCAGGAACAGCACCGCCTTGGGCATCACCGCCGACAGCAGGTCCATGATGATCGCGGCATTGGGGCTGCCCATGCCGAAGTTGATCATGGTGATGCCGTCGATGGTGGCACTGGCCATCGGCCGGTCCAGGCCGATGACCGGCGCGCCGGTCAGCTCGGAAAAGGTATGCAGGTAGCCGCCGAAGTTGGTCAACAGGATGTGCTGGCCGAACTGGTCCAGGGGCACGCCGGTATAGCGCGGCAGCCAGTTGTCGACGATTTCCTGCTTGCTCTTCATGGGCCGGGGTCCGGGACGGCGGGGGACCGGCTATTTTCGGCCAGACCGGCGGTGCCGTCGAGCCGCCAGCGGCCAGCCTGTGAAGAAGGTCACTTGGCAAGCCCACCACGCCCCGGCTAGCGTCGGCGATTGGACCAAGCCGCAAGCAAGGGGAACTGCATGGCATCGACGTTGTTGCGCGCCGGGGTGGCACTGGCGCTGCTTTCATTGAGTACGGCACCGGCGGTGGGCGCCTCGCGCTTCCTCGCCGATCCCTACCCCAGCACCTACCAGGCGCATCCCGATGCGCCGGTGCTGATCCAGAACGCCACCGTGCTGACCGGCACCGGCCAGCGCCTGGACAACGCCGACGTGCTGCTGCGCGAGGGCCGCATCGTAGCGGTCGGCCAGCAGTTGCAGGCCGACGCCGCCGTCACCCGCATCGATGCCCAGGGCAAGTGGGTCACGCCGGGACTGATCGACGTGCACTCGCACCTGGGCGTGTATCCCAGCCCGGGCGTCGGTGCGCACAGCGACGGCAACGAGATGACCGCGCCGGTCACCGCCAACGTCTGGGCCGAGCATTCGGTGTGGCCGCAGGACCCGGGCTTCGCCACGGCGCTGGCCGGCGGCGTGACCAGCATGCAGGTACTGCCTGGTTCGGCCAACCTGGTCGGTGGCCGCGGCGTGACCCTGAAGAACGTACCGGCGGTGACCTACCAGGCGATGAAGTTCCCCGGCGCGCCGTGGGGCCTGAAAATGGCCTGCGGCGAGAACCCCAAGCGGGTCTACGGCGAAGGCAAGGGCGTGGCCCCGGCCACGCGCATGGGCAACGTGGCCGGCTATCGCGCAGCCTTCATCGATGCCGCCGATTACATCGCCAAGAACAAGCCCAAGCCGGCCAAGCGCAAGGGCTGGTTCGGCAGCGACAAGGGCGACAGCGCCGGGGATGCCGGCGGCAAGCGCGACCTCAAGCTGGACACGCTGGCCGGCGCCATCCAGGGCGACATCCGCGTGCACATCCACTGCTACCGCGCCGACGAAATGGCCACCATGCTCGACCTGGCCAAGGAATTCGGCTTCAAGGTGGCCGCGTTCCACCACGGCGTGGAGGCCTACAAGCTGGCTGACCGGCTGGCCGCCGATGGCGTCTGCGGCGCGCTGTGGGCCGACTGGTGGGGCTTCAAGATGGAGGCCTTCGACGGTATTCCGGAGAACATCGCGCTGGTCGACCGGCCGAAGAACAGCTGTGCCATCGTCCATTCCGATTCACCCGAAGGCATCCAGCGCCTCAACCAGGAAGCCGCCAAGGTGATGGCCTCGGCGCGACGTGCACGCATGCCGGAGATCACACCCGAGCACGCCATCACCTGGATGACCGCCAACGCCGCCAAGGCGCTGGGCATCGAGGGCCAGACCGGCACCCTGGAGGCCGGCAAGATGGCCGATGTGGTGGTGTGGAACGGCAATCCCTTCAGTTCCTACGCGCTGGCCGAGCAGGTCTTCATCGACGGCCGCCGCCTGTACGACCGCAGTGCGCCGGCGGCGACGCCGCGTTCCGATTTCCAGCTTGGCCAGGAGGTGCGCTGATGAGGGTGCTCAAGCAGTGGCTGCACTCTGCCGCGAAGGGCAGCCGGGCCTGGCTCGGCGCTACCGCCATGGTGCTGGCGTGCATCTCCGCATCCGCACAGGCGCAGGACCTGCTGGTGCGCAACGCCACGGTGCACACCGCCAGCGCACGCGGCAGCCTGCAGAACGCCGACGTGCTGGTGCAGGGCGGCATCATCCGTGCGGTGGGCAACGGCCTGTCCGCGCCCGCTGGCGCAACCGTGGTCGAGGCCAGTGGCCGCCCGTTGACCCCTGCACTGTTCGGCGGCATCACCGAGACCGGCATCGAAGAAGTACTGGTCGAGAGGAGCACCGTCGACAGCGCACTGAAGATCGGCGAGCAACCGTTGCGGCCCGAGTTCGACGTGACCCTGGCCTACAACCCGGCCTCGGTGCTGATTCCGGTGACCCGGCTGGAAGGGATCGGCTTCACCGCACTGGGGGCAACCCCCGGCGGTGGCTTCGTGGCCGGCCAGGGCGGCGTGATGCGGCTCGATGGCAGCATCGATCCGATCGGCCCGCGCGCCCTGTTCCTGCGCATCGGCGCAGCCGCCTCGGAATTGACCGGCCAGTCGCGCGCCGCGCAGTGGATGCTGCTGCAGCAGATGATCGACGAGGCGCGTGGCCAGGTGGCCGCAGACTCGCCGCATGCGTTGCTGACCCCGGCCGGCCGCCGCACGTTGAGCCGCTACCTGGCCGGCCAGGGCCGCATCGTGGTGGAAGTGGACCGTGCCGCCGACATCCGCCAGCTGCTGCGTTGGGCCGCCCGCGAGAAGGTGAAGATCGCCATCGCCGGGGCCAGCGAAGCGTGGCAGGTGGCGCCGGAACTGGCCGCTGCCCACGTGCCGGTGTTCGTTGATGTGCTGGCCAACCTGCCGGCCAGCTTCGACCAGATCGGGGCCACGCTGGAGAATGCGGCACGCCTGCAGCGCGCGGGTGTGGCGGTCTCCTTCGTGCAGCGCGGCGACGCCACCCACAACGCCCGCAAGATGCGCCAGCTGGCCGGCAATGCGGTCGCCCATGGCCTGCCCTGGGCCGACGGCCTGGCCGGCCTGACCCGGGTACCGGCGCAGGCGTTCGGCGTGGCCGACCAGATCGGCAGCATCGAGCCCGGCAAGCGCGCCGACCTGGTGCTGTGGGAAGGCGACCCGCTGGACGTGGCGCACTATGCCGAACAGGTCTGGCTGGGGGGACGTGCGATGCCGATGCGCTCGCGCCAGACCGAACTGCGCGACCGCTACCTGCAGCGCAACGCGCAGCCCTGACCGTACACGAGGAAATTCCAATGGCCACGCTGCGCTGGTACTTCGACTTCGTCTCGCCGTATTCCTACCTGCACTGGCAGAAGCTGAAGCAGCTGCCGCAGTTCGCGCAGATCCAGCCGGTGCCGATTGCCTTCGGTGCGGTGCTGCATCACCTGGGCAACCTCGGTCCGGCCGAGATTCCCGCCAAGCGTCGTTTCATCTACCGCCAGCTGCTGTGGACCGCGCAGGCCGAGGGTACGCCCCTGCGATTCCCGCCGGGCCATCCGTTCAACCCGTTGTCGGCGCTGCGCCTGTGCCTGGCCGCCGGCGCCAGCGCACAGGCGGTGGATGTGTTGTTCGACTGGATCTGGCGCGACGGCAACGCCGCCGACAGTGCCGATGCGCTGCGCGAGCCGGCCGCGCGGCTGGGCATCGAGGATGCCGACCGTGCCATCGCCGAGCCGGCGGTCAAGGAGCAGCTGCGGCGCAATACCGAGGCCGCGATTGCCGCGGGCGTGTTCGGGGTCCCCACCCTGGCCATCGACGACGAGCTGTTCTGGGGCAACGACGCGCACCCGTTGATGGCCGCCGTGCTGGCCGACCCAGGCCTGCTGCTGCAGCCCGAATGGCAGCGCCTGGCCAGCCTGCCGGTAGCGGTGCAGCGCAACCGCTGAACAGGGCGTGGCGCGTTTCCCTCGCGCGCCACGCCCGGTTTTGAGATAGATTTCACGTTTCCGAACCTACAACCGCCCTGGAGGGGGAGCCGCGGATGCGCATCGGAATCGTCGTCGACTCGGCCTGCGACCTGCCGCAGGACTTCATTGCCGCGCACAACATCGTGCTGCTGCCGATCACCGTACGGATCGGCGAAGCCGTGCTGGCCGATCATCGCGATGAGCAGGCCACGCTGAGCTTCCTGCACGCGCACGTGGCCGAGCATGGTGCGGAAGCGGAAACCATCCCGTTCAGCGTCAACCAGATCCGTGACCTGTTCCTGCAGCAGCTGGTGATCGATTACGACCACGTGTTCTGCATGACCATCACCAAGACCCGCAGCCCGATCCACGACAACGCGCTGCAGGCCAGCTTCGCCATCCTCAACGACTACAAGCCGGTGCGGCAGGCGGCGGGCTACAACTCGCCGTTCGCGCTGCGCGTGCTCGATACCCAGAACCTGTTCGCCGCGCAGGCGGTGACCGCGGTGGAGGCGGTGCGCCTGCGCGACAGCAACGCCAGCGTGCAGCAGATCCGCGAGCGGCTGGAGGAACTGGCCGGCAACGTGCACGGCTACATGGTCACCCGCGACCTGTACTACATGCGCGCGCGTGCGCGGCACAAGGGCGACCGCAGCGTCGGCCTGCTCAGCGCCGCGCTGGGCAGCGCGCTGGACATCAAGCCGGTGCTGCACGGCTACCGCGGCGAGACCGGGCCGGTGGCCAAGATCAAGGGCTTCGACAACGCGGTGCAGAAGCTGTTTGCGGTGGTTGGCCAGCGCGTGCGTGCCGGACTGATGACGCCGACCGTGTGTGTCAGCTACGGCGGTGAGCTGGACGAGCTGCGCACCCTGCCCGGCTATGCACCGCTGAAAGAGGTCTGCGCCAGCCACGGCGTGACCGTGTACGAATCGGTGATGAGCCTGACCGGCATGGTCAACGTCGGCAAGGGCGCGGTCACCGTGGGCTTTGCCGATGGGCCGCATCGGTTCGAATGAGCGCTGGCGACGGCCGGAATCTGCACATCGATTCCACCACGACTGTGCCAGCCTTGCCGCACTTCAAGGAGAACACCATGCCTGCGCAGTACCACATCAGCCTGCCCGACCCGTCCAAGGCCCGCGGCAACGACCCTGACCTGTCCTTCCATTCGCAGGGCGCCGCCGGTTTCGCTGAAGAGCTGCAGGACGCCCTGCGCAGCGGCGCGCTGTTCGAGCGCTGGAAGGCCAAGCAGCCCGACCCGGATGCGGTGGAACCGCAGTGGGGCGTCACCGACCCGGACGCCACCGTGACCGGTGAGCAGAAAGACCTGCGCATCAACCTGGTGGCCACCACCCGCATCGACAGTGATGTGTTCAAGCAGCGCCTGCGCCTGCTGGCCGGCCATCACTGGGAACTGCGCGACGTGCGTTGAGGCCTGCCCCGGGTAGATGCCAACCTTGGTTGGCAACTACCGCGTCACACGGTAGTGCCGGCCGCTGGCCGGCAACTGCAGAATCCATGAAGATGCCGGCCAGCGGCCGGCATTACCAGCCACCGCCCAGCGCGCGGTACAGCTCCACCCGTGCAATCGCCGCGGTGGCCTGGCTGTTGGTCAGCGCAGCCTGGTTGTCCAGCGTGATGCGCTGGGTGGTCAGCACGTCCAGCATGTCGACCACGCCGGCCTGGTACTGCCGGCGCGCCGCACCCAATGCGGTCTCGCTTTCGTCCACCGCCACATGCAGCTGCACGGTACGCTGCTGCTCGGCTGCGTAGCCATCGATGGCATCATCCACTTCATGCCAGGCCTGCAGCACGGTGCGACGGAACTGTAGCGCCGATTGCTGCTGCTGCAGCCGGCTCAATGCGAGGTTGGCCTTCAACCGCCCGCCCTGGAAGATCGGCAGGCTGATCGACGGCCCGATGCTGAACCGGTGCGCGTTCCAGCCGTCCAGGTCATCCAGCTGCCTGGCCTGGAAACCGGCATCGCCATTCAAGGTGATGCGCGGCAGGAAGCTGGCCTGAGCCACGCCGATGCCCGCCGTCGCCGCATGCAATGCCGCTTCGGCACGGCGGATGTCCGGGCGACGTTCGGCCAGTTCGCTGGGCACGCCCACCGCCACCGTCGGCAACGTCGGCCAGTCACGGCGCGCGTCCTGCAGCTGTGCGTCCAGCGCCTGTGGCGGTTGTGCCAGCAGGAATGCCAGCGCATTGCGCAGCTGCGATTCGCGATGCTGCAGCGGTGCGATGCGCGCCTGCAGCGAAGCGACCTGCGCCGCCGCACTGGAAACCTGCAAGGTGCTGGCCACACCCTGGCGCTGGCGCGCTTCGGTCAGGCGCTTGATATCGTGGGCGATGCTCAGATTGTCCTCGGTGATCGCCCGCAACTGCCGCGTCGCGCGCAGCTGCAGGTAGTCACGCGCGGTTTCCGCCAGCAGCGCGATGCGCACCGCGTGTGCATCCTCCTCGGCCATCTGCACGCGTGCATCGGCCGCTTCCACCTGGCGGCGCACGCGGCCCCACAGGTCCAGCTCCCAGCTCAGGCCGATGCCGGCCTGGAACAGCCCGTAGTCCTCGCGCCCGCCGTTGCCGGACGGATCGCTCAAGCCCACCTCGCTGTTGCGTGCGCGTGCGCCGCTGGCGGTTGCGCTGACGCTGGGCAGACGGTCGGCCGCGGTGGCACCGCGCGCGGCGCGACTCTGCTGCACGCGGTTGGCCGCCAACTGCAGGTCCAGGTTGGCCGCCAGCACCTGGCTCGCCAGCTGGCCCAGCAGCGGATCGTCGAAGCCGGCCCACCAGGCCGCGTCCTGGTCGATGGCGTTGCCGGCGACCGCCTCACCCTGCCAGTGGCTGGGCAGCTCTGCCCGCGGGCGTACGAAGTCCGGGCCCATCGTGCAGGCGGCCAGGGCCGTGCACAGGGTGGCCGCAACGAAGGTTCGGAACACGCTGCCAGCGCTCATGCGTCCTCCCCGTCCGTGCGGTCCTGCACGCGCTGCGCGCTCTGCACGCGCACGCGGCTGTCCAGGTCAACGCGGGCTTCCACCGACATGCCGGCACGCAGCTGCTCCAGCAGCGGCTGGCCCGGCTCCAGCACGATCTTCACCGGAATGCGCTGCACCACCTTGGTGAAGTTGCCGGTGGCGTTTTCCGGCGCGATGGCGGCAAAGGTAACGCCAGTCGCCGGTGCGATGCTGTCGATGTGGCCACGCAGCGGCTTGCCCGGGAACACGTCCACCTTCAGCTCAACCTGCTGGCCGGCCTGCATGCGGGTCATCTGCGTTTCCTGGAAGTTGGCGACCACGAACGCGCGCTTCAACGGCACCACGGCGGCCACCGGCGTTCCCGGCGTCAGGTAGGCGCCAACGCGTACCGCACGGCGGCCGACCATGCCGTCGATCGGTGCGCGCAGCACGGTGTGCGACAGATCCAGTTCGGCGCGCGCCTGCGCGGCTTCGGCGCGTTGTACCGCGGCCTGCGCGGCCTGCACACCGGCTGTCAGGATGTCGGTGCGCTGGCGTGCGGTCGACAACGCGGCCTGGCCCTGCTGCAGGTGCGCACTGGCCACCGCCTGCTTCGACTGCGCCTGCTGCGCGTTCTGCACGGTGCCGGCGCCGTCGCGGGCCAGTTCGCGGTAGCGCTGCTGGTCGGCGCTGGCCAGGGTCAGTTCGGAGCGGCTGACATCGACACTGGCCCTGGCCTGTTCGATCAGCGAGCCCTGCTGGGCCAGTGCGGCCTGTGCATTGGCCAGCTGTGCACGGGCGTTGGCCAGGTCGGCACGCGCTGCCTGCAGGGCCACCTGGTAGTCGCGGTCGTCGATGCGCGCCAGCACGTCGCCGGCCTTCACGGGTTGGTTGTCGTCCACCTCGACGCTGCTGACGAAGCCGGCCACCTTCGGTGCGACCACGGTGAAATCCGCATTGACGTAGGCGTTGTCGGTGCGCTGGTAACGCCCGTCGCGCAGCAGCAGCCAGCTGCCGGTCGCCAGGGCCAGCACGCCCAGCACGAGGCCGGTGTTGAGGGTTGTCTTGTTGAGGCTCATGGGGGAGTCCTTGCGGGTGAGGGTCAGGCCACGGCACGTGGCGGGTGGACACGGGTGGCCCACGGCAGCAGCGGCAGGCAGCCCAGGGCCACCAGCGCGACCAGCCAGTACAGGTCCGCCGAGGTAAGCGCCTGCACCTGGGCGTGCAGCCGCGCGGGCAGATCGGCGCTGGCGGGCAACCACGGCTGGTTGCCCAGGTGATCGATCAGCGCGGTGGAATGGAGGTGGCGCCGTGTCTGTCCGACCGCATCAAGCACGCCACCGGCAAACACCGCCGAAAAGCCTTTGACGGTGTTGAACCAGGCCGAGGCATAGGGACCGTCCTGCGGCGCCAGGCCGGTGGTCGCCAGCAGCAGCAACGGCAGCACCGCCATCGGCTGTGCCACCACCTGCAGCAGTTGCACCCACAGGAAGGTGTCGCGGTTCCACTGCACATCCAGGTGTGCGCCCAGGAAGCACGCCGCCGCCAGCAGCAGCAGCCCGGCCGCCTGCACCCAGCGGCAGTCCACCGCACGCTGGTTCATCAGCGCAGCCACCAGCGGCAACGCAATGGCCTGCGGCAGCGCCACCCACAACAACATCGGCGCGGTCTGCAGCGGGCGGTAGCCCTGCACACTGGCGAGAAAGCCGGAGGGGATGGAGATGACCGCCAGCAGCACGAACAGCACGCCCACGCAGGTGACCAGCGAATAGCTGAGATTGCGATGGGCCAGCAGTTGCAGCTTGAAGAACGGCAGCGGGTGGAACCACTCGTTGATGAAGAACAACACCAGCAGGCCGGTGCCGCCGCCAAGCAGCACCGTGATCAGCGGCGAATCGAACCAGTTCAGGCGCGCGCCCTGGGTCAGGCCCAGCACCAGCATCACCAGTGCCGGCAACCCCAGGGCCAGGCCCACGCCGTTGAACTGGGCAAAGCGCTCCAGGCGCATCGGGTCCTGCGGCAGGCCCCAGCCGACCATCACCATGCCGGCCACGCAGAACGGCACGATCTGCCAGAACGCGAACTGCCAACCGGCGTGCTCGACCCACAGTGCGGCCAGCGGCGTGCCCATGCTCGGCCCGAACGTTGCGGTGAGCGCGTAGCCCGCCAGGCCATACAGCTTGATGCCCGGCGGCAGGAAGCGCAGCGCCACGCTCATCAGCAGCGGCGGCAGCGCACCGCCGGCCAGGCCCTGCAATGCGCGCAGCAGCAGGAAAGTCGGCAGGTTCGGCGCCAGCGGGCACAGCACCCCCAGCACCATGAAGGCGGCGATCATCACCAGGCCGAAGCGGCGCAGCGAGAAGGTGGCTGCGCACCAGGGCGCGAAGGCCATCGCGCTGACCGACATGGCGCTGTAGATGCCGGTGATCCAGTTGCCGTCATCGGCACTGAACCCCATCCCACCGCGGATGTCGGCCAGCGCGACCTTGGTGACGTTCTCGTTGAAGCCCGACAGCAGCACCACCAGCAGCACGCCGCACAATCCGACCACGATGCGGCGATCGAACGCGGGGGCAAGCGGGGCGGCGGGGGCCTGTGGCACGGTGATCGCGCTCATGGGCGCGGGCCGATCCGTGCGGCGCACGGCAGGTGAAGCGACATGGCGTGCGCTCCGTGAATGTGGGGAGCGCAGTCTAGGCAGGCCCACTGCTGCGAAAAATGGCGTGGATGCGATGCCAGGCGTGCGCGGGACGCACGGGTTTGGGTGGGTGCCGACCGTTGGTCGGCACACGATTACACAGCGTCGGCGTCGCACATGCTCTTGATCGCACGGCGCAGCCAGCGGTGCGCCGGGTCGTTGTCCATGCGCGGGTGCCAGGCCTGCACCAGCGCCACCGTGCGTACCGGCACCGGCAACGGGAACATGCGCAGTGGCAGCCCCATGTAGGCGATGCGATCGAGCATCACGCTGGGCATCTGCGGCAGCACCAGGTCCGAGGCGGCTGCAGCAAAGATCGCGCCATGGAAGGTGGGGATGACCATCGCCACCCGCCGCTGCAGGCCCAGCTGTGCCAGTTCGTCGTCGATCGGCCCATGCGCGATGCCGCGCCGCGAGACGGCGATGTGGTCGCATGCGGCAAACCTTTCGGCGGTGATATCGCCGTCGAACAGCGGATGATCCTTGCGCGCTGCGCCCAGCAGGGCCGTGGTGAACAGGTTCTGCACCTTGGTTTCCTGGGTGTGCTTGCCGGCAGTGCTGATATACAGGTCGATCCGGCCCTGCACCATCGCGTCATCGTCGGTATCGCCTTCGGGCATGAACCGCAGCGTGCAGCCTGGCGCCTGCTCGCGGAACACGTCCCGCAGGCGGCCGCCGTAGCTGCCGATGAACACGTCGTTGGCGCGGATGCTGAAGGTACGTTCCAGGGTCTGGATGTCCACCTCGCGCCCTTCGTTGAACACCCGATGGGCCTGCTCGATCACGTCGCGCACCTGCTCGCGCAGTTCCAGCGCGCGTGGGGTCGGCGCCAGGCCGCGGCCGGCGCGTACCAGCACCGGGTCGCCCAGCGCGTCGCGGATCCGCCCCAGGGTGCGGCTCATGGCCGGCGCGCTCAGATTCATGCGCCGAGCCGCTCCGGCGACACTGCCTTCGTCCAGCAGGATATCCAGGGCCAGCAGCAGGTTGAGATCGGGCAAGGGCATGGCAGTCTCCAATAAATGGAGTGACTCTACGACACTCCAAGTAAAAGTCGATTGCATGCCATGCACGTATTGCCTGCGCCGCACGGCATGGGTGCGCGCGGTGACATCGGCGACCATCCCCGGCCTGCCAAGGAGACATCCATGTTCAATACCCTGCTGGTCGCCCTGGACGGCGGCCCCCAGCACGCGCGCGTGCTGGACCTCGCCGCGGCCATCGCCGGCCCGCGTAGTCGCCTGCACCTGCTGTGCGTGCTCGATCCCGAATTCGCGCTGGCCGCCGATGCCAGCGAAGCCGACCGCATCGAGTATCCGGAAGCCGCCCGCCAGCGCTCGCGCGCCGAAGCGGTGCTGGCCGAAGCCTTGGCCGAACTGCGCGAACGCGGCGTCGATGCCATCGCGCAGATTCCCTCCGGCGATCCCGGCGAAGTCATCAGCGAACAGGCCAAGCGCCTGAAGTGCGACCTGATCGTGATCGGCCACCGCCACCTGTCCCGCCTGCAACGCCTGTTCGAACCCTCGATCGGGCAATGGACCATCGACCACGCGCCCTGTCCGGTGCTGGTGGAAACCCGCGACCCCCAACCCTAGCTGCCATGGCCTCCCGTTCCCCCTTGTTTCCTACCCGCGTCAACTACCGGGCATTCGGCCGCCAGTTGGGTCGTGGCGAGCAGGCACTGCTCGCTGCGATACGCCAACTGCGCGAGCCCGACCTGCGGGCCGATGGGCTGGCCGGGTTGAGCGACCTCGGCCTTGATCCCGAGGGCTGCGGCGCGTTCATCAACCTGCTGCCGCTGCTGGCCACGCCTGCCGCGCCGATAGATCTGCTGCGGTCCGGCTCGCCGTTCATCGCCGCCAGCGAACTGGACCTGCTGGCCTGCCTGCTGCGTATTGCACAGTGGCGGCACGCACGCCCCCGCGACGACGACACGCTGGCGCCGTTGCGCCGGCAACTGGCACGCTGTGCATTCGTGGTGCACGCGGCGAAGCTGCCACTGCGGCAGCGCTCGTTGTCACCGGTCGGGCTCCGCCTGCTCGATCCGGCCGGCTGGCTGCGGCAGCGATGATGCGCACGCGCAGGCACCACGGGAACCATGGCCTTCAGCAATCCATCGTGCCGTGCGTGCTGCCTTCGTCATCCAGCACATGCGCGTGCAGCACCACCTGGTTGCGGCCGGCCCGCTTGGCGGCATACAGGCCGGCATCGGCGTCCGCCAGCAACTGATCGGCACTGGCCAGGGCCGGTGGATGCAGGTAGCCCACGCCGATGCTGATACTGACCGACCCTTCCGGCAGCGGCAGGGCCTCCACCGCCTCGCGCAGCCGTTCGGCCAGCGCCAGCACGCCCGACAGCGCGCTTCCAGGCACGATCACCGCGAATTCCTCGCCGCCATAGCGCGCCACGCTGTCGCCAGCGCGGCCGGCGATGGCCTTCAACACCGCGGCCACGGCCTGCAGGCAGCGATCGCCAGCCGGATGGCCGTGCTGGTCGTTGAAGGCCTTGAAATGGTCGATGTCCACCAGCAGCAGGCCCAGCGGGCTGCCACTGCGCCGTGCGCGGTTCCACTCCGCCAGCAGCAGCGCGTCGAACTCGCGGCGGTTGGCAACCCCGGTCAGGCCATCCTGGCGCGCCAGCTGGTCCAGGCCGGCCTGGCGTTCCATCAGGTCGGTCTGCAGCAGGATGCTGCGCAGGCCGAAGCCCAGCGTGGCCACCACGAAGCCACTGACCGCCAGCGGTCGCGCGTGGTCGACCACCAGCGTGCCCACCACCAGCAGCAGCAACGGCAGGATCATCGGCCCCGCAGCCTGCACGGTGCGCGCCAGCCGTGGATGCGGCGCCGAGCCCGGTACCGGTGCCCGGCTCAACGCCAGCAACGCCAGCAGCAGGAACGGCAGGTCGATCAGCAGATCGTTGTAGGCGCCGAAGGAATCACCCGAGGTGTAGTGGTTGATGTAGTAGGCCACCAGCAGGTACGCCAGCGCGTACAGCGCCAGCACCCGGAAGAAGCCGCGCCGCTCGGGCACATCACCGGCCAGCCAGCGCACCACCGCGAACCCGGCGATGCACAGGTTCTGGATATCGAACATGCGCTGCATGCTGGCCATCGCCGAATCGTCGATATCGATACGGGCGGCGAACGATTGCGTATGCACGAAGAACAGCACGCCCAGCAGCGCCGCCATCGCGGCGTCGATCAGGCTGATGCTCAGGCGCTCACGGCGCGCGCGGGCCAGGATGAACACCAGCGGCACGCCGTACAGCACGTACAGGAACAGGCTGGCCTGCGGCGTGATATCGGCGCGACCGGCGCCGAGTGCATCGATCATGTTGAAGGCCATGCCGCCAGCCCACAGCAGCAGCGCCAGCGCCGTGGCACGCCAGCCAAGCGCGGCGCGGTCGCGACGTGCCCGCCACAGGCAGGCCATCGCCGCCAGCAGCGGCGCGCCGGTCAGGAAAACGAAGGAGCCCACGCCGGTCGCCCCCGGCCACAGGGCCACGACCAAGCCATGGCACAGCACGTACAGCAGCGCCAGCACTACCGGCATGCCTCCCCCGATCCGCAAGGCCGTATGCGCGCACGATAGCGCGGCGTCGCGCCACGATGGCGTGATCCAGCGCAGAAAAAAGGGGACGGAGGGGATTAAGTCGCTTTCGGCACAATGGCAAAAGCGACTTAATCCCCTCCGTCCCCTTTTCCGGGGGTGTCAGCCTTGGAGGGCGCGGGCGTGGTGTGCCACGTGCTCGCCGATGAAGCTGGCGATGAAGTAGTAGCTGTGGTCGTAGCCGGGCTGCAGGCGCAGGGTCAGCGGGTGGCCGGCCGCATCGCAGGCCTGCTGCAGGCGCTCGGGCTGCAGCTGGGTCTGCAGGAACTCGTCGGCCCCGCCCTGGTCGACCAGCAGGGGCAGGCGCTCACTGGCCGTCGCCACCAGCGCGCACGTATCCCACTGCGCCCAGTCGGCCGGGTTGTCGCCCAGGTAGGCGTGGAACGCCTTCTGCCCCCATGGCACATGGCTGGGCGCGACGATCGGCGAGAACGCCGACACGCTACGGTAGCGCCCCGGATTACGCAGCGCGATCACCAGTGCACCGTGGCCGCCCATCGAATGGCCACTGATCGCACGCGCGCCGGTCGCGGGGAAGCTCGCCTCGATCAGCGCCGGCAGTTCCTGGGCCACATAGTCGTGCATGCGGTAATGCTTCGCCCACGGTGCACGGGTGGCGTTGAGGTAGAACCCTGCCCCCTTGCCCAGGTCGTAGCCTTCGGCATCAGCCACGTCATCGCCACGCGGGCTGGTGTCGGGCGCAACGATGATCACGCCGTGCTCGGCCGCATAGCGCTGCGCGCCGGCCTTGGTGATGAAGTTCTGCTCGGTGCAGGTCAGCCCGCTCAACCAATACAGCACTGGCAGCGCCTGCGTCTCCGCCTGTGGCGGCAGGTACACGGCGAACTGCATGTCGCAGCCCAGCGTGGTCGAATGATGACGGTAGACGTCCTGCCAGCCACCGAAGCAGGCGCGGTGTTCGATGCGTTCCATGGGTTCCTCCCGAGGGGCGGCAGGCCCTCAAGCCTGCCACCCGGCGCGGCTCAGTAGTGGACCACCGAACGGATCGACTTGCCTTCATGCATCAGGTCGAAGGCGTCGTTGATCTTGTCCAGGTCCATGGTGTGGGTGACGAACGGGGCCAGTTCGATATCGCCCTTCATCGCGTCCTCGACCATGCCGGGCAGCTGGCTGCGACCCTTCACGCCACCGAAGGCGGTGCCCATCCACTTGCGGCCGGTCACCAGCTGGAACGGGCGGGTGGAGATTTCCTGCCCAGAACCGGCCACGCCGATCACCACGCTCTGGCCCCAGCCACGGTGCGCGCATTCCAGCGCCGCGCGCATCACGTTGACGTTGCCGATGCATTCGAAGCTGTGGTCCACGCCCCAGGTGGTCATCTCGACGATGACCTGCTGGATGGGCGTGTCGAAGTCTTTCGGGTTGATGCAGTCGGTGGCTCCGAATTCACGGGCCAGCTCGAACTTGGACGGATTGGTGTCCACCGCGATGATGCGGCCGGCCTTGGCCTGGCGCGCACCCTGGATCACCGCCAGGCCGATGCCGCCGAGGCCGAACACCGCCACGCTGTCGCCTTCCTGCACCTTGGCGGTGTTGTGCACCGCACCGATGCCGGTGGTGACGCCGCAGCCGAGCAGGCAGACGTGCTCCGGGTTCGCGTCCGGATTGATCTTCGCCAGCGAAACCTCGGCCACCACGGTGTACTCGCTGAAGGTCGAGCAGCCCATGTAGTGGTACAGCGGCTCGCCGTTGTAGCTGAAGCGGCTGGTGCCGTCGGGCATCACGCCCTTGCCCTGGGTGGCGCGCACGGCCACGCACAGGTTGGTCTTGCCGCTCTTGCAGAACAGGCACTCGCCACACTCGGCGGTGTACAGCGGAATCACGTGGTCGCCCGGCTTGACGCTGGTCACGCCCTCGCCCACCTCCACCACGATCCCCGCGCCTTCATGGCCCAGCA
Organism: Stenotrophomonas maltophilia; assembly: GCF_001274595.1. Taxonomy (GTDB): domain Bacteria; phylum Pseudomonadota; class Gammaproteobacteria; order Xanthomonadales; family Xanthomonadaceae; genus Stenotrophomonas; species Stenotrophomonas forensis. The sequence goes on from NZ_CP011010.1 coordinate 4,019,716, forward strand.
CCACCGGGAACAGGCCTTCCGGATCGTCGCCGGACAGGGTGAACGCATCGGTGTGGCACACACCTGTGTGGGTGATCCTGACCAGCACTTCGCCGGCCTTCGGCGGGGCGACGTCGATCTCGACGATCTGCAGCGGCTGGCCGGGACCAAAGGCGACGGCGGCACGGGACTTCATGGTGGCTTCTCCAAAGACAGGCAATGACAGGATGCGCGGCGCAACGTTGCGCCGTCGTTTACTTCAGGTACGAGCGGATCAACGCGCTCATGTCGCGCACGCGTTCGGCGCGTTGTTCGTCGGAGGCCGCAGGCTGGCCGAACTCCTCGCGCAGATGCGCCTCCATCACCTCGGACATCAGGCCGTTGACCGCGCCCCGGATGGCGGCGATCTGCTGCAGCACCGGCCCGCAGTCGGCACCGGCTTCCAGCGCGCGGTCCAGCGCATCGCACTGGCCGCGGATGCGGCGCACGCGGGCCAGCACCTTCTTTTTCTCTTCGGGGGAGTGCGGCATGGCGCGGCCACCTCTGAACTATACTGGAGGATAGTATACATGGAAGCAATTGCCTTGACGCAAATGGCTTCCTGGAGCTCCGGGACGGCAGCTTTTAATCAAGCAAAATCAATTGCTTGAAATGACCCAGCGGCCACCAACGCTGTGTCAGGCAAGCTATCGGGGGCAACATCTGGAATCAAATAATGGGCATTGGCATCCAACTCGGGCGCATCACCGATGAGATCGGCAGCAGCGATTTTCTGTATGCGTTCTTCTCGACAATCAGCGGCAATCTGGAACCGGATGGATGGGGAAGCCGCTTCCCGATCATCATGGAGCAGCTCTATGCCGGCTGCGTGCAGAAATCAGATGCGGCCACCGCGCTGTTCGAAATGCACGTCATCCGCACTGAGCTAGCCGAAATGCCACCGACCCATGCCATCTGGTCGTTCGACGATCGAGCGCAGCGTCCGCCGTGGGGAGACGATATCGCTCCCGAAATTGATAGCTTGGGGAACTATTTCGTCACTGCACATGGGCGTGATCTGATTGCGCTTCTGATTGATGTACTTGAAGCACTTCAGGAAGGCGGAGACACGTCTGCCCGGATCGTCAGCTATTGATGCGTCCGGCTCAATCGAACAGCCCCTCACCCGCCAACCGGGTCAGTTCATCCACCACGTAGCGCACTTTCGGCCGCAGGTGACGGGTTGGCGGCCACAGCGCGTGGATGTCGATGTGGCGCTGCATGTGCGCGTCCAGCACCGATTGCAGCGCGCCGGATTGCAGGTGACGGCGTACCAGCGACGCCGGCATCTGGCAGATGCCCAGCCCGGCGATGGCGGCGTCGATCACCGCATCGCCGTCGTTGAGCTGGTAGGCCGCGTTGGGGATGAAGGTTCCTTCGGCATCATCACTGCCGATGCGCCACGCTACCGGCTGCCCGTGGCGGAAGCCAACGATGCTGCGGTGCTGTGCCAGTTCCTCCACACTGCCCGGCACGCCGTGCGCCTGCAGGTAGGCCGGCGCGGCGCAGGTGACCAGGCGCTGGCGGCCCAGCCGGCGCGCGACCAGGTGCTCGGCCTGGTGCAGGCCGCCGAAACGGATCAGCAGGTCGATGCCTTCCTCGACGGGATCGACGAAGTGATCGGTGAAGGTCATCGTCAGCTGCAGGTCCGGGTATTGCCGGCACAGGCGCAACAGCACCGGCAGCACCACCAGCCGCCCGAACGAGGACGGCATGTCGATGCGCAGCCGCCCGCTGGGCAGGCCGGCCGAGCCCAGGCAGGCCTCGGCGGCGGAAATCTCTTCCAGCGCGGCCGCACACGAAGCGTAATAGGCCTCGCCATCGGTGGTCAGCGCGATGCGCCGCGTGGTGCGATGGAACAGGCGCACGCCCAGCCGCGCTTCCAGCCGGGCGATGGCCTTGCCCACGGCCGAGCGCGAGATGCCCAGCGTATCGGCGGCCTCGGTGAAACTGCCCGAGCGGGCCGTGGTGACGAACGTGACCAGGCCATTCAAGGATTCCAGCGGCAGCATCTTCAATCCCTCATTAGGGACAAATAGTCCCGCACCAAGGGAAATCGAAGCGCTTTATGCGCCCGCATGTCAACTCCATCCTGTGTGCATGGCGCCGCTGGCGCCCCTCCCCCCGCACCGAGATAACCGAGATGACCGCCACCCTGTTCCACCCGTTCGACCTGGCCGGCACTGCCCTGCGCAACCGCATCGCGATGGCTCCGATGACCCGTGCCCGCAACCCCGGGTCGGTCGCCAACGACCTCACCGCGCAGTACTACCGGCAGCGTGCCAGTGCCGGCCTGATCATCAGCGAAGGCACGCCGGTCTCGCCGCAGGGCCAGGGCTACATCGACGTGCCGGGCATCTGGTCGGCCGAACAGGTGGCGGGTTGGAAGCAGGTCACCGAGGCGGTGCATGCCGCGCAGGGCACGATCTTCGCCCAGCTCTGGCACGTGGGCCGCATGTCGCATGCCTCGCTGCAGCCCGGAGGTGGCCAGCCGGTCAGCGCCGGCACCCGCCCGGTCGCCAGCGCACCGAAGAACACCTCGTTCGTGTACCTGGACGACGGCAGCCGCGGCCACGCCGATCCCACTCCGGCACGTGCGCTGGATACGGCCGAGATTCCAGGCATCGTCGACGACTTCGTGCGCGGTGCCGACAACGCGATCGCCGCCGGCTTCGACGGCATCGAACTGCATGCCGCCAACGGCTACCTGTTCGAACAGTTCCTCAACCCGCTCATCAACCAGCGCGAGGACCGCTACGGCGGCTCGCTGCCGAACCGTGCGCGGTTGATCCTGGAGACGGTGGATGCGATGGCCGAACGCATCGGCGCGCACCGCATCGGCGTGCGGCTGGCCCCGAACAACCTCACCTTCGACATGCCGTTCTACCCCGACAACGAAGCCACCTATCTGTACCTGGCCGAGGAACTGGGAAAGCGCGGGCTGGCCTACGTGCACCTCAACGACAATCTGCAACAGGGTGAATCGGTGCTGGGTGAGGCGTTCCTGCAGCAGTTCAAGCAGTCTTACGGCGGCACGCTGATCCTGGCTGGCGGCATGACCCGCGAGCGCGCCCTGCAGCTGGTCGAGGCCGGCACCATCGATCTGGCCGCGTTTGGCCAGCCGTTCATCGCCAACCCGGATCTGGTCGAGCGCCTGCAGCACGACATCGCACTGGCCACTCCGGACCGCAGCAGCTATTACGGTGGCGGCGAGGCGGGCTATCTCGATTACCCGCGCGCGCAGTAGATCCACGCCATGCGTGGATGCGGGCGTACACTGCCTGCCCGCATCCACTGAGCCTGCTTATGGATACGCCCACCGCAGCGTTCATCGTCAATCTCGACGTCCCCGATCTGGCCGCGGCTGAAGCCTTCTACACCGCAGCCTTCGGCCTGCGCATCGGCCGCCGCCTTGGCCCGGGCGCCGTGGAACTGCTCGGCGGGCCGACCCCGCTGTACCTGCTGCACAACGAGGAAGGCAGCGCCGCCACCGAGGACGGCGACGTGCGCGACTACGAGCGCCATTGGACGCCGCTGCATCTGGACTGGGTGGTGGATGACATCGCGGCCGCGCTGGCGCGTGCGGTTGCGGCTGGAGCAACGCTGGAGCAGCCGGTGCGCGAGCGTCACTGGGGCCACATCGCGGTACTGGCCGATCCGTTCGGCCACGGCTTCTGCCTGATCCAGTTCAGTGGCGAAGGCTACGACGCGCTGGTTGACTGACCGGCGCGCCGGTCACCACGGCAACGGCACCGCCTCGCCGTTGGCGCGCTCGCCGTAGTACAGCGACGGCAGCAGGCGCGAGAGGAAGCTGAACTCCGTGTAGCAGTGCTTGAGCAGGCCCAGTCCGACCGCATCGCTGGCATCGCGCTGCGGTTCGGCGCTGTCCAGGCCCAGCACGAATCGGCTGCGCAGCACGCAGCCGAACGGCGTATCGCGCGCGACGTGCAACATCTGCCCATCGCAAGGGTCGCCATGCGCATCCAGGCGCACGTGATCGCCAAAACCGATGCGTGCGGCGATCACCGCCGACACATCACCCGCATCCTGCGCCGCCTGCAGGCGCTCGGGTGCAAGCAGCGTGCGCGGGTCATGAAACTTCAGCCGCGCTGCCACCGGCGGAATGTCGGCCAGCGATTCCACCGCATGGATGCTGGCGCCATGGTAGCTGCGGCCGCGCTGCCAGGCTGCGTCCCAGCCGCGATGCTCGACGTGATCGAGCGGATGCCACCAGCGGATGTGCTGGGTGGTCTCGAAGAAGGTGAACCACCAGTCGAGCATGCGGCCCTTGCAGCCGTGCAGATCGGTACGAACGGCCACCCGCAGGGTGCCGTCTTCGCGGCGCTGGATGCCGGTCTCCAGACGCATCGGCGCCGGGTCGAGCAGATCGTGGTGGTCCAGCCAGGCGCGAGCGTTCACAGCGGTATCCATCGGGGGGTCTCCTGCGGGGTTGAGAAGCCCGACAATACGGAAACGCTCTACGTTTCGCAATTAACCCAATGCGGTAAGATGGGCGCAATGAACAGCACCACCCTGCCCGAGCCCACAACGCCGACCCGTCGCCGCGGTCGCCCCGCGCGACCGGAAGCCGAAGTCCGCCATGCGGTACTGCAGGCCACCCTGGAACTGCTGCTGGCACAGGGTTACGAAGCGACCACCATCGAAGCGGTGGCAGCGCATGCCGGGGTAGCGAAGAAGACCGTGTACCGCCATGCCAGCAACCGCGAGGAACTGGTGGGGTTGGCGGTGCGTGAGTGGACCGACGGCTTCGCGCCGCAGCTGCAGCGTGATGCCCGCAACGCCGACGAAGTGCTGCCGGTGCTGCACGCGATCCTGCAGGCGGTCTGCGCACAAGCGCTGTCGGCGCAGGCAGTGCAGGTGTTCCGCCTGCTCGCCACCGACTTCCCCGGCAAGGACGCGCTGCTGCAGGCCTATCTGCACAACGGCATCGAACGCGGCCGCGTGCTGCTGGCCGACTGGCTGGCGCGGCAGCAGCAGCGCGGGCTGCTGCGCGATGCAGACCACCCGTGCACGGCAAGGCTGATCCTGGCGATGGCCGTGGCCGAGCCACTGCGCGAGCGCGTGATCGGCGTGGTGGCCGAGGATGCGCCGGTGGACGTGCATCTACATGAGTGCGTGGCGTTGTTGGGGCCGGTGTTGCAGGTGCCGTAGCCTGGCGCCATCCAGGAATGCCCTGTCCCGGTGGGTGCCGATCGTTGGTCGGCACTCCTGCAGCGACTCACTCGCGCAGCATGTCCACGAACGCACGCAGCGCCGCCGGCATCTGCCGCTGCTTCGGGTAGTACAACGCGAAACCGGCGAACGGTTCGCTCCAGTCTTCCAGCACCGCCACCATCTGCCCCGAGTCGATGTATGGCCGCGCGGTGTCTTCCAGCACGTAAGCCAGGCCGATGCCATCAAGCACCGCGCCGACCACGGTGCCCTGCTCGCCCAGCGTCAGCCTTCCGGGCACGTCGATCTCCAACGCCTGCCCACCACGCTCGAACTGCCACTTGTACAGATGGCCACTGGCGAAGCGGAAGCGGATGCATTCATGCGCAGCAAGATCGCGCGGATGCTGCGGGGCTGGACGTCGCCGCAGGTAGTCCGGCGCGCCGACGATCAGCCCGCGCAGCGGCGGCCCCATCGGCACTGCCACCATGTCCTCGGGGATGAACTCATGCAGGCGCACGCCGGCGTCGTAGCCTTCGGCAACGATATCGACCAGGCCATCGTTCTCGGTCAGCTCCACCCGCACGTCCGGATGCGCGTGCAGGAAGCGCGCAAGCCGCGGCCCCAGCTGGGTCGCCACCGCCGCGCGGGTGGCGTTGATGCGCAGCAGGCCGGCCGGGGCGGCGCGGAACTGGTTCATCTCTTCCAGCGCGTCATGCACCTGGCCCAGGGCCGGCTGCAAGCGTTCCAGCAGGCGCTGCCCGGCCTCGGTCAGGGCCACGCTGCGGGTGGTGCGGTGGAACAGGCCCACCCCCAGCCGTTCCTCCAGCGCACGGATCGCATAGCTCACCGCCGAGGTCGACAGCGCCAGCTCGGCGCCGGCACGGCGGAAGCTGCGGTGACGGGCGACCGCCGCGAACGCGGCCAGGTGGGATAGATTGTCAGTGGCCATGATTGTGCAGTTTCACTTGATGAATCATGCCGATATCCGGGCTTCTTGCCGCTGGGTGCGGGGCGTATTGTAAAACGCCTTTCGACAAACCCTGCCAAGGATTCCCCATGTCCCTCGCCCGTGGTTACGCCGCCCATTCACATACCGACCCGCTGATCCCGTACGAATTCGAACGCCGCGCGGTCGGGCCGGACGATGTCCGTATCGAGATCCTCTACAGCGGCATCTGCCACTCCGACCTGCACCAGGCCCGCGACGACTGGGGTGGCTCGATCTACCCGATGGTGCCCGGCCACGAGATCATCGGCCGCGTGACCGAAGTCGGCAGCAACGTCACCCGCTTCAAGGTCGGCGACCACGCCGGCGTCGGCTGCATGGTCGACTCGTGCCGCCACTGCGACGCCTGCGAGCACGACCTGGAGCAGTACTGCGCCGAAGGCGCGACCTGGACCTACAACGGCCGCGAACGCCAGAGCGGTGCACCGACCTACGGCGGCTATTCCGACCACGTGGTGGTCGAGCAGCGCTTCGTGGTGAAGGTGTCCGACACCCTCGACCTGAAGGCCGCCGCGCCGCTGCTGTGTGCCGGCATCACCACCTGGTCGCCGCTGCGCCACTGGAAGGTCGGCCCGGGCCAGAAGGTCGGCGTGATCGGCCTCGGTGGCCTCGGCCACATGGGTGTGAAGTTTGCCAAGGCACTCGGCGCGCACGTGGTGATGATCACCACCACGCCGGAAAAGGGTGCCGACGCCAAGCGCCTGGGCGCCGACGAAGTGCTGGTCTCGCGCGACGCTGCACAGATGAAGGCACACGCCGGCAGCTTCGACTTCCTGCTCAACACCATCCCGGTCGGCCATGACACCAACCCATACATGGGCCTGCTCAAGCGCGAGGCGACCATGTGCCTGGTCGGCGTACTGACCGAGCTGGACCCGCCGCTGACCGGTGGCAGCGTGATCTTCGGCCGCAAGCACCTGACCGGTTCGGCGATCGGCGGCATGGCCGAAACCCAGGAGATGATGGACTTCTGTGCCGAGCACGGCATCGTCAGCGATGTCGAGATGATCGACATCAAGAACGTCAACGAGGCCTGGGAGCGCATGGCGAAGAACGATGTGCGCTACCGCTTCGTGATCGACATGGCGACGATGAAGAACGCCGCCTGATCCAAGGCAGATGCAAAAATGAAAAACCCCGGCAATGCCGGGGTTTTTTCTGGTCCTGCATTGGGCATGACGAAGGTCAAGAAGGCGGCCACCGCCCGGGCGCAGACTTCCCGCATGGCCCGCCTGCCCTCCCCTGCAATGCTGATGCGTGCGCCGCACCGTCTGCTGTTCTTCATCGGCGCCAGCAACCTGCTGCTGGCGATGCTGTGGTGGGCGTTGTGGCTGGGCGCATTGCGCGGATTGTGGACACCGCCGCCACCGCCGCTACCACCGGCCTGGCTGCATGCGCTGCTGATGCAGTACCTGGTGCTGCCCAGCTTCATTTTCGGCTTCCTGCTCACCGTGTTCCCGCGCTGGATGGGGCAACCCGAGCTGCCACGCAGCCGCTATGCGCCTGTCGGCATCGGCTTGTTTGGCGGGCAGGCGCTGCTGGTTGCCGCCGCCTGCGGGTGGGCACCCGGGCTGTGGCCCGGCCTGCTGCTGGCACTGGCCGGCTGGAGCGCTGGACTGATCGTGCTGGGACGCGTGCTCAAGGCCGCCGGCCCCAACCGCAACTGGCATGCTCATGCCTGCTATGCCGCACTGCTGCTGGGGTGGCTGGGGTTGCTGCTGTTCATGGCGGTGGTGCAGGGCCACGCCACGCTGATGCCGGTCAATGTGGCACTTGGCACGTTCGGCCTGCTGCTGCCGGTCTACCTCACTGTCGCCCACCGGATGATCCCGTTCTTCGCCAACAACGTGGTGGAGGGCTACGTGCCGTGGCGCCCGCTGCGCTGGTTGGCCGCGATGTGGGCACTGCTGATGCTGCGCCTGCTGTTGACCGCATTGCAGATCGACAACGCATTGTGGGTGGCCGACGCACCGCTGCTGGCGCTGGCGCTGCAGGCGCTGTGGCACTGGTGGCCACGCGGGCCGATGCCCGGGCTGCTCGCAGCCCTGTTTCTGGCGCTGGCGTGGCTGCCGATCAGCTTCGCGCTTTATCTGCTGCAGGACATCGGTCAAATGCTCGGCCATCTGCAGCTGCTCGGCCGCGCACCGCTGCACGCACTCGCCGTGGGCCTGTTCGGCAGCCTGCTGGTAGCGATGGTGACCCGGGTCACCCAGGGCCATTCCGGACGGCCGCTGGTGATGCCGGCAGTGGCCTGGTTTGCGTTTGTCGCGCTGCAGGCGGTGGCGATCATGCGCATCATTGCCGAGCTGATGCCCGACGCCTACGCCGGGCATTTCGCTGCCGCCATCGGTTGGCTGCTGGCATTGGCCCCGTGGGTGGCACGGCTGGGCTGGATCTACCTGAGCCCACGACGCGACGGCAAGCGAGGCTGACAGCCTTCAGCGGTAGCGCCGGGCCATGCCCGGCGGCCACCGTAATCACTCAGTACGCGAACTCGCGGAACACCGGATCCACATCGCCGTGCCAGCGGCCATGGAACAGCGCCAGCTTGCGCTCGGCCGGGGTCAGCCCGGATTCAACGATTTCCTGCAGCACGTCCAGGAACTTGCTCTCGTCCTGGCCGTCGGCATTGCGAGCGCCGCGGCGCTTGAGACCTTCCACCGAAATCTTCACCGCTTCGCGGGCCAGGTCACGCACGCTGCCAGCACGGAACGGCAGGTTCATCGCATGCTTCGGCACACCGTCGCGCAGCGCATGACGCTCGGCCAGGGTGAAGTCACGCACCAGGTCCCAGGCGGCATCCAGCGCGGTGTCGTCATACAGCAGGCCGACCCAGAACGCCGGCAGCGCACACAGGCGGCTCCACGGGCCACCATCGGCGCCGCGCATTTCCAGGTACTTCTTCAGGCGCACTTCCGGGAACGCGGTGGTCATGTGGTCCGACCAGTCGCGCAGGGTCGGCAACGCGCCCGGCAATACCGGCAGCTTGCCCTGCATGAAGTCGCGGAAGCTCTGCCCGCTGGCGTCGTGGTAGATGCCATCGCGGTAGGAGAAATACATCGGCACGTCGAGCAGATAGTCGACATAGCGCTCGTAGCCGAAGCCGTCCTCGAACACGAAGTCGAGCATGCCGGTACGGTCGGCGTCGGTATCGGTCCAGATGTGCGAGCGGTAGCTCAGGTAGCCGTTCGGCTGGCCTTCGGTGAACGGCGAATCGGCGAACAGCGCGGTGGCGATCGGCTGCAGCGCCAACGACACGCGGAACTTCTTCACCATGTCCGCTTCGGTGGCGTAGTCCAGGTTCACCTGCACGGTGCAGGTGCGGGTCATCATGTCCAGGCCCAGCGAGCCGACCTTGGGCATGTACGAACGCATGATCTTGTAGCGGCCCTTCGGCATCCACGGCATTTCATCGCGCTTCCACTTCGGCTGGAAGCCCATGCCGAGAAAGCCCAGCTGCAGTTCGCCGGCCACCTGCGCCACTTCGTTCAGATGGGTGCCGGTTTCCACGCAGGTCTGGTGGATGGTCTCCAGCGCCGCGCCGGACAGTTCCAGCTGGCCGGCCGGTTCCAGCGTCACCGAGGCGCCGTCGCGCAGCAGGGCAATGGTGTTGCCGTTTTCCTGCACCGGCTCCCAGCCGAAGCGGACCAGGCCGTTGAGCAGCGCTTCGATGCCGCGCTCGCCGTCGAAGGTCGGCGGGCGCAGGTCATCCAGGCGGAACCCGAACTTCTCGTGCTCGGTGCCGATGCGCCACTGCGTGCGGGGCTTCTCGCCGGAGGCGATCACCTCCACCAGCTGCGAGCGGTCGGTAATGGGTGTATCGGCGACGTGGCTGGGGCTCGACAAGGGGAAGGCTCGCTGGACTGTGGCGGGGGATGTGGGGCTGGAGGCCTTCCATCGCAAGGGCGCACTATAGCGTGGCACTCCGTCACGTCATGCGACGGTGACGGGTTTCAGCATCCTACCGACGCCCTCTTGACCCTCGTACACTCACGGCCATGAGTCGCCATTCACGACACCCCGAACTGCACCGCTCCGAGCGTGTCGGCTGGTTGCGTGCCGCTGTGCTGGGGGCCAACGACGGCATTGTCTCGGTGGCCGGGCTGGTGGTCGGCGTGGCCGCCAGCGGCGCCTCGGCCAGCACCCTGCTGGCGACGGGCGTGGCCGGCACCGTGGCCGGCGCGATGTCGATGGCCGCCGGCGAGTATGTCTCGGTACAGACCCAGGCCGACACCGAAGCAGCCGACCTGGCGGCCGAGAAACGTGAATTGCACGAAGACCCGCACAGTGAACTGGAAGAGCTGAGTGCAATCTACCGCCACCGCGGCCTGGACCCGGCGCTGGCGCGGCAGGTCGCCGAGCAGCTCACCGCCCACGACGCGCTGGGCGCCCACGCCCGCGACGAACTGGGCATTACCGACACCCTGCGTGCCCGCCCACTGCAGGCCGCGCTGGCCTCGGCCGGGGCGTTCACCTGCGGCGCCGCGCTGCCGGTGCTGACCGCCCTGCTCGCGCCGGTCGACAAGGTTGCGATGATCACCACCGCCAGCACCCTGCTCGGTCTGTGCCTGACCGGCGCGATGGCGGCGCAGGCCGGTGGTGCGCCGCCCGTGCGCGGCGCTGTCCGGGTGATGTTCTGGGGCGCGTTGGCGATGGCCGCCGCCGCCGCTGTCGGCCGCCTGCTGGGCGCGCACGTGTCATGACCGCCATGCTGCCCGCCGCCACCGCCCTGCTGGCCGAGATGACCGGCCTGGCCGGCTGCGAACGCGCCGAAGGCTATGCCTGCATCACCGCACGCCGCGAGCATGGCGCCAGTTCGGTGGAGATTCCGCAACCGCAGTTCGCGATCCTGCTGGAAGGCCGCAAGCAGGTGCGCACCGCACACCAGTCGCTGGAATTCTTCCCCGGCGACATCCTGCTGCTGACCCAGCGCTGCCGCATCGACGTGGTCAACAGCCCCGATCCGCACAGTGGCCGCTACCTCAGCGCGATCGTGCCGCTGTGTGCCGAAGTGCTGGCGGCAGCGCGCACGCTGTGGAACGAGGAACTGCCCAGTGCGGGCCCGGCGATGGCGCGGTTGCCATTGATCGAACACGGTGCGGTGCTGCGCCAGTGGCGACAGTCGCTGCAGGACGGCCGTTACAGCGACGCACGCCTGGCCCTGGCCTCGCTGGTGCTGACCTTGTGCCGGCAGGGCCATGGCAACCTGCTGCTGCCACAGGCACCGAGCCTGGGCGAACAGATCCGCGACCGCATTGCCGCCGAACCGGCACGCGACTGGCAATCGCGGGATGTGGAAGAACAGTTCGCGCTGAGTGGCGCGACCCTGCGCCGCCGCCTTGCCGCCGAGCACACCAGCCTGCGCCAGCTGCTGACCGAGGCACGGTTGGCGCATGGCATGCAGCTGCTCTACACCACCGACCTGCCGCTGAAGACCGTCGCCGCACGCGCGGGCTACCGGTCTGCGGCCAGTTTCAGCAAGCGCTTCGCCGAACAGTACGGACTGGCTCCCACAGACATTTAAGGGGGTTCGGCAGGGCTGCGCCCTGCACCCGCCGAGGCAACAGCAACAGCCAAAGCAACAGCCATGCATTCCGTGGGATGGCGGGGCGGTGTGGGTGGTCAGGACACGCCGTAAACCCATCCATGGGGGCTCGATGGCGCCATCCATGGCGCCAACGGTCCTGCCCACCCACACCGCCCCGCCTCTGACAGATTCCGTGTGCTGTTGGTAGGTGTCGACCTTGGTCGACACATCTGTCGGATATCGATAATCAAATTTGGGTCAGATCTACCGTGTCGACCAAGGTCGACGCCCACCAGAGCAGAACGCCGTTCCGACAGATCGCAGAAATCTGTCGAAGGCGGGGTGGGTCCGGTTGCGGGAGTGTCCGCGGCATGGATGCCGCGGCCAAGCCCCCAGGGATGGGTTTACGGCGTCTCCCGCAACCGGACCCACCCCGCCTCCCCACAGGAAGCCCGCCGTTGCTTCGGCTGTTGCTGTTGCTTTTGCTGTTGCTGTTGCCTGCAGCGGGTGCAGGGCGCAGCCCTGCAGGCAACACCCCTCCCTGAGCATTCCGCGCACTGCTTTGAGCGCCGCGCACACGCTGGCCACGGCACGCTGTCCGGCAACGGAACCGCCCGTCATCCACCGAGAACTGCCATGACCCTGCATCACCTGCCCCTGCGTAGCGCCCTGCTGCTGGCCCTGTCCGCCCTGCCGCTGGCCGCGCTGGCCGAAGCCAGCTCGCCCGCTCCCACCCGGCAGGTGCCCGGCGTCTACCATCAGCGCATCGGTGCGTTGCAGGTCACCGCCCTGTTCGATGGCGTGGTCGCACTCGGCCGGCAGGAAGTGGTGGACGTACCGCCAACGCTGGTCAGCCGCCTGTTGGAAGGCCGCTACGTACCGGAAGACAAGAAGGGCCTGCAGACCGCCATCAACGCCTTCCTGGTGCGCCAGGGCAACCACCTGACCCTGGTCGACACCGGCACCGCGCAGTGCTTCGGCCCCGGCCTGGGCCAGGTGCTGGGCAACCTGCGCGCCTCCGGCGTGGACCCGGCCGAGGTGGACGAGGTGCTGCTGACCCATGCCCATCCGGACCACCTGTGCGGCGTACTCGACGCGCAGGGCAAGCCGGCCTACCCGAATGCCACCGTGTGGCTGTCCAGGGCCGATGCCGACTACTGGCTCAACCCGGCCAGCGAGGCCACCGCGCCGAAGGGCGTGCGCTTCGCCTTCCCGCTGGCGCGCAACGCGGTAGCGCCCTATCAGGCCAGCGGCCACCTGCGCACCTTCAGCCCCGGCGATGCCCTGCCCGGTGGCGCGGTGGCGATGGACACCCATGGCCATACGCCTGGCCATGTCTCCTACCGATTCGACAGCCAGGGCCAGTCACTGCTGGTGTGGGGCGATGTGCTGCACTTCCACGCGGTGCAGTTCGCGCACCCGGAGGCCGCGTTCGAGGCCGATTCGGACCGCAAGGCGGCCACGGCCAGCCGTCGCGGCCTGCTGCAGCAGGCCACCGCCAACGGTTGGTGGGTGGCCGGTGCGCACCTGCCGTTCCCGGGCCTGGGCCATGTGCGCAGCGAAGGCCAGGCCTATGCGTGGGTGCCGGCGGAGTATTCGCCGTTGTGAGGGGGTGCCGACCAAGGTCGGCACCCACCCGATCGGGTAGCGCCCGGCTGCCAGCCGGGCGACGGGGGAATGCTTATTCCAGCCCCAGCCAGCCGCCGATCACGGCGCGGGCCTCGTCCACGCCGGTACGGTCCTCGCCGGAGAACACCTGCACGCTGACGCTGTCGCCGTAGGCCGAGTGCAGCTCCTTGCGCACCTTCTGCAGGGTCTGCATCTGCTGGCTGCGGCTGAGCTTGTCGGCCTTGGTCAACAGTGCGTGCGCCGGCATGCCGCGCTGCACCGCGTAGGACAGCATCTGCCGGTCGTAATCCTTCAGCGGGTGGCGGATATCCATCACCACCACCAGGCCCTTCAGGGCTTCGCGGGTGCGGAAGTACCGGTCGATGAAGGCCTGCCAGTGCGCCTGCAGGTCCAGCGGCACCTTGGCGTAGCCGTAACCGGGCAGATCGACCAGGTGGGCGTCCGGGGTGATCTGGAAGAACACCAGCTGCTGGGTGCGGCCGGGGGTCTTTGACACGCGGGCCAGGGCGTTCTGGCGGGTCAGCGCGTTGAGGGCGCTGGACTTGCCGGCGTTGGAGCGACCGGCGAAGGCCACTTCGGCGCCCTCATCGGGCGGCAGCTGCCGCACGTTGTGGGCCGAGAGGTGGTAACGGGCGCGTTCGATGAGCAATGACATGTGCCTAGGATCGCATGTTGCGGCGCCGCGCGCCCGTGCCGGCGGCCGTTGCGGGCATTTTGCTGCACTGCTGCGTTGACCGTGCGCGGAAACGCCGTTGATAATCCGGGCGATGCCGGCGGCCACCGCCCGGCCCGGTCCATACGGAGCTTTAGCATGCGCCACGCTCGCGTTCTTGCCGTATCCGCCCTTGCCACTGCCGTAGTCGTTGCCGCCGCTGCGTTCGCGCAGACCACGTTGACCCCGCTGCCCGACAACGGGCCGATCAACACCGCCTCGCTGGAGGTGGATTTCAGCAAGACCCACTGGGGCGATGCCAAGGCTGGCCAGACCAAGGCCTCGGCCTGCGCGGCCTGCCACGGCGCCGACGGCAACGCCACGGTGGAGATGTACCCGTCCATCGCCGGCCAGAGCGAACGCTACGTGGCCCAGCAGATGGCCCTGATCGCCAATGGCCAGCGCAGTTCCGGCGCGGCGGTGGCGATGGTGCCGTTCGTGCAGAACCTTACGCCGCAGGACATGCGCGACATCGGCGCCTACTTCGCCACCCAGAAGGCCACGGCCGGCATCGCCGACGACACCGCGGTCACCGACGGCCCTTACAAGGGCATGAAGTTCTACGAGATCGGCCAGCAGCTGTACCGCGGTGGCGACGCCAAGCGCGGCCTGCCGGCCTGCATGGCCTGCCACGGCCCCAGCGGCGCGGGCAATCCGGGGCCCGCCTATCCGCATCTCGGTGGCCAGCACGCCAGTTATGTCGCGCGACGCCTGCAGGAGTACCAGGCCGGGCAGACCCATGAGACCGACAAGACCCATTTCCAGATCATGGCCACGGTCGCGCAGAAGCTGAGCGAACAGGAGGTGCAGGCGCTGTCGAGCTACCTGCAGGGCCTGCACAACAAGGCCGACGACCTGGCCGCTGCGGCCACGCCAACGCAACCGGCTGCCGCCCCCTGACCACCACTGGTCGGCCCGGGCCGCCACCGCGGCCCCTGCCTGCGGTATGTTTCCTTCACGCCGGCGACCGCGCCGGCGTTGCTTTTTTCAACGGAGATGCGTGTCGATGAGGTTGATTCCCCGCCTGCTGTTGTCCCTGCTGGTCCTGCTGCCGCTGGCCGCCAGTGCCGCCGCCCCTGCCAACGCACCGCTGGTGGAAGGCAAAGACTACGAACGTATCGCCCAGCCGGGCCCGTTCCAGCCGCTGGCCGGGAAGATCGAAGTGGTCGAGGTCTTCGGCTACACCTGCCCGCACTGCGCCCATTTCGAGCCGCAGCTGGAGGCCTGGGCCGCCAAGCTGCCGGCCGACGTGCGCTTCACCCCGGTGCCGGCCGCCTTCGGCGGCGCCTGGGATGCCTGGGCCCTGGCCTACTACGCCGCTGACGAAGTGGGCGTGGCCAAGCGCAGCCATGCCGCCGTGTTCAAGGCACTGCACCAGGACGGCGCGCTGCCGATGCAGAACATCTCGGCCGATGAGCTCGCCAACTTCTACAAAGCCTACGGCGTGGCCCCGGACCGTTACCTGCAGGCGCTGCGGGGCGAGGCCGTGCAGAAGAAGGTCGATGCCGCCCGCGCGTTCGCCCAGCGCACCAAGGTGCCGGGCACCCCGGCCATCATCATCAACGGCCAGTACCTGGTGCGTGGCAACAGCTTCGACGACCAGCTGCGCATCGCCTCTGCACTGATCGCCCAGGCCCGCGCGGCCCGCGGCCGCTGAACCAACACCCACCATCGACACGGCGCTGTCGCCGCCGCGTGTCATCATTTCCCTCTGGCCGGTGCCTGACGCCGGCCCCACCATTCCAGATGCTGGAGACGTTTCCATGAAGACCCGTTTCGCCGCCCTCGCCCTCGCAGCGCTGCTGCCGATCCTGGCCGCCTGCAAGGCCGATGACGGCAGCGCCAACACCACCGCGGCTCCGGCCGAACCGGCACCGGCTCCGGCCAGCACCGAGCCGGCGACTCCGGCGGCGGGCGCCGAGGGCGCTGCCCCGGCCGCTGCCGAAGGCGACAAGGCTGCGGCCGAAGCCGCTCCGGCGGCCGCTCCGGCCCCGACCACCGCCGCGCTGACCGGCCCGGCCCCGGTGGAAGGCGCCGATTACCAGGTCATCCCGAACGGCCAGCCGTTCCAGCCGGCCGCCGGCAAGATCGAAGTGACCGAGATCTTCGGCTACGTCTGCCCGGCCTGTGCCGCGTTCCAGCCGCTGGTCGGCCCGTGGAAGGCCGGCCTGCCGAGCGACGTGAACTTCGTCTACGTGCCGGCCATGTTCGGCGGCACCTGGGATGACTACGCCCGTGCCTTCTACGCCGCGCAGACCCTGGGCGTGCAGGAGAAGACCCACGAAGCGCTGTACGCCGCCATCCACTCGCAGAAGACCCTGAAGGGCGAGCGCGGCCGTGACTCGGTGGACGACATCGCCAAGTTCTACGGCGCCTATGGCGTGGATCCGAAGCAGTTCGCCGCCACCATGGGCAGCTTCGCGGTGAACGCCAAGACCAACTCGGCCAAGCAGTTCGCCCAGCGCAGCCAGATCAGCGGCACGCCGTCGATCATCGTCAATGGCAAGTACCTGGTGAAGGGCAAGAGCTTCCCGGACATGCTGCGCATTGCCGACCACCTGATCGCCCGCGAACGCGGTGCGGCCCAGGCTCACTGATCCAAGAGACGTTTTCCCCGGCCGTGAATTCCCCCCGTACACGGACCCTGCGCTTGCTGACGGCCAACATCCAGGCCGGCTCAAGTACCCGCCGCTACAGCGACTATGTGACCCGCAGCTGGTCACATGCGCTGCCGGCGGGTCGCAAGCGCAGCAGCCTTGACGCGATTGCCACCTTGGCGCGCGAACATGACATCGTCGGCCTGCAGGAGGCCGACCCGGGCAGCCTGCGCTCGGGCTTCACCAACCAGACCCATTACCTGGCCCAGCGCGCCGGCTTCAATTACTGGAGCCACCAGCCGAACCGGCGCATGGGCGGGGTCGCCTCCAGCGCCAACGGCTTGCTGAGCAAGCTGGAACCGGTGGAAGTGCAGGACCACGCCCTGCCCGGCCGCATCGGCGGGCGTGGCGTGCTGCTGGCCAAGTTCGGCGACGGTACCGACGGCCTGGCGGTGGCGGTGGCGCATCTGTCACTTGGCGCGGGCTCGCGGATGTCGCAGCTGGGTTTCATCGCCGAGCTGCTGTCCGACCACCCCAACGCGGTGCTGATGGGCGATTTCAACTGCCTGGCCGAACGCCCGGAAATGCAGGTGCTGTACCAGAAGACCCGGCTGCAGCCGCCCGGCTGCATCGTACCGACCTTCCCCAGCTGGCGCCCCGACCGCGCCATCGACCACATCCTGGTCAGCAGCGGGCTGCAGACCCGCACCGTGGAAGCCGTACCGGCCGCGTTCTCCGACCACCTCGCCCTGGCGATGGCGATCGACGTCCCGGCCGACGCCCTGCGCTGAAAAAGGGGACGGAGGGGATTAAGTCGTTTGTGGCACAAACGACTTAATCCCCTCCGTCCCCTTTTTCATGCGGTGACCGGCACCTTCAGCCTTCGCGCGGTCATCGTGCTGCCCACCGAGGCCAGCACGGTGCAGCCTATCGCCAGCCACTGCAGCCCATGCAGGTGCTCGTGCAGCAGCAGCATCGCCCACAGCGCGGCCACCGCCGGTTCCATGCTGATCAGGATGCCGAAGGTCTCCTTGGGCAGGCGCTTGAGCGCCATCATTTCCAGCGACATCGGGATCGCACTGGATACCAGCGCCACCAGCAGCCCCGCCGCCAGGATCTTCGGATCGAGCAGCGCCGCACCGGCATGCACCACGCCCACCGGCACCACCACCAGCGACGCCGCCAGCAGCCCCAGCGACACCGAATGCCCGGCGTGCAGGTGGCCGGCGCGCTTGCCGAACACGATGTACAGGCCCCAGCACGCCGCCGCACCCATTGCATACAGCACACCGGCCGGGTCCAGCGCCGGGCCGCCCCCCAACGGCAGCAACAGCAACAACCCCACCACCGCGCAACCTACCCAGACGAAGTCGATCGGTCGTCGTGATGACAGCATCGCCACCGTCAACGGCCCGGTGAATTCAATGGCCACCGCGATGCCGAAGGGAATCGTGCGCAGGGCCATGTAGAACAGCAGGTTCATCAGGCCCAGGGTGAACCCGTAGCGCAGGATGGTGATCGCATCCACACGCGTGGTTTTCCAGCGCCACGGCCGCCAGAACAGCAGCAGCAACAGCGCCGAGAAGCCCACGCGCAGCGCGCTGGTGCCCTGGGCGCCGATCAGCGGAAACAGGTGTTTTGCGTAGGAGGTGCCGATGGCCAGCGAGGTGACCGAGCCCAGCACCGCCAGCGCCGGCAACATCGGCGCGAATCGTGAGGTCTGCATGGGCAAAGTCTATTGCGCCCACGCCGAGCACTTGGCTCAATTGACAGCCCGTTCGTGCAATTTCTGCTCGCCATGGCCATCGCCCCCGTGCTCGACAGTTTCGACCGCGCCATCCTCGACCTGCTGCAGCGGGACAACACCCTGCCGCAGCGCGAAATCGCCGAGGCCGTGCACCTGTCCACCCCGGCCGTGCAACGCCGGATCAAGCGCCTGCAGGACAGCGGCGTGATCGCGGCCAACGTGGCGGTGGTCGCCGCAGCCAAGGTCGGGCGACCACTGACCATCATCGTCGAGGTGCGCGTGGTCAGCGAGCAGCGCGAGCGCGTGGCGCCGTTCAAGCGTCGCGTGCAGGACGACCCTGCCGTGCAGCAGTGCTACTCGATCACCGGCGACGGCGACTTCCTGCTGCTGCTTTCAGCGGCGTCGATGGAAGAATACGAGGCGATCACCGAGCGCCTGTTCGGCGGTGATGACAACATCGAGCGGTTCCGGACCTCGGTGGCACTGGGGACGCTGAAGCGGAGTTTCGAAGTGCCGCTGCTACCGCCCCTGTAGAGTCGAGCTTGCTCGACTGCCCTTTGACGACTCCCCTTTGACCGCAAAGCAACAGCCGTCGAGCGTGGCTCGACGCTACAGTCCGAAGCCATGAGCACAACCACCTCCCCTGCACATCGCCTGCGCCACTGGCTGCTGCGCGGCCTGTTCCTGGCCATTGCCATCGTTGCAGCCCTGGCGCTGTGGAACAGCCCGTGGGCGGCCGCGCCAAGAATGCTGTGGTCACTGGCACGGATGCCCGCCGCCACCGAGCTGCCGGTGCCGGTGCAGGGCGTGCGCCCAAGGCAGATCGCCGATACGTTCGGCGCGCCACGGGGTCGTGATCGTTCCCACGCCGGCATCGACATCTTCGCCAGGCGCGGTACGCCGGTGCGCAGCGCCACGCCCGGCGTCGTCGCCGATGTCAGCGAACGCGGGCTTGGCGGCCGCCAGGTCTGGGTGATCGGGCCGGGACGGGAACGCTACTACTACGCGCATCTGGAAAGCTGGGCCGACGGTCTGGCACGCGGCCAGGTGGTCCGGCCCGGCGACCTGCTCGGCCATGTCGGCGACAGCGGCAACGCCAAGGGCACGCCGCCGCACCTGCACTGGGGCATCTACGGCGCCGAAGGCGCGCGCGACCCGCTGCCGCTGCTGCGCTGACCCTTTGGTCGACCAGGCTCGACGCCACGCCCGGCCAGACGCATCATCAAGCGCAGTGACAGGGAAAGCACACCGATGACCCGCCTTCGCACCACCGCGCCGTTGGTGGCCCTTGTGCTGCTGGCCACCGGCTGCAGTACCCTGCAGGCACGCCACGACCCGTTGTGTGCGCATCTTCTTGCCTTCGCCAACAGCGCCTCGCTCGGCACCCAGCCGGCGATTGAACTGGTCAGCGACTGGAGCAGCTTCAGCAAGCACTGCACGCATGGCGGCACCCCTGCGGGCAGGCAGTTCTGCGATTGGCTGCTGCCCAATACGTCCACCGAATTCGCCACGATCAACATCCAGCGCACCCTGGCCTGCCTGGCCCCCGGGACGAACTACGCCGGCTCGGAACGGCTGTTCCCGGAATACGTGACCGGGAAGGTGCAGTCCCTGGATGTGCGCGGACTCGACGCGGACGTAGTGATCACCGTCGAATACGCCGTCGGCATCGAGGGGGAACGGCCGCGCATGAAGGTCCAGGCCGAACGCCTGCCACCGCAGGACTAGATCGGCCGCGATAGCATGCGCACCGCCCTCGCCCATTTGTAAACGAAAACAATTCCCATTACGCTATTTGCGTTTTGCGGACGGCCAGGACGGTTCGTCCGTGCTCGCATTGCCCAGCCACCGCCCTGAACGCAGGGTTCCGCCAGCGGCGTGAGATCCCCACCAGCCGCGGCGCCAGACCATCCGGGAAGCCGGTCGGACGCACGCACGTGCCCGTCCAGGAACCCCAATGATCCGTTCGACCTCCCCCGTTCTGCCCCATCGCCTGTCCGCGGCGGTGCTGTCCGCCCTCAGCCTGGCCATCGCTCCGGCCGCCTTCGCCGACGCTGCCGCCGACCCGACCACCCTCGACAAGGTCGTGGTCAAGGGCGAGCGCGCCGAAGGCTATTCGGTGCGCCGCACCTCCGCCGGTACCCGTTTCGACCTGGCACCGCGCGAGATCCCGCAGTCGATCAGCATCATCAGCCACCAGCGCATCGAAGACCAGAAGCTGGACGACATCATCGACGTGCTGGCCAACACCACCGGCGTGACCAGCACCCAGTCCGACAGCGAGCGCACCGAGTTCTACGCGCGCGGGTTCTACATCGATGCCTACCAGTTCGATGGCCTGCCGACGCAGATGGTGCAGAACTGGAGCTACGGTGATTCCGGCCTCGATCTGGCCCTGTACGACCGCGTGGAAGTGGTGCGCGGTGCCACCGGCCTGCTCAGTGGTGCCGGCAATCCGTCGGCATCGGTGAACCTGATCCGCAAGCATGCCGACAGCGCCGAACTGACCGGCAGCGTCTCGGTGAACGTGGGCAGCTGGGGCCGCACCCGCACCACCGTGGACGTGGGCAGCGCGCTCAATGCCAGCGGTACCGTGCGTGGCCGCGTCATCGGCAGCTACCTGGATACCGACGGCCAGATGGACCGCTACAACCAGCGCAAGACGCTGGGCTACGCGGTCATCGATGCCGACCTGACCCCGGACACCCAGCTGAGCGTGGGCTACGACTACCAGCAGAAGCGTGCCAATGGCGCCACCTGGGGCGGCTTCCCGATGCTGTACTCGGACGGAAGCCGTACGCCGTATGACGAGTCCTTCAATGCCAGCCCGGACTGGACCTACTGGGACACCACCAGCAAGCGTGCCTTCGCCACGCTGCAGCATGCCTTCAGCAACGGCTGGAAGTTCAAGATCGGCGCCACCCACGACGAGACCAAGGCCGACGACAAGCTGTTCTATCCGGCCTACAACAACTGGGTCACCGGGGCCTCCAACTTCAACAAGACCACCGGTGCTGGCATCTCGCCGTCGGCCGGCTTCTACAACACCGAGCGCAAGGTCAACGCCGTCGATGGCTACGTGGATGGTCCGTTCCGCCTGTTCGGCCGCGAACACCAGTTCATGGCCGGCCTGAGCTACAACAAGCGTGAGTACGCCAACTACGGCGACTACCAGGTGGGCGGCGCCTACCTGCCGTGGGATCCGTTTGCCAGCTACTTCAACTGGACCGGCAACATCAGCCAGCCCAACTGGAACCCGCTGGCGCTGGCCAGCCGCGGCACCATCACCCAGAAGGCCGGCTACCTCGCCACCCGCCTGACGCTGGCCGATCCGCTGAAGCTGATTCTCGGTGCGCGCTACACCGACTGGAAGAGCGAAGGCGAGAACGATGACCGCGAACACAAGGTGACCACGCCCTACGCCGGCCTGGTGTACGACATCAACGACACCTGGTCTGCCTACACCAGCTATACCGAAATCTTCCAGCCACAGACCGCGCGCGACCGCAACGATCGCTACCTCGATCCGGTGGATGGCAAGAGCTACGAAGTGGGCGTCAAGGCCGCCTGGTTCGACAATCGCCTGAATGCCTCGCTGGCGGTCTTCCGCATCGAGCAGGACAACGTCGCCCAGGCCACCAATGAACCGATCATCGGCCGGCCCGGCGAACTCGCTTCGATTGCCGCGCGGGGCACCGTCAGCCGCGGCTTCGAGTTCGAAGTGAACGGCGAGCTGGCACCGGGCTGGAATGCCACCTTCGGCGCATCGCGCTACGTGGCCAAGGACATCAACGGCAGCGACATCAACACCAACCTGCCGCAGACCGCGTTGAAGCTGTTCACCAGCTACACCCCGCAGTCGCTGCAGGAACTGACCGTCGGCGGCGGCGCCAACTGGCAGAACCGCATCTACTACACGGTGCCGGCCTATGGCCGCATCGAGCAGAGCGGCTATGCGCTGGTCAGCGCCTTCGTGCGCTACCGCATCTCGCCGGAGTTCAGCGTGCAGGCCAACCTCAACAACCTGCTGGACAAGAAATACCTGTCGCAGATCAATGGTTACGGCGCCTTCGGTGATGGCCGCAACGGCTCGCTGACCTTTACCTGGTCGTTCTGATGCAAACGGCGCCGGGGCAACCCGGCGCCGTGCATTCCGTAGCGTCGAGCGCCGCACCGGGAGGGTCCCGGCGCGGCATCCCGAGGTCAGAACCGCAGGTCCGCGCGCAGGTACCAGTAGCGCCCACGCGGGATGTCGTAGGTCGAGGCGTCGTAGCCATTCAACGAACACGACAGGCAGATCGGCGGATCCTTGTCGAACACGTTGTTCAGGCCAGCGGTCAGCTGCAGCCCCTTCATCCAGTCGATCTTGTAGCCCACCTGCATGTCGTGGAAGGTGGTGGCCGACAGCGTGTTGGTGCCGGCCGCCTGGTTGCTGCACACCGGGAACACCGCAGCATCGCCGCAGTTCTCGGTCAGCTCGGAGATGTGGCGCACCGTCCAGTTGGCGCTCCAGCGGTCCATCGTCCAGCCGATGCTGGCGTTGCTGGTCCACTCCGGAATCGAACTGTCCGCCACCTCCACGCCCGGCTTCTGCGGCTGCTTCTGCCCGGCCGCGCCGGTGGCCTCGTAACGGCCGACGAAGGTGTTCTTCCAGGCCAGCTTGAACTGGCCGATGGAGGTCTGCGGCAACGTCCAGAACAGGTCCACGTCCCAGCCATCGGTCTTGATCGACCCCAGGTTGGTCAGGCGGTTGTTGAAGCTGCTGACCGCACCGGTGCTGGCACGGGTGATGCCATTGCAGTAGATCGGGTCCAGCGTATCCACGCACAGGTCCAGCTGGGTCTGCGCATTGATCGCCTGGATCGCGCCGTCGATGGCATGGCGGTAGAAGGTCACCTCCACATCGAAGCGCTCCGACCACGACGCGTTGTTGCCGAACCACGGGCTCCACACGAAGCCGGCGCTGAAGCTGCGCGAGCGTTCCGGATCCAGCTCACGGTTGCCGCCGGTGGTCACCGAGATCTGCGAGTTGGCCTGCTGGAAGCCTGCCGGTACGCCCAGCGCGGCACAGTTGGCCGCACTGCCACGCGGCGCCGTGCCACCCAGGCCTACCGAGCAGGGATCGAACAGCTGCAGGTCGGCACGCGCCGCCGAGCCGTACAGTTCGCCGATCGACGGCGCACGGAAGCCCTCGGCATAGGTCGTGCGCAGCACGAAGTCGTCGGTCACCTGCCAGCGCAGGCCGTACTTGGGCGTGAACTCGCCACCGAAGGTGGAGTAATCCGAGTAGCGCCCGGCCAGGCTCAGGTCCAGCTTCTTGCCGAACGGCGAGTCGGCGAAGATCGGCACGCTCAACTCCAGGTAGGCCTCGTTGACGTCATAGGAGCCGGAGGTCGGCTGCGACGGTACGCCGTTGTAGTGGCCGATCACCGTCAGCGGATCAGGCTGGTAGGACCCCTTGTACCTGCGATGCTCGACGCCGGTGGCGAAGGACACCGGGCCGGCCGGCAGCGAGAACAGCTCGCTGGACAGGTTGGCGGTGAACAGGCTCAGTTCGTTCTGGCTGCGGTCGCGCACCACCGGCTGGATCCACTTCAGCATGTCCGGGGTGATCGAGCCGACGCCGCCGAAGATGTTCAGCGGCACGCAGCCCGGGGTGGCCGCACACACCGCCGGATCGCCCAGCGCCATGTTCACCTTGTAGATGTCATAGCTGCCGTAGTTGGTCTGTTCGGCCTTGTTCTTGCTGTACATGCCGTTGACGTCCCAGTACCAGCTGCGGTCGGCGGCATGGAAGTCGCCGACCAGGCCGGTGGCGAAATAGGTGGTGTCCACCTTCTGCTTGAACACGCGCGCACCGCCTTCCACCGGGCGGCGGCCGATCAGGCTCATGTTGTCGCCGGACACCAGGTCGAAGCCGAACGGGTTGTACGGGTTCAGGCGCGAGACCACGATGTTGTCGGCCAGCGGATTGCCGGTGGCACCGTCGGGGCCGAAGAACAGCGGCTCCGGCCCGGCCTGGTTGGTCGACTCGCGGCGGTTGCCCAGTGCCTTGACGTACCACTGCACGTTGTCGGCGATGTCGAAGCGGAACTGGCCGAACAGGCCTTTGCGCTCCGACGGCGTCAGCACCATGTTGTATTCGGCGAAGTTGAAGCGGTCGGCGCTGGTGAAGCAATGGTAGTCATCGGTGCGGTTGCAGCCGGCGCTGCCGTCGTAACGCGGATTGCTCACGCCGGTATTGGGCACGATGTTCTGCGAGGCGCCGGTGTTCGGATCGACGAAGGCGAAGCGGCCCTGCGGAATGCCGCCACTGCCGAACGCCAGCCCGGTGCCCGGAATCGGGAAGCGCGACTGCTCGCGATCCTTGGCGAACACCGGGTCCTGCTTGGTCCAGCTGGCGCCCAGGAACAGGCTGAAGCGATCGCCGCTCTTGCCCCAGGCCAGGTCCACGCCCTTCTGGGTGCCGTCGCCCTTGCTGTATTCGCCGTAGTTCAGCGTCACCTGGCCGCCATCGAAATCGCGGCGGGTGATGATGTTGACCACACCGGCAATGGCGTCGGAGCCGTACAGCGATGACGCACCATCCTCCAGCACTTCGATGCGTTCGACGATGGCCAGCGGAATGGTGTTGAGGTCGGTGGCCGAGCCCACGCCCGACGCAGACGATTCATTGACCCAGCGGATGCCATCGACCAGCACCAGCACGCGCTTGGCGCCCAGGTGGCGGAGATCGACCTGCGCCGAACCGGCGCCCACGCCACTGCCATCGGGCGGGAAGCCGAAATTGCCGGACGAATTGAACTTGGCGTTGAGCGCCGAACCGGACCCGGTGAGCTGCTGCAGCACCTCGCCGATCGAGGTCAGGCCGGTGCGCTCGATGTCACCGCGGGTCAGCGTCTGGATCGGCACCTGGCCTTCGACTTCAGCACGCTTGATGCGGGTACCGGTGACTTCCACCGCATCGAGGTTGGTGGTGGATTGTGCAGCGGCACCCAGCGGTGCCAGGGCCGTCACGCACAGCGCGACAGCAACCGCCAACGGGCGGTGATGCAGGTGAATCATTCGCTCTCTCTCCAAAGGAATGTCGGGACATGGACTGCCGCGCTCCCCCCTGCATGGCGGCAGCGTCTCCTTTGTAAACAAGCGGTAAAAATCACGGCGTGATGATCGACACTCTTTCACGCGGAATTGACGCAATTGACGGCTGATTACGTCAAATGACGACAAATTAAGACCGGACGGTACTGTTCGCCGTGCGCAGCACAAATGCCAGCTGCGACAGCGTGCGCCGAGATCAACCGCCTTCCATCAAGCCGTCTTTGCCAGTGCCGCCAAGGGCGGCCGAGTGCTTCCACGCGCAGGCCGCGCTGGCTGACAGCCAACAGCACACGCGCCATGTCCTGGTAATGGGTGTCGTCGGCCGTCGACAGGCGCACCGCCGGGCGACGCGGCAGTGGCAGCTGCTGCGCCTGCGCCAGCACCTGCTGCAGCGCCGGCATATCCAGCGGTTGCCCCTTCAGGAACATGCCTCCTGCGGCATCCAGGAAGGGCGGCCTGCCGATAGCAGGCCGCCCGTTGACGAACTCACCGCACGAAGGCGATGCGCTCCATGCCGGTAGCCTCGGCGGCGGCCAGGATCCTGGCCATGCCTTCGTATTCGGCCGCCGGATCGGTGGCGATACGCAGCTCCGGCAGGTTGCCGGCGTGCTCACCCGCCTGCGCCTGCAGGCGCGCCTGCAGATCGCCGATCGCCATCGGTTGCCCGTCCCAGCTCAGCTGGTTGGACGCATCCAGGCGCAGCTCGATCGGCACTGGCGGTTCGGGGCGATCGATCGTGCGATCGGTGGTCTGTGGCAACTGCACGGCAATCGGCCGGGCCACGATCGGCGCGGTCACGATGAAGATGATCAACAGCACCAGCATCACATCCACCAGTGGCGTGACATTGATCTCCGCCAGTGGGCCGCTTCGTCCTGCGCTACTGAACGCCATGTGCCGCTCCCTGCAGCCGGGCCGTTCGCCCAAGGCCGACACTACGGCGCGTCCCGCCCCATGTGGCAGTGCCGCTACCTGCAACATTCAGCTGCCGTTGCCGAGCGGCGGCGTGCACGCAATGCGAAACTGAATTCAGCCAGCGCCCGCTATGCTGGACGCCATGACCCGACGCTCTTCGACCGCCCTGTCCCTGCTGCCCTTGGCCACCACGCTGCTGATCGGCTGCGCCAATGCCCAGTCCCTCGATGCCCAGAATGCGCAGCTGAAAGCCGCCATCGCTGCCGCCGAGCGCGGCCAGTTCGATCCCGGCCAGGCCGGTGCGCTCAGCCGCCACCCGGCCTATGGCTGGCTGGAATACGCCAACCTGCGCCGCAACATCGATACCGTCGATACCGCACAGGCACAGGCCTTCCTCAAGCGCTACGACGGCCAGGCCGTGGCCACCACCTTCCGCAGCGTGTGGCTGCCCTCGGTCGCGCGACGCCAGGACTGGCCGACCCTGCTGGCCAACTGGGCACCGACCGACAACGCCGGCCTGCGCTGCGCCCAGCTGACCGCGCGCCAGGTGACCGGCAAGGTCGATCCGCAGTGGATCAGCGAGGCACAGGACCTGTGGCGCAAGAACGGCAAGTCGCTACCCGACGGCTGCGATGCGGTTTTCGCCGTGCTGCAGGCGCAGGGCGGGTTGAGTGACGCGCTGCGCTGGGAGCGCATCGACGCCGCCGCCGACGCGCAGCAGCCGGCGGTGATGCGCAGTGCGGCGCGCGGCCTGCCCGCCACCGACCTGGCACTGGCCAACACGTACGCCGCGTTCGTCGACAAACCCAACGCCAGCGCACTGAACTGGCCGCGCAACGAGCGCAGCCGGCGCATCGCCACCGATGGCCTGGCCAAGCTGGCCAAGGCCGACCCGGGCGCCACCGAGCAGCAGCTGCCGCAGTACGCGCAGGCCCTCGGCCTGAGTGCCGACCAGCAGGGCCAGGTGCTGTACCAGATCGCGCTGTGGACGGTGGCCTCCTATCTGCCGGAGTCGGCGCGCCGCCTCAATGCAGTGCCGGAGTCGGCGTATGACGAGCGGTTGCACGAATGGCGCGTGCGCGAGGCCATGTCGCGTGGCGACTGGCCGGCGGCACTGACCGCGCTGCGCAAGATGGGCAGCAAGCAACGCAGCGACCCGCGCTGGCGCTACTTCGAAGGCCGCATGCTGGAGAAGACCGGCCAGGCACAGCAGGCCCAGGCGCTGTTCCGCGATGCCGCACGCGCCCCCACCTTCCACGGCTTCCTCGCCGCCGACAAGCTGCAGCAGGGCTATACGCTGTGCCCGTGGAAGCCGAACGACAGCGCGCAGGCGCAGGCCGTGATCGCGCGCGACCCGGCCATCCAGCGTGCGATGGCGCTGTACCAGATCGACCGCACCGGCTGGGCCGTGGCCGAATGGAACAGTGCGCTGTCGCGCTTCGATGACACCCAGCGCCGCCTTGCCGTGCGCGTGGCGCAGGACAACGGCTGGTTCGACCGCGCCGTGTTCGCACTCGGCAAGCAGCCGCAGGAACAGCGCCTGTACGACCTGCGCTTCCCGCTGCACCACGACGCCACCATCCGCCGCGAATCGGCACGCAATGCCATCGACCCGGCCTGGGTGGCGGCGGAAATCCGCGCGGAGAGCACCTTCACCCCGCGCGCGCGTTCGCCTGCCAACGCAATGGGCCTGATGCAGGTGCTGCCGGCCACCGGTGCCGGCGTGGCCAAGTCGATCGGCCTGACCGGCTACGGCGGCGCCGACAGCCTGTACGACCCGGACACCAACATCGCCATCGGTACGGCGTACCTGCGCCAGCTTATGAACAAGTACGACGGCCTGCCATATGTGACCATCGCCGCCTACAACGCCGGCCCGACCCCGACCGCCCGCTGGCAGGGCCAGCGACCGGGCTTCGATCCGGACCTGTGGATCGAAACGATCAGCTACAAGGAAACCCGCGAGTACGTGGCCCGCGTGCTGGCCTTCAGCGTGATCTACGACTGGCGCCTCAACGGCGATGCGCTGCCGCTGAGCGACCGTCTGATGGGCCGCCTGGTGGACAAGCGCAAGAGCTTCAGCTGCGCCGCCAACGCCGATCAGGGCGGCGATTGATCGCAACACGGTAGTGCCGGCCGCTGGCCGACACTCCCCGGTATCCACTCCCTGGGGAGGGAAACGATGAGCCTGCTGGCCTGGATCGGGATGTTCGTCGCCTGGAGCCTGCTCGCCACCTGGGTGCTGCGCTGGGGTGGCGCGGCCTGGATGGAAGGCTGGAAGTCACTGGCCTTCGTCGACAGCTGGGGCAGCCTGTGGGACGAGGCGCAGATCAAGCTGTATTTCCTCTGCCTGTGGATCGTCTACGGGCTGTGGTTCCTGGCCGGCCTGTTCGTGCCGGGGTGGCGCGGCCTGGCGTAATGCCTCTGCATGGGTAGTGCCGGCCGCTGGCCGGCAACCGCTATTGTCCAGGGGTTGCCGGCCAGCGGCCGGCACTACCGGTGCATCTGCGCCGACCATGCGATCATCGCCCCATGAAGATCTATCTTGTCGGCGGCGCCGTGCGCGACCGCCTGCTGCAACGCCCTGCCGGCGACCGTGACTGGGTGGTGGTCGGCGCCACGCCCGCGCAGATGGAAGCGCAGGGCTACACCGCCGTGGGCCGCGATTTCCCGGTATTCCTGCACCCGCAGACCGGTGAGGAATACGCACTGGCACGCACCGAGCGCAAATCCGGCCGCGGCTATCGTGGCTTCGTGGTCGACGCCGATCCGGCGGTGACGCTGGAAGAGGACCTGCAGCGCCGCGACTTCACCATCAACGCCATTGCCTGCGACGAGGACACCGGCGCGTTGGTCGACCCTTATGGCGGCGTGCGTGATCTTGAACAGCGCGTGCTGCGCCACGTCGGCCCTGCGTTCGTCGAAGATCCGCTGCGTGTGCTGCGCGCGGCACGCTTCATGGCGCGCTTCGCACCGTTGGGTTTCAGCGTCGCCGAAGAAACCACGGCGCTGATGCGCGAGGTGGCCGCCAGCGGTGAGCTTGATGCACTGGTACCGGAGCGCGTGTGGCAGGAACTGCGCAAGGCGCTGGTCTGCGAACGCCCGTCCGCCTTCCTGCGCACGTTGCACGATGCGCATGCGCTGGGCCCGATCCTGCCCGAGCTGGAAGCACTGTACGGCGTGCCGCAACGCGCGGAGTTCCACCCGGAAGTGGATACAGGCATCCACCAGGAAATGGTCAGCGACATGGCCGCGAAACTGGCGCCGGGTGATGACCTGGTCGGCTTCGCCGCCCTCACCCACGACCTCGGCAAGGGCCTGACCCCGCCGGACGAATGGCCGCGCCACATCATGCACGAGCAGCGCGGCCTGAAGCCGCTCAAGGCGCTGTGCGCGCGCCTGAAGATTCCCACCGAGCACCAGCAACTGGCCGAAGCGGTCTGCCGCGAGCACTTGAACGTGCACCGCATCGATGAGCTACGCGATGCCACCGTGCTGGAGTTGCTGGGCCGCTGCGATGCATTGCGCCGGCCCGAGCGCGTGGCCCGCATCGCGCTGTGCTGCGAGGCCGACAAGCGCGGCCGGCTCGGATTTGAGGACGCCGACTACCCGCAGGGTGAAACGCTCAAGCGCCTGCACCAGGCGGCGCTGTCGGTACAGGCGCGGGATTTGGACCTAGTCCATTTGAAGGGCCCTGCGGTGGGCGAGGCCCTGGCGAGGGCCAGGGTGAAGGCGATTGCAGCAGCGCGATAGGAATGTGCGGCTTGCTGGGAAGGCGCGGTGTCAGTTGCTGATGGTCAGTACCTGAAATAGGTATCGCCCAAGGCGGGGTGGTCGCCCGGCTGACGCTTGCTCCTGGTCACTCTCCGAAGATTCATTCGCCTCGCACCTTTCCATCCAAGCGTAGAAAAAACTGAATCCGCCAATTTGGCGTAACTGACAAACCTACGGCCAACTCGATACCCAATCACACAGAAGACAAGAACCCCCACCAAATATGACTGAACCAACAGGTGAAATGGCGCATAGAATTTCCACGCATAGAAAGCTATTACCAACCCCCACCACGGAATTGAGATCACAAGCGAGTATTTAAACACTGAGAACCAATGCGCCAACGTACCAGCACTAACATGCGGATAGGAAACAATGATCCTTCTATCCTCATCAAGAACTGAGATAGCAAAAAACCTTCCTTCATCGTTCCGTGCGCCGACAACTCGAACAACATCACCCTCGTTAAAAGGCCAATTCCAGAGAAGCCCCTCCACATCCATTTCACCAAGTCTGAACTCAACTTTAGTAACTGGCTCTTCCATTTCCTCCACAGACATCATCGCCAAGCCGGCAGCCGAACCACTGAGACCTAATGCGGCGGACAGCGCACCGGTCGCAGCCATTCCTACGCGATCGCCCTCTCGCCAGAAAATATTTTCCATCACGCATTGAACTTTGAGACCGGAGATAACTCCGCTCTCCATTTCAAGTAGAGCCTCTTTGCCGTCACTCATTTGCATACCACTCCTTGAGGGGCCGAATCGAAACCAGACCAGTAGCGCCCCCACACTGCCAGATTGATAACAGCTACTATCTGAAGTAGGTATCCCCAACGCCGGAATTATCGCCCTCTCGCGTCTGAGCGAACTTCCCAGACCTGAGATTAATCTTCGTGGGATCGCTCCAATCCAGCGCAGTGAATACGCGGTCTGCCATCCTCGCAAATCTAGATAGACGACGCCCGATCCTCCATCCAATCACTCCAAAAATTGAGGCTCCGGCAATGCAGGCGCCAGAAATAACTTCGAACTTACTATCGGATTTGACGTCCCAAACAAAGACAGTTGCGAGAACAGCCGCCCCCCCCACCAAACTACTGAGATCGCCAAGGAAATCCAGAAGACACGCAGCCAGTGCGAGGTACTGCCTGCCGTAACATGAGGATAGGAAACGATCAGCCTCTCATCCTCGTCCAATACAGAGATTGCAAAGAATGTTCCGTCGGGCCATCGCTTGCCCACCACTCTAACGCTCTGCCCCTGCCTGAACGGCCAGTTCCACAGCAGAGCAGACACCGATAGATCTCCCAGCATGAACCTGACTCGCACCACTGGCTCCGCCCCCCTTCGCTTGACATCACGGCCATGCCTGCTGATGGCCCACTCAAGCCGAGCGCTGCTGCAACTGCACCCACTGCGGCCATTTGCTCTCGATCGTCAGAACGGGACAGAACATCCTCGAACGCATGTTCAACGAAAAGTTCTGAGATCACACCAGCCTCTGTATCCAGCGGAATTTTGCTCGGAACATCCATGTAATGTGCGCCTTTCACGACTGCGACCTTGTAGTTACTTTCCCTATTGCTTTGTCAAACGCGTCGTTCTGCTTCAGAACGGCCTCCTGGAGGTTATCGCTGGCCGAGGGAGGAGCTTTACTAGCTGCCCTCCCGAATACGTTGGACTCGCACCACTTCTCGAGATCGTTCGGGCTGATTACCCACACGGTCGCTTCAATCAAAAGCAGTGCCAACGTAATCTCCCAACCGCCCAAGCGCAGTATCCAACCGCCAAGGCGCTTCATAGCCTGACTGGACAAGACGAGTTCCCCTTCCCTCGCGGCCGCAGCCTCTATCCCGGCCCTTAACCCACGAAGACCCAAACTCAACTTATTTCGCCCCAGATGACGCTCAAGAAGACGTACTGTTTACTGGGGAAGCATGGTGCTAGACGCTGCCGTCAGTACCTGAAGTAGGTATCGCCCAAGGCAAGATGATCGCCTGGCTGCCGCTTCTGCTTGGTGATCCGCCGCAGATTGATCCGCTTTGCGTTGGGCCAACCAAGCGTCTGGAATATTGCATCAGCCATCTTTGCGAACCGAGTGAAACGCCGCCCCATTCTGTATCCGATGAAGCAGAAGAGCAAAACGCAGACCAAATAGGCTTGAGCTACCAACACACTTCCGCCTTCGTTCCTGCCAATACTATCTTTAAGCTGAACCAGCCAAAAAATCCGATAACAAGTGCGCACCAAGGCACCGAGAACATCAGGGAATATTTTGCCACCGTCATCCAATGAGCCCACGTGCCCGCACTAACGTGCGGATAAGACACAATCAGCCTACTCTGTTCTTGCAGAACTGACAGGGCGAAGAAGTTTCCGTCGTCCTCATGTCGACCAACCACTCGGACATCGTCGCCCTCCAGAAATGGCCAGTTCCAAAGCACTGCCTTTACTTTGACTGCGCCGAGCCGAAACTCAACGCACGCAACCCGCTCCTCCATTTCCTCAGCGGACATCATCGCCATACTTGCGGCCGGACCGCTGAGCCCAAACGCTGCCGCAATGCTGCCAGTCGCCGCCATCCCCTCACGGTCTCCTCTCCGCCAGAAGACGTTCTGCACTACATGCTGAACTTTCAAGTCAGAGATGATGCCAGCGTGAGTATCGAGCGGCCCATGTTCGGCAGGGTTTACTTGGAGTTCGATACTCACTGCGGCCTCACGGAAACTGAGCCGATAGCCTTTTCAAAAGCCAGTTGCTGCTCTAGTGAAGTTACATAGCTCTTGCTAGACAAGAGATTTCCTCCTAAAGCCTTGTTTCCCTTCTTTCCGAACGCATTTGTCATGCACCACGCCTCCAAGTCATTTGGGCTAATGGCCCATACAAATATTTCAATGCCGAGCAGAACCAATGCAACCTCCCATCCTGCCAATCGCAGCATCCACACACCGACTCGCTTCATCGCCTGCGATGCAATGACATTCCCACCCTCCGTGGCCGCCGCCTCAAGCCCAGCCCTCAGTCCTCTCAGCGCCAAGGTCAACGAATTCCGCCCAATACTGCGCTCGATTACAGGGGATGAGTAGGCGAGCGCGGTTAGGAATTGAGATGATCCGACCGTCGCCAGCGTCAGGGCCTTGGCAAGATGCGCTACGAGCGCCATCTTGTTTGGATACGCATAGGCTTGTTCCGCGTCCGACAAGCTGTAGGCTGCCCCAATAAAACTACCCGCTCCCGCCAGCACACTGCCGGCAACCTTCATCCGAATAGCACTGACACTACCCGCCCCATAGAACTCCCTGGCTACCGTTTCATGCACACTGGTATACACAGCCACAAGCGACATGCCGGACGCCAGTAACGTTGCGTAGTCACGCGTATCCTTATCCACCTTGGTTGCCAGATGGATGAAATTCACCATCTCCAACACGCCCGTAAGGGAATTCAAACGGACGACATTGCGGCTGCTTTCCGCCGCTGCCTGCCAACGCTTGCGCATCGCCAGCGCGCCATGGTGCAGCTCCAGATCTCGAAGCGCGAACTGCATCGGCAGTGCACTCCCCTTCTTGCGATAGAACTGGATGCGCTCCAGGAAATAGCGCTTGCCCTGCTGGCCGCTGCTCAGCTCTTCGGCCACCAGGCTGATCGCCTCGTCGCGCTCCATCAATGCCCGCGTCAGGAGCACAACGCGGACCATGGCATTGCCGACAGTGTCCTGGATGCCCTTCATCGGAAATCGATTCAGAAGGTACGCACCTGCGGTAGTGACGAAGCGATCAACGCCACTGTCGCGAAGGATGCGGGCACTGGCGGTGGAGGGCGCAGCCTCCTTCTGCGCCGCCTCCAACTTGCGGAGCAGGCAAACTGAAAGCTCATACTGACGGCTTTTGGCAGCCATAACGGACAACCACTCCTGGTTACCACAACTCAGTTCAAGTCAGTACCTGAAGTACGTATCACCCAAAGCAGGATGGTCATCCACACTCTTATTCAACTTCGTGATACGCCTTAGATTTATATATTTACCATTGACCCAACCAAGAGATTTGAAGATTGCATCAGCCATCCTTGCATAACGCGTGAAGCGAGAACCAATCCTAACCCCAATGAAGCACGAGACAGAAATGCAACTAATAAATATGTAAAAAAATCTTTTCAGAGAATACCAGTCCCAGGGACCTTCATTAATCGAACCAAAGCCGGCAACCAGAACGTATAGCGCAGCACTTGGCAGTGAGAACATCAGCGTGTACTTCATGACACCGATCCAATGTGCCCAACTTCCAGAGCTGACATGGGGGTATGACACAATCAGCCGCTTATTCTCGTCCAGAACTGACAGAGCAAAGAATTTCCCATCTTCGCCCCTCTTTCCAACGACCTTTACTCGGTCCCCTTCACTGAATGGCCAGTTCCAAAGCAACCCTTCCACTTGGGTTTCGCCAAGCCGGAACTCCACTCTGGTAACTGGCTCAGCCATTTCCTCAGCAGACATCATCGCCATTCCAGCTGCAGGGCCACTCAGCCCCAGTGCGGCGGCAATGGCGCCTGTAGCCGCGATGCCTGATGGATCACCCTCCCGCCAGAATACATTTTCCACAACGTGCTTGACCCGCAGATCGGAGATGATTCCGATTTCGATATCAAGCGAGTTCTTCTCTGACGACACATCGACCTCAGTTTTCATCGCACCCTCAACGTAACCGAGCCGATAGCCTTGTCAAACGCCTGCTTTTGTTCTCGCGGTGTTGAATAGGGCTCGCCACCAAATGTTCGCTCACCTTTTCTAAGGCCCGCATTTGTTCCGAATGCATTGTTCATACACCACTTTTCCAGATCGTTCGGACTGATGGCCCATATCAAGACTTCAATGACAAGAAGAGCCAATGCAACTTGCCAGCCACCCAATCGCAGAATCCACACACCAAGTCGCTTCATTGCCTGCGACGCAACTACAGCCCCCCCTTCTGTCGCCGC
The DNA here is from genome assembly GCF_001274595.1 of Stenotrophomonas maltophilia. GTDB lineage: Bacteria > Pseudomonadota > Gammaproteobacteria > Xanthomonadales > Xanthomonadaceae > Stenotrophomonas > Stenotrophomonas forensis. Next base: position 4,054,896 of record NZ_CP011010.1, read on the forward strand.
TGCCGCTTCAAGCCCTGCTTTCATCCCTCTGAGACCCAAAGTCAATGAATTGCGCCCCAGACTGCGCTCGATGATCGGAGATGAGTAGGCGAGTGCGGTCAGGAACTGCGCACCGCCCACAGACGCCGTCACGAACGCTTTAGTACTCAAAAGTATGTCGGCAGCAAGCTCTTGCTGCCTGTCCGCAGCTTCCGCGTCTAAATAGCTGTAGTACGCCCCAATAAAACTACCCGCTCCCGCCAACACACTGCCGGCAACCTTCATCCGAATGGCACTGACACTACCCGCCCCAAAGAAGTCCTTGGCTACCGTTTCATGCACACTGGTATACACAGCCAAAAGCGACATGCCGGACGCCAATAACGTCGCATAGTCGCGCGTGTCCTTATCGACCTTGGTTGCCAGATGGATGAAGTTCACCATCTCCAACACGCCCGTAAGGGAGTTCAGGCGGACAACATTACGGCTGCTCTCCGCCGCTGCCTGCCAGCGCTTGCGCATTGCCAGTGCACCATGGTGCAGCTCCAGATCGCGAAGCGCGAACTGCATCGGCAGTGCACTCCCCTTCTTGCGATAGAACTGGATGCGCTCCAGGAAATAGCGCTTGCCCTGTTGGCCGCTGCTCAGCTCTTCGGCCACCAGGCTGATCGCCTCGTCGCGCTCCATCAATGCCCGCGTCAGGAGCACGACGCGGACCATGGCATTGCCGACAGTGTCCTGGATGCCCTTCATCGGAAATCGATTCAGAAGGTACGCACCTGCGGTAGTGACGAAGCGATCGACGCCACTCTCGCGAAGGATGCGGGCACTGGCGGTGGGGGGCGCAGCCTCCTTCTGCGCCACCTCCAACTTGCGGTAAAGGCTCAAGAAAGACTTCAGATGTGCGGTGCCTGCAATGAATGCCGCCCAGCTTGCGCCCGTCACCTCAAGAATTGTGTCGGCCCCGACCTGCGCCGCCGAGAGTGTCTGCTCCAGCTCCTTGCGAGCCTCTTCCTGGTTCTTCGCGATAGCTCGCCAGAGCAGGGATCCTCTTCCGGTAACTTTTGTGTCGTTGGCCGATTCAGTCAGAAATGCACGGCCGATCTCGTGCATGCCGAGCGCCGCAATGGCATCGGTGATTACTTCCTCGAACCACACGCCTTGCGCCGCAGACTGGCCGTCAAAGTCCTCCAGCGTTGCCAGAAACAGATCATGGCGGAGCCAGGCAACCAGCACAGCCATCTCTGGGCCCAACCGGTCGAGCACCATCTGCGCCATTGCATCCATGTTCCTCTTGAACGCGGTAAAGCGGGGCTCATCAATCAGCGGCCAGTACTTGTTCTTCCACGCGTCCTGCGCATCCTGCAGATAGAGCGGCAGGAACATGTCTTTGTATGCCTGCTCCCGCTTCCGTTTTTCCTCCTCGGAGATCTTCACTCTCGGGTTCCATGACGGAAGCGAGGGATTCCCGAGGCGGAGCTGCCGTTCTTCTTCCCGCACGGTCTGCGCTGCATAGTTCCCTGCCATCACCGCGCCGTTGAGTTCCAGCAATCGCGAGATCTGTTCGATCTGGTCAACCGCTGAAACCTCCAGCTCGCGCTCCCGCTTGAATTGACCGATGCAGGCAGCCAGATCGTTGCAGTAGCCACTGAGCTCATGCACAGCACCCACCGCGTCCCACAATCCCAGCAGCATGGGCGGGTACTCCTGGCGATCATCACCAATTCGCCCGTTACTGCTGTGTTTCTGTAGCAGCTGGAAGCGCAGTTCGCTCGGATCGATACCATTGCGGGGGTAATCCCGCCTTGACCATGGGTAACGCGTGCCGTGCTTTCGCAGCCGTGCGGTGCTGAGTGCGCCATCCGGTGTGGAGGCAGCTGGGAGCGCGCTGATGTGAGGAAGTTCCGGCGGATCTCCCGTGGGACTTTCCATCCAACGATATTCCATGATCGATGCCAGCCCGGCGGCGTCCTTCAACGGCGCTTGGTCGCCCTCCGCTCTCGCCGACCGGATCCATCTCGCAGGCTCGATCGGCTGCATCCGCTCGGCGCGCAGGACCGGATCGGACCCATAGCGATCCAGCGTCGCAGGTGTCCATGGGTGCTGGGAAAAAGCGAGCCAGACCGTCCCGCACACATCAGGCCGCGGTATGGTGATGAACTCGGTGCGCATATAGTCATGTCCTTTCCGCCCACAGATCGGCAGCCCCGCTCCAACGACGGGGCGGGCGCTCGTGACGGAGGGCTGCCGCCACAACGTACCGTTTTCGGCAATGGCGTAGCATTCCCAGTACCGAGGTCCGTAAGGCCCCTTCTCGTAGTACAGGTACAACATGCCTTGGCGCATGGTCCTGAGAGCATGCTCAAGTCCCGCTGCACTCATGTCAGCGTCGGGCACATGCGAGGGTGATAGGCCGCCCAGGTCGACGTCACAATTGTCGGGCACCAAGGTATAGCGCACCGGCAGAATGGCGAGCCCGGTAGAGCGGCAGATGTCGCAGACCGCGCGGCTCTGCGACTCCGGCGGTGCGGCGGTAACAACAGGAAGGTCAGATACGGTTTGGCTGTCCTTGCCGCGAACTCCCCTGTTGCTGCTGCCGGTATAGGAACCGCTCACGTCGTTTCCTTCCTCGCCATGCTGCGTCATGTGTACAACCCTCCCTTGGTCTCAGCGGCGTGTCCCGACGCCGCCGCGCGTATGTCCTGCCACTCTGCGTCTTCAATGCGCCATGCCAGTTCGTCGTACCGTTCGCCCTGCTCCACCTGCGCCAGCAGCGCCTGAAGGATGGGATGGCGGTGGAAATGAGGGCCAAAGGAGATCGCATGCTTTGCGAATAGATCGAGCTCATGTCCATTGGCCACGCCGCGACGGTGCGCTTCCTCTACACAACGTTGTACGTGTGCGAAGGTCGAACGGTCGGGCAGATCGCCGGTCTGCAGCGCTCCGATCCAGGCCTGGTTCAATGCGCCGATGCATTCCACCTCCGACCAGGAGACGGTCGGGTCGCCGGGCAGCGCGGGCGCGACCATGTTGTTGATGGTCAATTGCCCCCAGCGATCCAGGAATGTCCACGTTGTGGCGCCCGCAAACCGATACGCCCGTTGCGAACGCGATGAGGTGTGCAGGAACAGGTCCGTCACCATGGGATCGTAGTAGCGTAGCCACCGCTTTCGACCTTGGGCGTGCGGGCAGTGAGCGATCGCTTGCGCGGCAAGCTGGTTGGCCAGATGCCGGGGCAGCAATGGCGTCCAAAGCCAGGCACACGCGCGTTGCGGGCGTCCGGTCAGTAACGACGTCACGGAGCGCTGCTCCATCGCCATTGCCATCGCCTGGCCGGACAGCAGGGAATGCATGCCTCTGCTCAGGTCGAGCGGGATCAGGGAAGGCCACATGGCTGCCGGTATCTGCCGAATGGTGATCGGAACGGGTTGGATCCCAGCCGAGTCCAGCAGCGCATCGAAAGCCTCGTCCATCTCGCATCGCTCTACCGCTGGCTGCATCAGCAGGTGGCATTGCCCTGCGCTGCTGCGATCGATATCGATCAGCTGTTCGCACAACGATTCAACCGACATCGGCGCACCCTTCCTGTCGGCATACTGCTGCGTTCAAGTGCGGCTCGCAGCCACTGAACTGCCCAGCTGGAACGTCGGTCTCCTCCGAACTGATCAGCGGCCCCACCCAATCCCGCTGGCTGGCCTTGAACTCCACTTTTCCCGGCGCGCCCAGCTCGATGTTGTCGCCCTCAATGCGAATGTAGGCCCCCGCCGCCGTCGCCAGCAGATGCTTGCTCGGCGCCGACAGCTGCACGTCCGCTTCGGTACTGGCGATGCGTACCTTGGTCTTGGCCGCCACGATCATCTGGTTCTTGTGCGCACGCGCGCTCACCTTGCCTTGCGCGGCGTGCAACGCGATGCCGCGCTCCTGGTTCGGGCTTTCACCGCTGGGCTGCACGCCGGCGGTGTACATCACCAGACCGCCGGCCACCGCCATCGTCAGCGAGCCCTGCGTCATCCAGTTCAGTGCCACGCCACTGGCCAGCGTGGTGTGGGTGCCACTGACCCAGACCTGGTCGGCCGGGGTCAGGCTCAGCACGCCGGCCACACCGCTGCCCAGCAGCACGGGCGCGCTCCAGCCCGGTGCCTCGCCATCGCCGCCGGCGATGCTGCCGGCGGCACTGCCGCTGTAGGTGGCGCGCAGCGTCTCCTGCAGCTCGGTCAGGGTGGTGTCCACCGGCAGCTCGGTCGGCTCGCCGGGCAGCTGCGCCTGCTGGTTGGCGGCCGATTCGGCCAGCTGCTGCAGCAGCTGCTGGCTTTCCTGCAGCTGGCTCAATGCCTGCGGCGCGGCCATCTGCGGCGAGCCCTGCTCGGTGGTCAGCAGCAGGCCGCGTCCGGCACGCAGCGCGCCCTGTGCCTGGGTGGACAGCTCCACGCCGAAACCCCGCTCGCCTTCGCGCACATTGTCCTGGCCGCCCTTGAGGTGGCCCAGGGTCAGCGTGGTCTCGTGCTGGGTGGTGGACAGCTGCGCGCGGCCCTGCCCGGGCGTGTCGTCGAAGCGCAGCTGCTGGTAGCCGCCGGTGCCGCCCTGGCTGTCGGCCAGCGCCTGGCTCTTGAAGCCGGTGTACACCGCGGCGTGGTCGTTGCCCTCGAACCAGGCGGCGGCGTTGCCGGTGGCGGTGGCGCCCCCACCGTTGATCTGGTTGTGCTGTGCGTCCTGCTGGCCACGGCCGTTGTAGACCGCACCGACCACCACCGGGCGGTCGATATCGCCTTCCAGGAACGCCACCAGCACTTCCTGCCCACGCCGCGGCAGCACCACGCCGCCCCAGTTGTCGCCGGCCCACGGGATCATCACCCGCACCCAGGTCCAGGCGCCTCCGTTGGCCGGGGCGTTGTCGTCGCCGCCGGGATGGGCCAGGCCGCTGCTGGCGTTGCCGCCGCGCTGCCACGGGAACTGCACCTTGATGCGATGGTCGCGGTCGGACAGCAGCGGGTCGCCGTCGCTGACCACGACCGCGCTGAGCGTGCCGGTGATGGTCGGCCGCGGATGCAGGTGCGCGCCGTGGCCGTCCTCGGTCTGTGGCCGGTAGTTCACTTCGGCCGGGATGGCGACGAAGCGGTTGTCGTAGAACGCGGTGGACACCTCGCCCGGCGCCTGGCCATAGGCCAGCCCGGACAGCGCGTCCGGCAGCGCCGGCACCGCCACGCTGGCCGGACCCAGGGTCTGTTCCAGTGCGTCGAACACGTCGGCATCGAGGTTGTTGCGCGCCTGGTGCAGCACCGACAGGCACAGGAACTGTGCGTCCTCGCCGACCTGCGGATGCTGCGACAGGCCAAAGCGCGCGCCCGGTGCCAGTGCCCGCCATTGGCCGGCGCCATCGATGGTATGGGCGCGCACGCGCAGCGCGTCCAGATGCTGCTGGGCGCGGCGCTGGCCGCGTGCGTTGTCCTGCCAGCCATACGGGCCGCAGGTATCACGGTCGACAATGCCCAGGTCGTTGCCCTGCCCGGCCTCGGCGCTGGCCTGGCGACGCTCCAGGGTGCGGTAGTCCCAGGTCGTACGTTCGACCTTGCCCGGCCGCCAGCGGTGCGCGGTGGACCACTGCTGCACGCTGTCGCTGCGCTCGCTCTCGTCGCGGCGATGGAAGCGCACGCGGCCCAGCTCCGCGGTGTCGTTGCTGTGGTCGGCCAGCACCAGGGTGTGCGTGCCGAAGTCCGCGCCGCCGGGCTCGCCGGCATGCTCGAACCAGTAATAGATGCCCTCCTCGGCCAGCAGCCGCTGCACGAAGGCCAGATCGCTTTCCTGATACTGGGTGGTCAGGCTGCGCCGCGCGTACTGGCTGGCGTCACCCAGCGACCAGCGCCAGGCCGGCGCCAACCCGCTGTAGTCGGCGAACAGGTCCTCGACGATCTCGACCACGGTCTTGTCGTGGAAGACGTAGCTGTCCACCCGCTGCGACAGGAACGCCAGCCACGGTTGCAGGCGCAGCCGGTAGCGCGCCAGGCCGCCATTGCTGCCCAGCCGCTCGGCGGCGGTGATGCGACCGTGCAACGGGCGCAGGCTGGCGTCGGCCTGCTGCAGCTGCAGCAGCGCGCCCTGTCCGATCAGCGGCGCCAGCTGCAGGCCGGCATCCAGCGACAGTGCGGTGATTGTCCACTGGAAACCCATGCCGTCGATCTGCTCGACGCCATCAAGGGTTTCGGCCACCAGCACATCGCTCCCCAGCGACGTGTGCAGCCGCAGGAAGCGCTGGGCGTGCGAAGGGCCGGCCAGCGCAGAGCGCAGGGCGGGCCATTGCGGAGCAGGAACGGAGCCATCCATGGAGCAACGCGCGCAGGGCCAAGGGGCCGTGAGCGTGTTGCTGAAACAGGGGCCGAGGAAGAGGGAATTGCGACACGGCAGACAGGTCCACCGTGAAACGCAGGCGCTACCTAGGTGTCGCGCCCGCTAGGAAAACTACGAAATGCCGATCGCATGCAGAACAGGAGGGTGTTACCCGCCAAGAGACCAGCCTGAAAACAGCAGCGAGCCAGCCAAGGCAGGAATCAATGCGCCATGCCACGCGTGATCGCCGCAGCGCGCTGCTTCAGCTGGGCCACGGCATCGGGAATCATCTCCATGCCCACGTCCAGGCCCGGGTTCAGCACCAGGCCGACACCGTCGCCGATACCGGCCAGCAGCGCGTGCACCGCGATCGGCATGGCATGGGCAAACTGCGGCAGCTGCTCGTGCCACAGGCCGGCGCGCTCGGGCGAGGTGAACACCGCGAACATCGGTTCGCCGCTCTCGCTGGTCAGCACCAGCGGCGAGATGCTCTCGTCCCAGGCGCCATCTTCGCCGATGGCCTTGTCCAGCAGCACGAACGCCGTCGAGGTCAACAGGCCATCGAGGAACTGCGATGCGGTCAGTGTCCCGTCCTGGGCCTGCAGCAGGCGCACCTCGAGGTCGTTGAGGGGTTCGAACGGGGTGTCGTGGTCCATGGTGGGTTCCGGTACGTGATTGCAGGGCAGACTTTAACAGCCCCGGCGTTCAACCGATGAATCCGTGCCGCCACAGCCAGCCCAGCAGGGCCAGGCCAGCCACGACCACCAGCATCAGCGGCAGGCCGAAGCGGTGCCGCCACGGGATCGGCACCCCACCCAGCTGCTGGTCCATGGTTTCGGTGTCCAGTAACCAGCCGTGCTCGCACCGGGTGCAGGCCAGCTCATAACGGCGCTGGTAGGCGAAGCCGAACAGCAGGTCGATGCGCGCCATCCTGTAGCGCAGCTGCGGCGCGAAGTCGGTTTCCGTTCCGCAACGCAGGCAGTGGTGGGCTTCCGTAGGACCGACGATCATCACCCGTTCCTGCTGGCCGATCAGGATCATGGATCAGCGCGCCTGGCAGGCGGGCTGCTGCAGCAACCACTGCTGCGCCGCAGCCAGCGTGGCGGCATCACTGTCGGTGCGCTGGTCTGGTTCGATCTTCAGCCCATCCCCCTGGCCATTGCGATCCTGCATCACGCTGGTGGTCAGCAGCAGTGCGCTGCCATCGACCAGCGGCCGCATCACGTTGGCAGTGGACAGCCCCGAGGTGGGCTGGCCGAAACTGCGCGTCTGCGGGCGGCCGCGGAAGGCAAGCACGGTCGCCTCGCCGGAACTGGCGGTGCGCGGCCCGGTCAGCACCGCCACCGGCGCGCCTGGGTGTTTCAGCAGATAACCGGGCCCGCCGAGGTCGACCCGCACGCGCTCGCCAAGCCGCACGCTGGACGGTGTCAGCTGCCAGCGCGTGGGGCCGTCCGCGGCGGCGAAGGACCCCACGTCCTCGTCGGCGCTGGGCGTGACGCGCAACAGCGGCGCCGCGCCCAGCAGCATCGGCCACATGTTGCCACCGGTGTTGCCGCGCAGATCGACAATCCAGCCGCAGCGGCTGCCATTGTCCTGGTCATCGATGATCGCCTGCCAGCGCTTGGCACGCTCCTTCATCTGCTGGTGCGCCGTCGGGCCCTGCATGACACCGTAGCCCTCGATCTCCACCCGGCCGATACGCGGGTCCAGTACTTCGGCCGGGGCCGTCGTTGCTTTCGGAGCCGCTGTCGCTGCGCCATTGGCGCGCGCCAGGCGTTCTGCCTTCGCCTGCAGCTGCTTTGCGCTGATCCACTCGCCATGCCCGCCGGAACTGCGGCCGGTGGCCTCCTGCAGCACCGCGCGGGCCTGGGCCGGATCATTCTGCGCCGCCTTCAGGCGCGTACGGATGGCCGGCCAGTCCACGCGGTCGCGGTACAGCGACTCCTTCTCCAGCATGTCCAGCAACTGGGCCTGCGCCTGTGCTGTCGGCAGGTCGATGACGGCCGGGGCGGCAGCCTGCGCGCTGCTGCAGAACAGGGCGCCCAGTGCAGCAGCGATCACGCGAAGATCAAGCGACATTCGACGTTCCTTCGTCTTGGATGAGTACCGCAGCATACGCGCTTGCCGCTGTCGTTGTATGTCGGCTTTGGCACGCGCCGCGCACAGCAACATTTGCAACTTTGCTCATGTTGCCACTCGGGCAAAAGCGCGAAGGTGGCTCTGCCGGCGCGCTTTGCGCTGGCCGGGATTGGCGTCCTGAATCAAACATCGAAGTGATCGAGTTGCCGCCTCAACGGCAATCGCGACAATGCACCGGCTCGCCCATGGCGGGCGGTGCGTGGGGATCCTCGAGATCCGTCGGCTTTTTTCGCTTCGATTTTGACCGGCACGCCAACCCGCACCGCCCGCCACCTTGCATCCCGCAGGTGGCCTTGCCTTGTGAGGTTGCTGCCATGAACACGCCCTACCCCGCCTATCCCCGTCTGCACGCCCTGCTGGGCGATGCCCTGCCCGGCCTGGCGCTGCCCACTCCCGTGGCTGAAGCGCTGGAAGATGCATTGTGCGAGGGCGACGGCGATGCCGCGCCGTCGGCCTTCTTCGCCCGGTTGCGTGGTATCGCGCAAAGCCACGCTGCCGATGGCCAGGCCTGGCGCGAACGGCACCTCAGCGAGTCGCGTGGCCGGGAACTGGCCGAGGCCACGCGGTGCCTCGCGGCGGTGTCCGCCTGCGGGGGTGTGTTGCTGGCGGCGCAGTCGGCGCGCGAGATGGATGATGCGGCAGCGCAGTGCCCGCCGCAGGTGGAGGAAGGCCTGCTGCATGCGGTGGTGGTGCTGGCCGATCATGCGGGCGGGTTGGTGGCACCCGGTGCACGCGCGGGATCGTGACGCCGATGGATTCGTGTCGACCAAGGTCGACACCCACCAGAGCAGATTATGGCGTCGGTTGGAACCCGGAGCAGGTCATGGCGCCGGTTGGAATCCAGAGCGCATCATGGCGGTGATGGGATGAGTGCCGACCGAGGTCGGCACCCACCCGGGCGCGCGGCCGTCACCAGTCCGCGCGCAGGCCGATGTTGCCTTCGATGATGCGGCGCTTCTCGTTGCGATCGCCGCCCAGTTCGCGGGTGTAATCGGCCACCGCGTAGGCGCTGATGGTGCGGTTGAAGCGCCCGACCACACCCACGCCGGCTTCCAGCGCACGCGAGCGCTGCGAGTTGACGATCACGTCGCCGTCGAAGCGGATGCGATCCTCGCCGGAGCCGCCGTGCCAGTAGTTGAGCTTGAAGTACGGCTGCCAGCCGTTGTCGGCCAACTGGTAGTCACCGGTCAGGCGCAGGCCGATGCGGCCGGTCCAGGCGTTGTCGTTGTCGAAGCGCACGCTCGATACCGCATCACGACGGTCATCCAGCGCGGTGCGCTGCCAGATCACCTGTACCTGCGGCTCCAGCCACCAGGCCGACTGGCCGAACTGCAGCAGCGGCTTGCCGGCCTCCACCGACACGCTGGTGCCATCGCCCTTGATGCCGAAGCCCAGCCCGCGCGAGGAACGCACGCGCCCGTCGTAACGGCTCTGCATCGCTACCGCATCGATGTAGCCACCGTTGCTGCCGGTGAGTGTCCAGTACAGGCCCACGTGCTTGTCGTCCAGCCGGTTCTGGCCCACCTGCACGTTCTCCCAGCCCAGCGCCAGGCCGGTGGTCTTGCCCTGCGCGCGGGTACGGCCGACAAACACGCCGATCTGGTTGCGATGGTTGTCGTTGGCCGCAGCCCACACATCAAGGCCGGCCTGCAGGCCCATCACATCGCCGTCGAACCCGGGCTGCGCATCGCCCTTCCAGTGAATCTCGCTGCTCTGCCCGACCAGCCGGCCCCAGGCGGTGCGCAGCGCGCCCTGGTTGTACAGCAGGCGCTGCTCGCCCTGCCGTTCGTGGAACGTGCCGAGGCTGGCCAGAGAGGCCTCGCGCAGCAGGGGCGGCACCACCGCGTAGGTGGCGGTCTCCACGCGGTACAGCGGCACCACGGCGCCCTCTGCCGGGCGCGCATCCGGTGTCGGCGGCGCGCCCGTGCCGGGCAGACTGCCACCGGCCACCGGCACCTCGGGCACTTCCGGATCGGTCGGCGGCGGCGCCGGCGGTGGCTCCGGCGGCGGTGGCGGTGGGGCGGTCTCACCGGCGGTCAGGTCCGGATCGGTGGCGCCTTCGGGCGGCGGGGGTGGCGCCGGCGTGATCGGCGGCGGCGGGGCCACCGGCGGTGTTGGCGGTGGTGGCGTGACGGTACCGCCGCCATTGGGCGCCGGGGCTGGTCCCTGCACCAGCGTCGAGCGCAGGTACCAGTTCTCGCCGGTGCCCGCGCTGACCCCGCCCTTGAACAGGAAGTACTCATAGGCACCGGCCGCCACGGGCGCAAACAGCGAGAATGCGCCCGGCGCGGTGGTGGCGCCATTCAATGCCTGCACCACCAGGATGCCGTCGGTACGTGTCGCCGCACCACCGCCGCCCACGTTGAGGATGCCGACGCCGGTGCTGCCGGTGGCCGTGCCGCCGTCGAACACCAGCGTGTCACTGGCCGAATCATCGGCCCCCAGCACCGTCTTCAGGTACAGACCGCCACCGTCGCCGCGGTAATTGCCGCGCACGGTGAAGGCATCACCGGCGCTGCCGCTGGCGGTCAGGTCGATGCGCCCGGCATTGACCATGTTGACCAGGCCCGATGCCATGAACGGACGGATGGCATGGTTGCCGCCGCCAGCGAACAATGTGCTGGTGTCGTCGACGGTGAGCGTACCGGTGCCGGTGCCGGCATCGCCCAGAACCAGATTGCCGTCGAAGGTCAGTTCGGTGCTGCTGGCCAGGCTGATCGTTTCCCAGTTCTGGAAGCGCCCGACGCCGGTGGTCTTGACGTTGGTGAGGTTGAGCTGGTCGATGCCGCTGCCGCCGTCGAACAGGGGGACTGCACCGACGTGGGTCTGGGTGAGGTTGGCCAGGTTCGCAACGTCGTCATCCGGGCCCATGTCGATCGCGCCGTAGACGATGCCGCCATCAATCCAGTTGAAGGTGTCATTGCCGGTGCTGAGCAGCACCTGGCCGCGCACGGTGCCATCAGTGATGGTCACGCTGTCGGCACCGCCGCTGACGCTGATGTTGCCGCCGATGTAGGCCGTGCCCGAAATGATGATGGTGTCGGTGTCGAAGCCGGTCACCACGTTGCCGTCCACGGTACCGCCGGACATGTCCCACAGGTTCTTGTCGAGCTTCATGTTGACCCGGCCGATGCGGCCACCGGTCATCCAGGCCCGGTCGCCATCTTCGAAGGCACCGATGATGCGGCCACCACTCATGCGGAAGGTGTCGATGTTGTCGCCCTGCTGCAGGGCGCCGACGGTGCCGCCGGTCATGACGAAATCGTCGCGGCCACTGCCCTGCGCGACCACGCCGGTGATGGTGCCGCCGGTCACCGTCATCTGGTCATCGCCGCTGCCCTGGTCGACACGGTCGAGGGTGCCGTCGTTGAGCAGCAGCACATCGTTGCCATCGCCCTGCAGGACACCGCCGGTGATGCTGCCGGCCTGCATCTCCAGGCGATCATTGCCGGCACCGAACTGCACGCCGGTTCCGCCACTGAGCGTTCCGCGGTTGACCAGCACGCTGTCACCATTGCCGACGAACTGCAGGGCGATGTTGTTGCCCGTGCTGATGCTGCCAAGGTTCTCGACGCGGCTGCCGCCGCCGAGCTGCACCGCCACGCCGCTGACCGAACTGATCGCGCCCTGGTTGGACAGCAGATGGCCCCCTGCGCCGACCAGCGAGATGGCGGAACCGCCACCGCTCTGCTGCAGTTGCGCGCTGCTGGCAACGTTGACGGTGATGCCGGCCGCGCCGCTGGCAGCGATGGGAACGGTCTGCGGGTTGGGTGCGCTGGCAGTGCAGGTGACCGTCTGGCCGGCAACGGGCGCAATGGCGTCACAGCCGGCCCAGGCGACGCTGGCGGACATCAGCATGACGGAGGGAACGGCCAGGGCCTGCAGCACGGAAACGGTGAGGCGGCGCGGACGAAACGCGCGCGGGACGGCACGGGACATACAGCACTCCTGGACAGGGGATCAGGAACTGCGGATATGCGGTACTGCGAGCGCAGTCTGCCTTGTCGTGAATGGTTTCGACAGGTGAATTTACGTGCCAGTGATCACACTTCAATTGCGAACTCGAGCGACTCTCACCTGGCCTCTACGTGACTGAAACCATTCATTTTTCTGAAGGCCACCAGTAGCGAGAAGAGCATCCACGCAGGGCGTGGATCTACTGAACCAGCACGCGCATCCCGGACGATCCACGCCATGCGTGGATGAGGCGGGTCAGATCTTCAGGTAGATCTTCCGCCGGTCCAACCACCAGGCCACGCCCCACCACAGCGCGACGAATGCCACCGCCTGCAGTATCGACGCCAGCTCCAGCGCCTGTGGCATCGCATCGGCCAGCTGCTGCCAGATCCAGCCCCAGGCGCCAGTAGCCATCAGCACCACGGACATGACCGACGCGCCAAGATAGGCGGTGATCGCATTGACCCCGAAGCGCCGCCCCAGCGCCGGCCAACCCTTGCGGTCGATCAGCACGTGGCCCAGCCACAGCGCCAGTGCGGCAAGGCCACCGGTCCACAGCACATAGCTGGGCGTCCACAGCTGTTTGTTCAACGGCAGCACGGTGGCCAGCAGCAACCCGAGCACAGCGGTTGCCACGCCCAGCCCGGCCAGGGCCGCCGAACGCCCGTTGCGCAGCAGGCCGCCGGCAAACAGGCCGAGCACGGTGCTGGCCAGGGCGCCCAGGGTACTCAGCAATCCTTCCGGGTCATGGCCAAGCCCGGTATCGGCATGCCACTGGTAGATCCACGGGGCGAACAGCGCGGTATCCAGGCGGCTGGCCGGATTGGTCCACGGCGCCAGATCGCCGATGCCCAGCAGCAGTACGGTGTACCCCACCAGCAGCGTGACCAGCACGGCCGCCTGCACGCGCGGCCGCGCATACACCGCCAGCACGCCCACCAGCGCCGCACATACCGCGATGCGTTGCAGCACGCCCCATATGCGGAAGTGATGCGTATGCAGCGCCCACCAGATCAACAGATGCAACAGCGCACCGGCCAGCAGGATGCGCAGCGCGCGTTCCAGCACGCCACGCGCCAACGCAGGGCGGACCGACGCGTCCAGCGCGCGCGGTGCCACGCTGAAGGCCATCGACACACCGACCAGGAACAGGAAGAACGGGAACACCAGATCGGTGGGCGTGCAGCCGTGCCATTCCGAATGACGCAGTGGTGCGAACACCGCGCTCCAGTCACCCGGATTGTTGACCAGCAGCATCGCCGCCACGGTGATGCCGCGCAGGGCATCGATCGAGCCCAGCCGGCGTGGCGGCGTAGCGTTCATCAGGCGGCCTCGTACTGTCCGGCGATCCAGGTGCCGCGCACCTGCAGGGCGTCATCCAACAGCACCAGGTCGGCCTGGTAGCCCTCTGCGATGTGGCCGAGGCGGTCATCGACATTGAGGAACTGCGCCGGGTAGGTCGAGGCCATGCGTGCGGCTTCGGCCAGCGGCTGGCCGAGCAGCTGCACCGTGTTGCGCACGGCGGTGGCCATGTCCAGCGCCGAACCGGCCAGTGCACCTGCGGCGTTGCGGACCACGCCGTCGATGGCCGTGATGGTTTCGCCGTACAGCACATAGCTCGGGTCATCGGCACCGACCGGCGGCATTGCATCGGTCACAAGCAGCAGGCGGCCACGCGGCTTGGCCGCCAGGGCCACGCGCAGGCTGGCCGGATGCACATGCACGCCATCGACGATGATGCCGATCCAGCTGTCGCGGTCTTCCAGCGCGGCGCCCACTGCGCCGGGTTCGCGGCCCTGCAATGGCGACATCGCGTTGTACAGATGGGTGAAGCCACGCACGCCGGCATCCAGGCCCGCACGGATCTCTTCGTAGGTGCCTGCGGTATGCCCAGCGGCGACGATCACGCCTCGCTCGACCAGCGCACGGATGGTCTCCAGCGGCACGCGTTCCGGCGCCAGCGTCAGCAGGGTCACGCCGTTGTCGAGCGACGCGGCCAGCGCGATCTCATCCTCGTCCGGCACGCGGAACTTGCTGGCATCGTGGGTGCCCTTGCGCGCAGGTGCGATGTAGGGGCCTTCCAGATGGATGCCGATCACGCCCGGCACGCCCTGTGCGATGGCCTCGCGCATCGCACCGATGGCCTCGCGCATCACGCCCACGTCGTCGCTGATCAGCGTCGGCAGCATCGCGGTGGTGCCGAAACGGCGGTGCGCCTGCGCGATGGTGCGCAGCGACGCAACGTCCGGCGTGTTGTTGAACAGCGCACCGCCGCCGCCGTTGACCTGCACGTCGATGAAGCCGGGCAGCAGCCAGCCGCCTCCCAGGTCCACCTGCTCGGCGGCCTGGCCGATCTGCGGCGCGGCATCGGGCAGCAGCGCACTGATGCGGCCGTCCTCGATCACCACCGCCAGATCGTCGCGGAATTCATCGCCTGCAAGGATGCGGGCGTTACGCAGGACCGTGGCCATCAGACCGTCTCCGTGACCTTGTTCAGGTGCGGCGGCAGATCCGGGTTGAAGCCACGGCGCAGCGCCAGCGCGTTGATCGCGCGGTAGAAGCTCTGCACGGTCAGCAGCGGCGCGCACAACGGATGCGGCGCGGCCGCGACCGGCAGGTTGCCGCCAGCACCGGCCAGCCATACCTGTGCACCGCGCGCGGTGAATTCATCGACCACTGCGCGGGTGCCGGCACCGGTCTCGTCCGGCTGTGCGAAGGCAAGCACCGGGAAGCCACGATCGACCAGCGCCATCGGGCCATGCTTGACCTCGGCCGAGCTGTAGGCCTCGGCATGCAGGCTGCAGGTTTCCTTGAACTTCAGCGCGGCTTCCTGCGCTGCGCCCAGGCCCAGGCCGCGGCCGAGCACGAACAGGTTGGTGGCCTCGACCAGGCCGTCGGTCACCGCGCTCCAGTCGCACTGCCAGGCCGCACGCATCGCATCCGGCAACAGGTCCAGTGCGGCACGCAGGTTGCTGTCCTGCTTCCAGTACGCGGCCAGCTGCAGCAGCGCAGCCAGCGAAGCCAGGTAGCTCTTGGTGGCCGCCACGCTCTTCTCGGCACCGGCATGCAGCGGAATGACCGTGTCGGCCAGCTGCGCCAGCGGTGAATCCTCGACGTTGACCAGCGCGATCACGCGCGCACCGGCCGCCTTGGCGGCTTCCGCATTGCGCAACAGGTCCGGGCTCTTGCCCGACTGCGAGATGACGATGAACAGTGCGCCACGCAGTTGCAGCGGTGCGGCGTACACCGAGCCCACCGACGGCGAGGCCGAGGCCACCACCAGGCCCAGCTGGGTTTCCAGCAGGTATTTGCCGTAGGTGGCGGCGTGGTCGGAGCTGCCACGCGCGCAGGTGACCACGAACGGCGGCGGCGCCGCGCGCAGGCTGGCGGCCAGGGTTTCCATGGTGGCGTGGTTGCGCGAGAACTGGCGGGCGACCACGTCGGCTGCTTCAGCGGCCTCGGCGAACATCAGGGTGGAAGTGGGGTCTGACAGCGACATGGCAGGCTCAGGCAGGATCGGAAGGAAGGGGGCGTGCGCCGGCCGGGCGCATCGGCGCCGTAGAACCGCGCACCACCAGTTGTGGCACGAAGCCCTGGTTGTGCAGCGGTGCCGGCGCGTCGTCGTAGGCGTCGCTGCGCAGCTGCGCGATCAGCAGGCGTGCGGCGTGGCGGGCGATGTCCTCGGTGGCCTGCTTGGCGGTGGTCAGCGGCGGCCACGACTGGCGCGAGAACGGGCTGTCCTCGAACCCGGCGATGGACAGGTCATA
This sequence comes from Stenotrophomonas maltophilia, assembly GCF_001274595.1. Classification (GTDB taxonomy): domain Bacteria; phylum Pseudomonadota; class Gammaproteobacteria; order Xanthomonadales; family Xanthomonadaceae; genus Stenotrophomonas; species Stenotrophomonas forensis. The sequence continues at coordinate 4,071,059 of NZ_CP011010.1, forward strand.
GGGCACGTTCATGCCGGCCGACTTGGCGGCGGCCAGCACGCCGGCGGCGATTTCATCGTTGGAGCCGAAGATGGCGGTGGGAGGCTCGCGCAGCGCCAGCAGGCGGCGCGCGCCGCGGAAACCGTCGTCGAAGGTGTAATCACCCTGCACCACCAGGTGCTTGTCCACGGTCATGCCGTAGTCCTTCAGCGCAGCCTCGTAACCGGCATAGCGCTCGCCGGAGGAGCGGTGCGAGATGCCGCCCCAGAGGAAGCCGATGCGCTGGTGGCCCAGCTGGATCAGGTGCTCGGTGATTTCGTAGGCGGCCTCGCGGTCGTCGACGAACACACAGGCGCCGTCGGCCGGGTCTTCGGTGGCGGCGATGATGCGCACCAGCTTGATGCCACGCGCGGTCAACGCCTGGATCAGGTCGCGGCGCTCGGACATCGGTGCGGTCAGCACCAGCCCGGCCAGGCGCGAACGCTGCACCCAGTCGGCCAGTTCATCGGCCAGCAGCGGCGAGCTGGAATCGCAGGGATGGATCTGCAGGCCGAAGCCGGTCTCGCGGCACGCGGCCAGCACGCCGTTCTGCACGCCGATGATGTGGTACGGGTTGGGGTTGTCGTAGACCAGCCCGATCACGAAGGTGGTGCCGCTGCGCAGGTTGCGCGCGGACGGGTCGGGCTCGTAGTCGAGCTCGGCGATGGCACGCAGCACCCGTGCACGGGTGGCCTGCATCACCGAGGGCTCGTTGTTGATCACCCGCGAGACCGTCTTCAGCGAGACCTTGGCCTTCTCCGCAACGTCCTTGATGGTCGCTCTGCGCATGGGTTTTCCCTGGGGTTGGCTGCCGTCCATCATCGCCGATCAGGCCTTGTCCTGCGGCAGGCCGGCGCGATGGCCGATCACCGAGTAGAACAGGATGTACAGGTAGCACGGCACCATCAGCAGCACGAACACCAGCTGGAAGTCGATGTGCTGCTTGAGCACGGCGAACAGCTGGGGAATGATCGCGCCGCCGGCGATGCCCATCACCAGCAGCGCCGAACCGGTTTCGGTGAAGCGGCCCAGGCCACGGATCGCCAGCGGGAAGATCGCCGGCCACATCATCGCGTTGGCAAAGCCCAGTGCGGCCACGAAGCCCACCGAGACGTAGCCGTGGGTGACCCAGGCGCCAAGGCAGAACACCACGCCCAGCACGGCGGAAATGGTCAGGTAGCGCGACTGCGAGACCACCTTCGGGATCAGCAGCAGGCCGACCACGTAGCCGATGAGCATGGCAAACAGGGTCAGCGAGGTGAACATCTTGGTCTGGTCCAGCGGCAGGTCGAAGCCGTGGCCGTAGGTACCGATCGCATCGCCGGCCATCACCTCCACGCCCACGTACACGAACAGACACAGCACGCCCAGCCACAGGTGCGGGAACTGGAAGATGCTGCGGCGCTCGGCGGCACCGGCGGTGGTGGGCGTGGCGTTGGCTTCGGCGGACTTGATTTCCGGCAGCGGCGAGAACAGCACGGCCACCGCCAGCAGCACCAGCAGACCGGCCATGGCCAGGTACGGCGCGTGGATCTTGGCGGCGAAATCGTTGAGCAGCTGCGCCTTGGTCGCTTCATCGGCAACGGCCACGCTGGCCGACAGGTCACCGATGCCGTGCAGCACCACGGTACCGATCAGTACCGGCGCCAGCATGCCGGCGATCTTGTTGCAGATGCCCATCAGCGCGATGCGCCGCGCCGCGGTCTCGATCGGGCCGAGGATGGAGATGTAGGGGTTGATCGCGGTCTGCAGCAGGGCCAGGCCGCTGCCGATCACGAACAGGCCGCCGAGCGCGCCCGGGTACCAGCGCTGGGTGGCGAATTCGCCGAACAGCGCGGCACCACCGGCCATCACCAGCAGGCTCAGGCTCAGGCCCTTCTTCATGCCGGTGCGGCGCAGGATCCACGACGACGGCAGGGCCAGGAAGAAGTAGGACAGGTAGAACACCATCAGCACCAGGAAGGCGCCGACCTCGCTGAGTTCGAAGGCGAGCTTGACGAAGGTGATCAGTGGCCCGTTGAGCCAGGTGAAGAAGCCGATCAGGAAGAACAGCACGCCGACGATGGCGATGGAGGTGGCCACGTTCGGGCGCGCGCTTGCAGCGGGGACGGCGGACATCAGGAGGGCTCCTGCGGCGACGGCCGCAGAACGCGGCGTCGGAGAGTGGCTGGGAACAACGTTGTCACATTCTTTCGATGGACAACGGCGGTTTGTCAACTTCCCTGCACCGCCCCGCGAACCTCGTGCTGCACTGCGCAAGCCGATCCCGGCCGATCGGGCTGAATGCGCTGTAGCCCTTGAGCCCCATGCAGCAACGGTTCCCGTGTGAAACCCATGCTCACGCCATGTAAACGTTTACTGCATGTCGTATTCGTTGCGGCGCAGCAACGAAAGTGTCACGAACTCGTTGACATCGTTGTCAGCGGGGTTACAGACTCCGCCCCAATCGCCGCCCCTGATCCCGGGGTCGGCCCCACCTGCAGCAGGAGCCCGCGTGACCGCCAGCCACCCCGCCCCGGCCCATGTCCTGTCCCGAGTCGCGCCCTCGTTCCTGGCCGCCGACGTCGGTGGCACCCATGTGCGCGTGGCCCGGGTCCAGGCCAGTGGTGATACCGCCCACCCGGTGCAGGTGCTGGAATACCGCAAGTACCGCAATGCCGACCATGCCGGCCTCAGCGCGATCCTGTCCGACTTCCTCGGCGAAGGCCCGCGGCCCACGCATTGCGTGGTTGCCAGCGCCGGCTATGCCCGCGAGGACGGCACGGTGATCACCGCCAACCTGCCGTGGCCGCTGTCGGCGCGCCAGGTGGAAGCCGACGTCGGCCTGCAGCGGGTCTACATCGTCAACGACTTTGAAGCGGTGGCCTACGCCGCCGCGCAGGTGGACGCCAGCGGCGTGCTGCACCTGTGCGGACCAGAGACCGCTGCGCGCGGCCCGACCCTGGTGGTCGGCCCGGGCACCGGCCTCGGCGCCGCGCTGTGGATTCCCACCGCGCACGGCCCGGTGGTGCTGCCGACGGAAGCCGGCCAGCCGACCCTGGCCGCCAGCACCGAACTGGAAATGGCCATCGTCCGCCACATGCAGCGCGACCGCGCGCACGTGTCGATCGAGCATGCGATTTCCGGCCCGGGCCTGATCAACCTGTACCGCGCGGTATGTGCGCTGCAGGGGCAGGCACCGACCCTGACCAGCCCGGATGCGGTCACCGCCGCCGCCATGGCCGATACCGATGCGCACGCACGCCAGGCGCTGGATGTGTTCTGCGGCCTGCTCGGCAGCACCATCGGTGACATGGCGCTGTTCTACGGCGCCCATGGTGGCGTCTACCTGGCCGGCGGCATCCTGCCGCAGATCCGCGAATACCTGCACGCCAGCACCTTCGTCGAACGCTACCTGCAGAAGGGGCCGATGGGCGAAGCACTGGCACGCATCCCGGTGAAGGTCGTCGAGCACGGCCAGCTGGGCGTGGTCGGCGCTGCCAGCTGGTACCTGCAGCAGTCGGCCGCCTGACACCGCAACAGGCTTCAACGCAATCGCAGCACGCAGTACGTGGCACGCCAACGCACGGGACTTCGCCGCCACCCCGCGCATGTCTTCGCAACCGTAATCGAACACCGCCGCCGGCATCCAATCGAGTGATGAGGAGAGACATCATGAACACCCGCAAGACCCTGCTTTCGGCCGCCATCGTCAGCTGCATCGCCTTCAGTGCGCACGCGCAGCAGGCCGCCCAGACCGCCACCGACCTGGACACCGTGACGGTCACCGGTATCCGTGGTTCGATGGAAAAGTCGCTGGACACCAAGCGCGAAGCCAATGCGCGCGTGGAAGTGGTCACCGCCGAAGACGTCGGCAAGCTGCCGGCGCACAACGTCGCCGATACCCTGCAGCGCCTGCCCGGCGTCAACATCAGCTCGTCCAGCGCCGACGAAGGCGGCTTCGACGAAGCCGACCGTGTCAGCCTGCGCGGCACCAGCCCGAGCCTGACCCAGACCCTGATCAACGGCCATACCGTCGGCTCGGCCGACTGGTTCGTGCTCAGCCAGGGCAACAACGTCGGCCGCAGCGTCAGCTACTCGCTGCTGCCGTCGGAGCTGGTCAGCTCGGTGGAAGTGAACAAGTCCTCGCAGGCCAAGCTGCAGGACGGCGGCACCACCGGTACCGTCAACATCATCACCCGCAAGCCGCTGGAATTTTCCAAGCAGTTCACCGCTGAAGGCTCGATCGGCATGGTGCGCTCGGACCAGGCCAAGTCGAACGACCCGCAGTATTCGGCACTGTTCAACTACAAGAACGACGAAGGCACCTTCGGCGTGATGGTGCAGGGCTTCAGCCAGAAGCGTGAGCTGCGCCGTGAAGCGCAGGAAATCCCGGGCGGCTTCTTCAAGATCGGCGCCGGTGATCCGGTGGCCAAGACCAACCCCGACCTGATCGGCGTCAATGTACCGGGCCTGCTGGGTTCGACCCTGTTCGAACAGACCCGTGAGCGCAAGGGTGGCCTGGTCTCGCTGCAGTTCAAGCCGAGCGACAACCTCACCCTGGGCCTGAACGGTTTCAGCTCCGAACTGAAGGCGAACAACTACAACCGCAACTTCATGATGTTCGGCAACAGCTTCGCCAAGTCGCAGGCGCCGGATCCGGGCTATGTGATCAAGGATGGCGTGCTGACCAACGCCACCTACAAGGGCGTGCCGGGCACCGACTACGCGGTGTACGACATGATCTACCGCGAGTCGAAGGCCAAGTCGAGCTATGTCACCTTCGATGCCGACTGGCAGATCAACGACAACCTGACCGCCAAGTTCCAGGCCGGCAGCACCAAGGGCACCGGCGAAACGCCGCGCCAGTACATCGCCGAGGTCACCCTGGCCAACGGTGGCGGCGCCAGCTGGGCCACGCACGGCAATGGCTCGCCGATCGACTGGAATGTCGGCGGCGATATCTCGCCCAACGGCGTGACCAGCTTCGGCACCTGGGGCAACCAGCAGGTCACGGCTGAAGACAAGGAGAAGTGGGCCACGCTCGACTTCAACCAGTACTTCAATGATGGCGGCGTGCTGAGCTCGATCGACTTCGGCCTGCGTTTCGCCGACCACAAGCGCGAAGCGCTGTCGCCGGAAGGTGCAACCCCGGGTGACATCTGGAGCGCGCTGAAGAACGGTGCCACGGCCAACTATCCGAGTGGCTTTGCCGGTGACATCGGCGGCACCTTCCCGCGCAACCTCTGGTACTTCACCCCGGGTGCGCTGAAGGACGCGGTGACCAACAACTCCACCTGGCTGGCCGGCAATGATGGCCCGACCGGTCGCCATAACTACGGCGCCGAGTGGAAGGTGAAGGAAAAGAACTTCGCCGGCTACGTGCAGGCCAACTTCCGCGGCGACTGGTGGAGCGGCAACGTCGGCCTGCGCTACGTCAACATCAAGCAGGACATTGACACCTACAACGCCGTCAGCAAGGCCGCCGACGCCGATGTCAGCAGCCTGTTCGGCATGTGGGAGCGCCTGGCCTTCCAGAACAAGCGCAACCGTGTGCTGCCCAGCGCCAACATCAAGTTCGACCTGGACGACAAGCTGGTGCTGCGCGTCGCCGCTTCGCAGACGCAGACCCTGCCGGACTACTCGGCGCTGGGTGCCTCCTCGTACGGTTCGGACCTGAACCGGACCGGCGGCGGTGGCAACCCGAACCTCAAGCCGACCCTGTCGACCAACCTGGATGCCAACCTGGAGTGGTACTTCATGCCGCGCGGCATGCTGTCGGTGGGCGCTTATCACATGGACCTGAAGGACTACATCGCCTTCGACGTGGTCTCGCGCCAGCTGTACAGCGAACTGACCAACCGGCTTGAGACCTACCAGATCTCCACCCCGATCAATGCCGACGGCAAGGTCACCGGCGTGGAAGTGGCCTACGAACAGCCGATCGGCGAGTACTTCGGCATCAATGCCAACTACACCTACGCCAATGGCACCACCTCGCACACCTGGTCGGATGGCTCGCACAACCTGCTGGGCACCTCGAAGAACACCTACAACGTGGGTGCCTACTTCGAGAACGAGCGCTTCGGCGCCCGGGTCAGCTACACCCGACGTTCTTCGTTCCTGATCAGCCTGTCGGGCACCAACCCGTACTACCAGGATGACTTCGGCACGCTGTCGGCATCGGTGAGCTACAAGGCCACCGACTGGCTGAGCATCAGCCTGGATGGCCTGAACCTCAACAACCCGACCTACAAGTACTACCAGACCGCGGCCATCCCGACCTCGTTCTACAGCAACGGTCGCCAGTACTACCTCAACTTCCGCTTCAAGTACTGATCCAGCGGCGGCAACATCGCCGAGTCGTGCACGCACGCCGGGCCTGGGTCATTCCGGGCCCGGCGTTTTTCATGTATAGCGTTCATCGCACCGTTCCAAGGAGTCGTACCGATGGTCAAGCCTTCCCGCGCCCGGATGCGCAGCGCAGTGCTGCTGGGCAGCCTGCTCGCCCTGCTGCCGGCGATGCCGGCACTCGCCGCCGATCCCACGCCCGCCGCAGAAGCGCCCGGCCCGCAGCTGCGCGCCGGCAGCCTGATGCTGATTCCCGCGCCGTCCAACGTGCAGCGTGGCCAGGGCAGCGGCATCACTGTCCGTGCCGATACCGTACTGCACGCCGAAGGCGAAGCCGCGCAGCGGGTCGCCTCGCAGTTCGCCGACCTGCTGGCCCGCAGTGGTGGCCCGCGCCTGGCCCTGGCCAAGGGCAAGGCAGCAGGCAAGGCCGGTAGCATCCGTTTCCAGATCGTGCCCACCTTCCGCGACAGCGGCGAAAGCTACACGCTGGACAGCACCGCGCAGGGCGTGGTGATCCAGGCCGGCAACGAGACCGGCCTGTTCTATGGCGCAACCACCCTCGCCCAGCTCGCCACCGGCGGCAGCAACGGCGTGCTGCCAGCGGTGCAGATCCAGGATGCGCCGCGCTTCAGCTGGCGCGGCTTCATGCTCGACTCGGCGCGGCATTTCCAGAGCCTGGACGAGATCAAACGCGTGCTCGACGCGATGGCCGCGCACAAGCTCAACACCTTCCACTGGCACCTGACCGACGACCAGGGCTGGCGCATGGAGATCAAGCGCTACCCGAAGCTGACCGAAGTGGGCAGCTGCCGCCTGCCCGCCGGTGACGGCGGCATCGACCCGGTCAGTGGCCAGGAGCATCCATACTGCGGCTTCTACACGCAGGAGCAGATCCGCGAAGTGATCGCCTATGCAGCCGCGCTGCATATCCAAGTCATTCCGGAAATCGACGTGCCCGGCCATGCCACCGCGGCGATTGCCGCCTACCCGGAGCTGGGCTCGATCAGTACCCCGCTGAAGCCGATCAGCGAGTGGGGCGTGTTCCCGAACCTGTTCAACGTGGAAGACAGCACCGTCACCTTCCTCGAGAACGTGCTGGAAGAAGTGATCCAGCTGTTCCCCGCCAAATACGTGCACGTGGGTGGCGACGAGGCGGTGAAGGACCAGTGGATCGCATCGAAGCAGGTGCAGCAGCGCATGCGTGCGCTGGGCATCAAGGATGAGATGGCCATGCAGAGCCACATCATCAAGCGCCTGGAGACCTTCCTGGAGGAACACGACCGCCGGCTGATCGGCTGGGACGAGATCCTCGAAGGCGGCCTGCCGCCGCAGGCCACGGTGATGTCGTGGCAGGGCACCGAAGGCGGCCTGGCCGCGGCCAGTGCCGGCCATGACGTGATCATGTCGCCGGTCGGCTACCTGTACCTGGATTACCTGCAGACCGCCTCGCCGAATGAACCGCCGGGCCGCCCGGCCCAGGTCAACCTTGGCAAGCTGTACAACTTCGAGCCGGTGCCGGCCGAACTGGCTGCCGACAAGCGCGGGCACATCCTGGGCCTGCAGGCCAACATGTTCACCGAGCACACGCGCAGCTATGCACGCCTGCAGCACAACCTGTTCCCGCGCCTGGCCGCTGTGGCCGAGACCGGCTGGAGCACGCCGGAACACCGCGATTTCCGCGACTTCCTCGCGCGCCTGCCGGCGCAGCTGCAGCGCTACCGCGCCTGGGGCCTGGCCTATGCGCAGACGCCGTTCGAAGTGGGTGTGGATTACACCGACAACCGCACCGCCAACACCGTGACCGTATCGCTGGCCAACCCGCTGGGCTATGAGGTGCGCTACAGCATCGATGGCCAGCCGGTCAGCGCGCAGTCGCCGCTGTACCAGCAGCCGCTGACCGCGACGCTGCCGGCCACGGTGCAGGCCGCCGCGTTCTATCAGGGCCAGATGCTGGCCGCAAAGCCGACCGTCGCCGCGTTCACCGCGCAGTCGCTGCTCAGCCGCCGCAGCGATGAGCTGCTCAGTTGTGTGGGCAAGAAGGGCCTGGTGCTGCGACTGGAGGACGATGGCCCGCGCGAAGGCACCCGTGCGGTGTTCAACGTCGACATCTTCCAGCCGTGCTGGCGCTGGCCACAGGCGCAGCTGGACGGCGTCGGCAGCGTGGAAGTGCGTGCGGGCCGTATTCCGTACTACTTCCAGCTGGCCCATGACGAACCCAAGCGTCGCTTCGAGAAAGCCAAGCGTGCGCATGGCGAGATGCAGGTGCGCCGTGGCGACTGCAGCGGCAAGGTGCTGGCCGAAGTTGCGTTGCCGGCCCAGCCGGATGCCGATGGCTTCGTGACCCTGCGTGCAACGCTGCCGAAGGGTAGCCAGGGTAACGGCGACCTGTGCATCAACTTCACCGGCGATACGCGCCCGGCGATGTGGGTGCTGGATGAGGTGACGCTGGGGAAATGAGGGCAGGTCTGTCCTGGTGGGTGCCAACCTTGGTTGGCACGCCTTTACCCGCGCCAGCGCAGCAGTAGATCGCGCAGCGGGGTCAATACGGTAGCCATGCCGGCCAGCACGCCGATCGTGTTGGCCAGCGCATCCATCGGATCAGCCGTGCGGTTGCTGGTCAGCGCGCCCTGCGCGAACTCAATGCCGATGCCCATCAGCACCAGTCCCACGCCCACCCACAGCAGCGGGCGGCCGCGCCGGAACAGCTGCACTGCGCTTCCGGCCAGGATGAAATAGGCCAGGAAGTGCTCGCCCTTGTCGCTGTTTTCCGGCAACGGAATCGGCGGCGGCGGGATCAGGCACACCACGATCACCAGCAGTACCGCCAGCGCCCACAGCACGGTCCACAGCCGCGGCCTGCGCAGCGGCTTGATCAGCGGCCGAGCATCACTCACAGCCGCCAGCTCAGGTCACCCAATTCGAAGGCCGGCTCGAAATCGACGCCACGCTGCAGGCCGATTGCCTGGAAGCGCTCGCCCATTTCGGTCGGCAGGGTCAGCTTCTTCACCTGGTCGCGCAGCTGGATGCGGCCGACTTCATCGGTGCGCTCCTCGGCCAGCAGCAATACCTGGTCCAGCCCGTTGCCAAGCAGGAAACTGGCCTGGCTGCAGTAGCCGGCCAGCTCGAAACCACCGTGCAGGCCCGCTTCGGCCATCGCGGTGAAGTCCACCGAGGCGGTGATGTCCTGCAGGCCCGGCCAGCGATGCACGTCGTTGTGCACGTGGTGGCGGTAGAACGCACGCACAGTGCCATCGTCGCGGTCATGCTGGTAGAACTCGCCGCGGTTGTAGCCATAGTCGACGAACAACATCGCACCGCGCTGCAGGCCACCGGCCACTGCCTGCAACCAGTACGGCAGCTGCGGCAGCACTTCGGAACGGTAGCCCTCGGCGAAGGGCTTCTCCAGATAGCGCTCGATATGGCGCACCGCGCCGTTGAGCAGGATGTCGGCCGGCTGCGCGCCGCGGATGAAGCGACCTTCGGCGTCCAGCTCGACGGTTTCCTCATAGACCTCGCCGTCGCGGATCAGGAAGCGCGGCGTCGGCAGCGCGTCGATCACCTCGTTGGCGAACACCACGCCCTCCCAGTCCTCTTCGAACGGGCGGTCGATCCAGTCCACGCGCGCGACCAGCTCGGCCGGCAGATTCTGCTGCAGGCGCTGCTGCTGGCGCTCGCGCAGGTCGGCGCTGGGTTCGAGGATGGCGTAGCGCGAGGGCAGCGCGTCCAGCTCCGCCAGGCGCAGCAGCACGGCCTCGGCGAAGGCACCGGTACCGCCGCCCAGCTCCAGCATCCGCGCCTGCGCACCCAGCTGGGCGAATACCGGCGCCAGGGCATTGGCCACGCTGCCGGCGAACAGGCTGCCGAGCTCGGGCGCGGTGGTGAAGTCGCCGCTGCCACCGAACTTGCTGGCGCCGGCGCTGTAATAGCCCCAGCCCGGGGTGTACAGGCACAGCTCCATGAAGCGGGAGAACGGCATTGCCCCGCCCTGCGCAAGGATCTCGGCGCGCAGGGCGGCGGCCAGCTGGTCGCTGTGGGCCAGGGCATCGGCTTCGGGCAGGGGGAAGGTGGGCTGCATGGCGTCTTCGAATGCGGTGACAATGGTGCACAGGATAGCCGAGCCTTGGAGGACCCTCGATGAGCGATACCCACCCCGTGGTCCTGATCACCGGCAGCGCGCGCCGGATCGGTGCGGCCATCGCCCGCCAGTTCCACGCCTGTGGCTGGTCGGTGGTGCTGCACGCCAACACCTCCAGCGCCGAACTGCAGCAGGCCGCGTTCGATTTCGACAACGTACGCCCGGGCAGCGTGCTGGCCCTGCAGGCCGACCTGCGCGACGCCGACGCCCTGCCCGACCTGGTGGAACAGGCCGTCACCCACTTCGGCCGCCTGGACGCGCTGGTCAACAACGCCTCCAACTTCTTCCCCACCCCGCTCGGCCAGGTCACTGCCGAGGCGATGGACGAGCTGTATGCGGTCAACGCGCGCGCGCCACTGCTGCTGTCACAGGCAGCCGCGCCCTACCTGCGCCGCCAGCAGGGCTGCATCGTCAACCTGACCGACCTGCACGGCACCGATCCGATGCGTGACCACATCGCCTACACCATGGCCAAGGCCGCGCTGGAAATGGCCACCCGTTCGCTGGCGCTGGAGCTGGCGCCGAAGGTGCGGGTCAATGCGGTGGCGCCCGGCGCGATCCTGTGGCCGGAACAGGGTAAGGATGATTTCGCCCGCGAGGCGCTGCTGGCGCGCACGCCGCTGGCACGGATCGGCACGGTCGAGGAGATCGCCGAGGCGGTGTACTGGCTGGTGGCCGAGGCCAGCTTCGTCACCGGCCATACCCTGCGCGTGGACGGTGGGCGTACGGTCAGCTGAAATGTTGCCGGCCAGCGGCCGGCATTACCGGTAGTGCCGGCCGCTGGCCGGCAACCGCCGTCATCCGAGGTCAACCACCTCGAACGCCTCGCCGAACTGCGGGTGCGCGCGCCACAGCGCAGCCAGGTCCTGCCCGCTGACCGGATCGATGAAATCCGGCGCGATGTCGGCCAGCGGCTTCAGCACGAAGGCATGCTTCAGTTCCGGGCGCGGAATGCGCAGGTGGCCGGGGCCTTCCACCACCAGGTCGCCGTAGAACACCACGTCGATGTCCAGGGTCCGGTCGGAAAAGCGCGGCCCGCTGCGATCACGGCCATGCGCGTCTTCCAGCGCATGCAGCCAGTCATCCAGCGCCTGCAGCGGCAGGCCGGTCTCGATCGCCACTGCGTTGTTGAGGAAGGCCGGGCCATCGAAGCCAACCGCGGCGGTACGGTAGGCGGGCGACACCTGCAGCGCGCCGAAGCGCTCGCGCAGGGCCGTCACCGCGGCGTGGAGGTAGCGGCGGGGCTGGACGTTGCTGCCCAGGCTCAGGAGCACGGTGGTCATGCGGTTCAGGTGATGGCACTTGGGGGGCGTGGACATGCCGTCGTCACGGCGGCCTGCCTACAATCCGGGACGCACATGATAGGGCACCGACATGACCTATTGCGTTGGAATCGAGGTCGACGAGGGCCTGGTCTTCGCCGCCGATACCCGGACCAATGCCTCGCTGGACGATGTGCGCGTGCATCGCAAGCTGCACGTGTTCGAGTATCCCGGCCAGGCAGCCTACGTGCTGATGGCGGCGGGCAACCTGGCCACCACCCAGCTGCTGGTGTCACGGCTGGGGCGCGATGCCGGCGAACGGCGCACGCCCAACCTGCGCGACATGGCCCATCTTTTCGAGGCCGCCGAGTACGTCGGCCAGCTGCTGGTCGACAGCCAGGTGCACAGCAGCCACAGCGAGCACGGCCATGACGGGGTCAACACCCAGGCCACGCTGATCTTCGGCGGCCAGATCGCCGGCGAGCGGCCGGGGCTGTACATGATCTATCCGCTGGGCAATGCCATTGCCGCCTCGCCGGAGACGCCCTACCTGCAGATCGGCGAATCCAAATACGGCAAGCCGATCCTCGACCGCATCCTCAGCCCGGCCACCCGGCTGGAAGACGCGGCGCGCACGGCGATCGTCTCGCTCGATTCGACCATCCGCTCCAACCTGTCGGTGGGCCTGCCGATCGACCTGGCACTGCTGCGCGATGGCGAGCTGCGCATCGGCCAGCAGCTGCGGCTGGGCGCGGATTCGGCGCTGTATGCCGACATCCACCAGAACTGGTCGCGGCGGCTGGAACAGGCGGTGGACAGCCTGCCGCGGTTCCCGTGGGAAACCACCGAACGGTAGTGCCGGCCGCTGGCCGGCAACCGCAGTGATCCCGCCGCACGCCGATGCCGGCCAGCGGCCGACACTACCCAGGCATCAGCCCAGCGCTTCGGCCACCGCGCGGAACACCTGCTGCATCTGCAGCGGCTTGCGCAGCACATGCACCTCCACGCCGGCCGGGAACGCATCGGGCGTCACCGCTGCCGTCGTGTCTTCCAGCACCAGTGCCGGGCCGCGGTAACCCAGCGCGGCCATCTCGCCCAGCAGCTGGCTGGCCGGCAGCAGCTTGGAACCGGCATCGGCGATCACCAGTGCCGGCATCGCCTCCTGCTGCATCCAGCGCAGCGCGGCCGGGCCGTCGGAGGCCAGCTGCAGCTGGTAGCCCTGGCTGGACAGCGCATTGCCGAGCAGCGAAAGGCGCGTCGCCTCGCCATCGACCACCAGGATCGACTGCCCGCTGCCCAGCGCCACCAGCTGCTCGATCGGCTCGCTGCCGTCGCTGGCCTCATGCATCGGCAGACGCAGTTCGAAACAGGTGCCCTGCCCCGGCTGGCTGCTGACATGGATGCTGCCCCCGGCGCCTTCGACGATGCGCTTGCAGGACATCAGCCCCAGGCCGGTGCCGTCAGCCTTGGTGGTGAAGAACGGGTTGAACAGGTGCGACAACGTGTCCGCATCCATGCCGATGCCTTCGTCGGCCACCCGGATGTGCATCCAGTCCACGCCATCGCGCTGGCCGGCATGGCTGGCAATCAGGCTCAGGCGGCCGCCATTGGGCATGGCCTGGATCGCGTTCAACGCTAGGTTCAACATCACCTGCTGCAGCTCGGTGTAGTTGGCGTCGACCACCAGGCCCTGGTCCTGCACCTGCAGTTCCAGCCGTACGGCGTCGGGTACGTTGCTGCGCAACAGCAGCGCCACCGCATCGAACAGGCCGTCGATCTCGATGCGTTCGCTTGGCTTGCGCGAGCCGCGCACGAACGACAGCATCGACTCGGCCATCTCATGGCCGCGCCGGCCGCACTCGGCGATGACATCGGCCAGGTGGTGCAGCTGCGGATCTTCGGTGCGCGCCTTCAGCAGGTCCGGCATGATCAGCAGCGGCTGCAGGATGTTGCGCAGGTCGTGGCTGAGACCAGCGGCAAGCAGCGACAGGCTTTCCAGCCGCTGCGCGCGCATCAGCTCGGTTTCCACGCGTGCGCGTTCGACCGCACTGCGCGCATCGCGGATCGAACGCGCCACCGCCGACGGCAGGCGCGCCGGCTGGTGCTTGATGATGTAGTCGTTGGCGCCCTTCTGCAGCGCTGCTACCGCGTTCTCTTCACCCATGGTGCCGGAGACGAAGATGAAGGGCACTTCCGGCGAGGTCTCGCGCACGATGCGCAACGCATCGTCACCGGAGAAGCCCGGCATGCTCAGGTCGGACAGCACGATGTCCGGCTGGAACGCGGCCAGCGCCTGGCGCAGTTCGGCCTCGCTCTCGACGCGCTCGAAGCGGGCGTCCAGCCCCGCATCGAGCATCTGTTCGGACATCAGCTCGGCATCTTCCGGTGAATCCTCCACCAGCAGGATGCGCAGCGCCCCCAGGGCGGGACCGGTCAGGGGCATGGGCTCACTCGAGTTCCGGTGCCTGGTTGATCAACGCCCAGAACTTGCCCAGCGTCTGCACGGCGCCGAAGAACTGGTCCACATCCACCGGCTTGACCACATAGGCGTTCACGCCCATGTCCCAGCTGCGGGCCAGGTCGCTCTCCTCGCGCGAGGACGACAGGATCACCACCGGCAGGCGCTTGAGTTCTTCGTGCTCACGGATCTGCCGCAGTACTTCCAGGCCATCCATGCGCGGCATCTTGATGTCCAGCAGCAGCACCGCCGGCAGGCCTTCCTCGCGGTTGGCGAACGCGCCGCGACGCAGCAGGTAGTCCATCACTTCCACGCCATCCTCGACGTGCACGATGGGGTTGGCCAGACGCGCCTCCTCCAGGGCGTCGATCGCCATCTCGGCGTCGGCCGGGCTGTCTTCGGCGAGAAGAATGGTGCGCAGAGTCGTCATGCAGAAGGACCTTGTTTGTCCGCGTCGATCGCGGGAGGCAGGTAGAAGTGGAAGGTGGCGCCGACGTCCGGTTCGGCCTCGGCCCAGATCCGGCCGCCATGGCGGGTCAGCACGCGGCGCACGCTGGCCAGGCCGATGCCGGTTCCAGGGTAGTCACTGGCCTTGTGCAGGCGCTGGAACACGCCGAACAGCTTGCCGGCATAGGCCATGTCAAAGCCTGCACCATTGTCGCTGACCGTGAACTGATGGCCGCCATCGGGCTGCTGCTGGCAGTCCACACGGATCCTTGCCGGCTCGCGGTTGCCTGAATACTTCACCGCGTTGCCGAGCAGGTTCAGCCAGACCTGGCGGATCATGTTCTCGTCGCCCACCACGATCGGCAGCGGCGCAATGCTCCACTCCACCTGGTGCGCGTGGCCGCTGTTTTCGGCCTCGGCCTGCAGGTTGGAATCGAGCATGGCGCGGGTATCGGCCACCAGCGACTGCATGTCCACCGCCTGCTGGCGCATCGCCACGCGGCCCAGCCGCGAGTAGACCAGCAGGTCGTCGATCAGCGCCGCCATGCGCCGTGCCGAGCTGGAGATCACCCCCAGGTAGTGGCGGCTCTTGTCATCGGCCTGCTCACCCAGATGGCGTGACAGCTTGTCCGAGAATCCGGCGACATGGCGCAGCGGCGCGCGCAGGTCGTGCGAGACCGAATAGCTGAAGGCCTCCAGTTCGCGGTTGACCTCGGACACCTGCGCGACCTTGCCTTCCAGCTGCCGGTTCAGCTCTTCCACGCGCAGCTGCACGGCACGCTGCACCGTTACGTCGCTGACGGTCATCAATACCACTTCGTCATCGGTATCCGGCAGCGGCATGCGCCGTGCGTTGAGCAGCATGTAGCGCACCATGCCGTCGGCGGCGCGCTGCTCGTGCTCGAAGTCCCACAGTTCGCGGCCGCGCAGCAGCACGTCGGACAGACGCTGGCGCATCACCGGGTCCTGCCAGGCGCCGTCACCGACGGTTTCCAGCAGCAGGCCGTCGGCACGCTCGTCCTCCAGTCCGTACAGTTCGGCAAACGCCGGATTGTGCAGCTGCACGCGCAGTTCACGATCAAGCAGAACAATGGGCTCGCGCACAGTCTGCAGCACCGATGCCGCACGCGCAGCCGAACGCAGCGACTGCCGCTCGGCGTGCAGGCGGCGGCCAATCTGGCGATGCAGCAGCCACAGCACCAGGCCCAGCAGGGCCAGCTGCACCACCAGCGAGCTCCAGGACACAAACTCGGTCTGCCGGCGCTGGCGCGCCGCCTGTTCTGCACGCAGTGCCAGCAGTTCCTGCTCGCTGGCCTGCAATTCCTCGACCAGGCCGCGGATGGGATAGCGCGTGCTCAGATCCTGCACCAGCCCGCGCTGATCGCTGTTGGGTTCGGACCTGGCCAGCTCGCGGGCCAGCGCCATGCGGCCCTCCAGCATCGATTCGATACGACCGATGCGGATCAGCTGGTCGGGATTGTCGCGGGTCATCCGGCCCAGCTCGGCCAGGCGCCCCGGAATCTCGTTGGCGCGCGCCATGCGCTCGCGCAGGCCGGGCGCATCCACGCCCTTGGACAAGGTCAACGCGGCCGATTCGACGTCACGCACGTCCGCCTGCAACTGCTGCAGGGCATTGCCTACGGCCTGGGTATGGTTGACCCAGGCCATCGCCTGTTCGCTGTCCTGCTGCAGTTTGCGCAGGGTCAACCATGGCACCACGATGATCGCGACGGCCGCCAGCGCCAAGGCCGGCAACCGCCAGCGGTCCCAGATGTCGTCACTGAAAACCAGCGCCATAGTTCCTCGTCAGCACGGCCGCGGAGCACCTGCCGGAACCAGCCCGGCTGCGGCGGAACCGGCAATATAGCGCAGGCGGTCACAACTCTGGGATTCAGGGCGCGGCTGGCTGAACGGGTAGGGGGCGTCCCCTTCTTGGTGGAGCCGAGCAGGGCCCGGCTCCAAAGAAACCGCTGGGCGCCCCAGCTGGGGCGCCCACCAGGTTCAGCGCTTGGCAGCGGCGCTGACCTTGAGTGCTGCGGCATCGACGCGGGTCACGCCCTTGATGCCCTTGGCAGTGGTGACCGCCTTGTCCTTCTCGGCCTGGGTCGCCACGGCGCCGCTGAGGCTGACCACGCCGTTCACGGTTTCCACCTTGATTTCAGTGCCCGGAACGTTGCTGCTGGCCAGCAGGTCGGCCTTCACCTTGGTGGTGATCCAGGTATCGGTCACTGGCTCGTTGGAGTCATGGCGATCGGCATGGGTTGCCGGATGGGTGCTGGTCGGCGGGCTCTTCGCGGCCGGGTCCTTGGCGAAGGCGGCCGAGGAGGACAGCGCCAGGCCCAGGGTCAGGGCAGAAGCAATCAGCGTGCGGGTGGTATTGCTCATCGTGTCGTACTCCTTCGGGATGTGCTGCCAGTCTGGACACGCCGCCGTGGAGCAGGCGTGGCGTTGCAGTCATGCCGCTGTGAATCGAAGCGTTTCCAACGGCAACGGTTCAGTTTTGGACGCTGATCGCCGGTCGTTTACCCTGCCCTTTCCCTCTGCCGGAGCTGTGCGATGCGCCCCGACCTGCAACTGGCCCTGATCGGCTACGGCCTCGCCGGCCGGGTCTTCCATGCGCCGCTGATCCAGCACACGCCCGGGCTGGTGCTGCACAGTGTGGTCAGTTCGCAGCGCGACACGCTCCTGCGCACGTTCAGCAACGTGCACGTGCGGGCCACTGCACAGCAGGTCTTCGACGATCCGGCGGTGGATGCGGTGGTGATCGCCACACCCAATGACCAGCACGCGCCGTTGGCGATCGCCGCGTTGGCAGCAGGCAAGCATGTGCTGGTCGACAAGCCGTTCGCGCTCGACGTCACCGAAGCCGAATCAATACTGGCCGCGGCGAACGATGCCGGGCGCATCGCGACCGTGTTCCAGAACCGGCGCTTCGATGCCGACTTCCTCACCCTGCAGGCGCTGTTGGCGGAGGGTGCGCTTGGTGACGTGGCCGAGTGCCATGCGCATTTCGATCGCTACCGGCCGCAGGTGCGCGAGCGCTGGCGCGAACAGGATGGCCCGGGAAGCGGCGTGTGGTACGACCTGGGCCCGCACCTGCTGGACCAGATGCTGGTGCTGTTCGGCTGGCCCGAGGCCATCGACGCCGATCTGGCGGTGCAGCGCGAAGGCGGCAGCGGCATCGATTACTTCCACGCAGTGCTGCACTACCCACGGCATCGCGCGATCGTGCATGCCGGTTCGCTGGTGGCGGCGCCCACACCGCGCTTCACCGTGCATGGCAGCACGGGCAGCTGGATCAAGCACGGCCTGGATGTGCAGGAAGCGCAGCTGCGCCGTGGTGTTGCACCGGGTGCTCCGGGCTGGGGCATCGATCCGCGGCATGGCGAGCTGCTGCGCTGCGATGCCGAGGACAACGTGCAGCGCGGCACCGTCGACAACCTGCCCGGCGATTACCGGCGGCTGTATGCGCAGTTCGCGGCGGCGATGCACGGTGATGGCGAAGCGACGGTCAGTGCGGCGCAGGCGCTGCAGCTGACGCGGTTGCTGCAGGCGGGGATGGACAGTGCGCGCGAAGGGCGGCGAATCGCGTTGGGGTGATCGGCAGGGCTGCGCCCTGCACCTGCCGAATCAACGGCAACGTCAACGTCAAAAGCAAGCTATCCGTGGGATGGCGGGGTGGATCCGGTTGCGGGGGACGCCGTAAACCCATCCCTGGGAGCTTCGACAGTTTTCCGCGCCCGACGGTAGGTGTCGACCTTGGTAGACACGGATCCACGCCATGCGTGGATCGCGTGGTCATGCGTTTTCTCTGTTACGACTTCTTGATGGCGTGGCCGCCGAATTCGTTGCGCATCGCCGACAGCAGACGGTCGGTGAACGAATTGGATTCGCGTGAACGCAGGCGTTCCAGCAGCGACAGCGTGATTACCGGGGCCGGCACGTCCAAGGCAATCGCTTCGGCCACGGTCCAGCGGCCTTCACCCGAATCCTCGACGTACGGGGCGATGCCGTCCAACGACGGATTGCGCTTGAGCGCTTCGGTGCTCAGGTCCAGCAGCCACGAACGCACCACGCTGCCATGGCGCCACACCTCCGCCACCTGGGCCAGGTCCAGTTCCATCTCCTGCTTGCGCTCCATCAGCGCGAAGCCTTCGGCGTAGGCCTGCATCATTCCGTACTCGATGCCGTTGTGGACCATCTTGGTGAAATGGCCGGCACCGGAGGGACCGACACGGGCCCAGCCGCGATCCTCGGCCGGTGCCAGCGTGCGCAGCAACGGGGCGATCTGCTCCACCACCGGGGCGTCGCCGCCGACCATCAGGCTGTAGCCTTCCTGCAGGCCCCACACGCCACCGCTGGTGCCGCAGTCGACGTAGCCCAGATCGTCTTCGGCCAACGCCTTGGCGCGACGGATCGAGTCCTGGTAGTTGGAGTTGCCACCGTCGATGACGATGTCACCCTCGGCCAGGTGCGGGGTCAGCTGGCCCAGGGTCTGGTCGACGGTTTCGCCGGCCGGCACCATCAGCCACACCACGCGCGGCACCGGCAGCGCGGCGACGGCAGCTGCCAGCGAATCCACCACTTCCAGGCCGGCCTCGGCGGCGCGCTGGCGGGCGCCTTCGCCCGGGTCGTAGCCGACCACGCGGTGGCCGCCGCGATGCAGGCGCTGGGCCATGTTGGCGCCCATGCGGCCGAGGCCGATCATTGCAATATCCATTGTTTCACCTTCAGTTGGGGTCTAGGGTCAGGCTGCCTGGCCTGCCGGTAGCCGCGCAGTGGCGCAGCTGCGCCTCGCGCCAACGCCGGTAGAGCGTGGTATGCAGATTGTGCACCGCCAGGTCGATCGAAAACGGCGTTCGTGGGTTGCGATCAAGCAGGCGGGCGACGTGGTAGCCGACGGGACGTATACCGCGCGGGTGCACATAGATCACGAACTGCTGGTAGAACGGATCGTCCAGCAGCTGGTCCATGCGTGCCAGCGTGTCGTGGTAGCGCGGTTCCAGCCGTGCGCGCAGGTCCGGGTCGCGCTCGAACAGCAGGCGCTCGAAGTAGCGCTGGCCGATGCGCGGGATGTCCTGCGCGAGCTTCCACAACTCGGCATTACGCTGGTCGTACCAGGCCAGCCCGCCGTGCAGGGCCAGCGCCTGCGCAGCGCCCTCGCCCACCTCGACCACCACGAAGTTCTCGGCCTGGTTGCTCAGATCGTCCAGCGTGCCCTTGTCGTACACATGTTCGATGAAACCCGGCACACCAACGAACGCCTGCCGCCCCATCATCGATGTGCGCACGGCCTTGCCATCGGCGAAGAAATCACCTGCGCTTGCACCCAGCAGGATGCTGTCGGTGTCATGCAGCGCCAGGAACGTGCCAATCGACAGTTCCGCGGGCTTGAACTCGGTATCGAACGCAGCATCGCCATACAGTTCGCGTTGCGTGGCCAGCTGCGCGACCTGACGGCCGACGCCACATTCGGCACGCACGCTGCCGCTGTAGAACGTCTGCAATGCACGGCTGTTGCCGGCGCTGGGTACGTAACCGCGGCCGAAACTGCGCGTGCGCTGCCAGCCCTGCGCCCCGGCACCCTTCACGCCGAAACCGATCCAGCCCAGCTGCGGACCGGAGAAGCGGAACGTCGGATTGTCCTGCAATGCGGTCGCCGCACGCTGCGTGGCGGCCCCCAGCTCGAACGCATAGGCGCAGACCGTGGCCGGGTTGTCCAGCAGTTGCCGCAGTTGTGCCTGTCGGGCCGCAGCGGGCATTGCGGCCGGCCACTGCACGCGTAGATCGCCCGCCGCCTGCGCCTCGGCCAACGTGGCGCGCGTGCACACGGCACCGCCGTGCACCTGCGGCGTGGTCACCGCCGCCTCTTCGAAGCGCCAGCCCAGCCGCTGCAGCAGGCCCTGCGTGCAGTCCACGGGCGTGGCCGCCGTCCCCAGCACGGGCACCAGCAGCAGGGCCATGCCGATCAACCTGCCGCGCACGCTCACCCCTGGTCCGTGCTGGCCGGTGCAGGTTCCGGAGTCGCAGGTACGGGCGAAGCAGGCGGCGCGGGCGTGGCTGCGTCCGCAGGCAGGTACTGCTGCAGGCGCTGGAAGAAACGACGATAGAACTCCGCATCGGTGACTGTGCTGCTGGCGACTTTCACCAGCGAATCATCGTTGCTGCCGAACGGCAGCGACACCGAGCCCAGTGCACCCACGCCCACGCTGGCCGACGTCGGGCTCTTCTTCAGCGCATAGCGGTCCTGCACCGCGCTGACGAACACCAGCGTCTGGCTGCCACGCGGCGCACAGGAGATGCGCAGCACCAGCTGCTCGTGATCGTCGTCGCGGGGCTGGAAATTCTTGTTGCCCTCCACCTGTGCCTCGTCCGAGCGGGCAATGGCATAGCCCTGGCTGAGCAGGGTCCGCCGCGCCGCTTCGCAGGCATCACCGGGACGGCCATCGACGGTGCGCGAGAAGGTGTCGCCGGAATCAAAGGATTCACGCAGCAGGGTGCTGTCGGCGGCACGGCCACCACAGGCCGACAGGATCAGGGCGCTGCTGAGGGCCACGGCAGCGCTGGTAAGACGGGAGGCCCGCATGGGTACTCCTGCGAGGACGGTACCGCCAAGGGTAGTCCCGCAGCCGTGTGCGGCAGGTCGAAAGTACTCCTGCCCGCCCCCGCCGTTGCGGCCTGTTCATGCACAAAAAAGGGGACGGAGGGGATTAAGTCGTTTGTGCCACAAACGACTTAATCCCCTCCGTCCCCTTTTCAAGCGGGCTGGCGGATCAGTCGGCCCAGCGGCCGGCGCCGGTGGACTGCGGCAGCACCTGCGCCGACAGCGGGCGGTCGTTGGCCAGCAGGTTCACCGCATCGGCCAGGATCGAGGCCGACTCGCGCAGCAGCGGGTCCGGACGCTTCTCGGCCGCCTTCTCGCGCGCCGCATCCTTGACGATGTCGCGCTCGTTGCCGGTCAGGCCGTCGTCGCTGCTGTCATCGGCCAGCGGGTCCAGGGCCAGGCCCAGTTCCTTGCGCTGCACCTGGCGTTCCTTGCGCTGGGCATCCTGGCGCTCGCGTTCGGCGCGGCGGGTCGCCTCGTTGAGCGAGATGTACTTCTTCGCTGCCTCGGTGCGGAACTGCTGCACGTCCTCGTTCCACCACTGGAATTCCTTGTCGGTGGCGATGCGCGCGTCGTGGCGGGTTTCCAGCTTCGGCAGCAGCGGTGCGAAGTTGCCGTACTGGGTGTGCGGCACGGCAGCGATGCGGGTCCACGGCAATGCGTTGTCGTAGGTGCTTTCGCCGAACTCGGTGGCATCGACGCTGGCCGGGAAGGCCAGGTCCGGCACCACGCCCTTGTGCTGGGTGCTGCTGCCGCTGATGCGGAAGAACTGGGCGATGGTCAGCTTGACCTGGCCGAAGCGCTGCGTTTCGCCGCTCGGCCAACGGTCGAGGTCGACGATGTTCTGCACGGTGCCCTTGCCGAAGCTGGTTTCACCGATCACCAGGCCACGACCGTAGTCCTGGATGGCGCCGGCAAAGATTTCCGAGGCCGAGGCCGAACCGCGGTTGATCAGCACTGCCAGCGGGCCGTCCCAGGCCACGCCCTGGTTGCGGTCGCTGTTGACGGTGACGCGGCCACCGGACTCGCGCACCTGCACCACCGGGCCCTGCTCGATGAACAGGCCGGTCAGTTCGATCGCTTCATCCAGCGAACCACCGCCGTTGTTGCGCAGGTCCAGCACCACGCCGTCCAGTTTGTCGTTCTTGAAACCGGCCAGCAGCTTGGCCACGTCGCGGGTGGCCGAGGCGTAGTCGGCGGCATTGCGGCGACGGCCTTCGAAGTCCTGGTAGAAGGTCGGCAGCTTGATCACGCCGACCTTCCGTGCCGGTTCACCGTTGGCGGCCGGAATGGTCATGGTCTCGCCCTTGGCGGCCTGTTCGGCCAGGCGCACCTTCTGCCGGGTCAGCACCAGGGTGTGGTGCTTGCCGTCGGCACCTTCCGCGGCCGGAATGAATTCCAGCTTGACCTGGGTGTCCTTGGCGCCGCGGATCTTGGCCACGACATCATCGATGCGCCAGCCGATCACGTCCTCGACCAGGCCGGATTTGCCCTGGCCGACGCCGACGATGCGGTCACCCGGCTTCAGCGTGCCGTCGACCGCTGCCGGGCCACCGGCGATGATCTCGCGGATCACCACCACGTCGTCCTGGCGCTGCAGCTGTGCGCCGATGCCTTCCAGCGACAGCGACATCGCCTGGTTGAAGTTCTCGGCGGTGCGCGGGGTGAAGTAATCAGTGTGCGGATCAACCGCGCTGGTGTACGAGTTCATGAAGAACTGGAAGACGTCTTCGCCCTTCAGTTCATTGACCGACTTCTCCAGCGTGGCATAGCGCTTGTCCAGCGTCTTGCGGATATCGTCCGGCTTCTTGCCGGCCAGCTTCAGGCGCAGCCAGTCGTTCTTGACCGACTTGCGCCACAGCTCATCCAGCTCGGCGCTGCTGGCCGCCCACGGCACCTTCTTGCGGTCGTATTCGAAACGCTCGTCGGTGGTGAAGTCCGGCTCCTGCTTGAGCAGCCTGCGCGCGTAGGCCACGCGCTCGCCCACGCGCTGCTTGTAGACGGCGAACACCTGGAACGCCGGCTCCAGCTCGCCGCCACGGATGGCCGAAGAGATATTGGCTTCGAACGGCGCGAAGCGCGCCACGTCGGCCTGGGTGAAGTACTGCTTGCCGCCGTCCAGCGTCTCCAGGTAGCGCTTGAACACGTCCTTGGAGGTGGCCTCGTCCAGCGCGCGCGGGCGGTACGCGTAGCGGCTGTCGGACAACAGGCCGTACACCAGCTTGGAGGTGGTCACCTGATCGGCGGTGGCCGCCGCGGGCAATGCAGGCGAGTCGGCCTTGGCCGCCAGCGCCAGCGGCGCGACCAGCGCCAGGGCCATCAGGAATGCGGGGGCTTTGAATTTCATTGACGTGCTCGAAGGCGCCTTGCCAAGGGGGAGACTGCAGGGTGTTCAGACACCACGACAGTGCCGAAAGTTGCCGGGTTTGTCACCCAGCCGCGCTCGGTGGAAAACCAGCCTAGCGGGGCCGGTGTAGCAAATTGTGAATGCAGGCGAAGGCGGGACCGAGCCCTTGCTCGGCAGGCCACCAGCAAGCAGCCGAGCATGGGCTCGGCTCTACAGCAGGCAAAGGCGTGCGAACCAAGGTTCGCACCCACCGAAGGCGGCGGGCCGCGCCCGCCTGGGTCGTCAGGAGACCCCTGCGCCCTTGGCCTGCACGTCGGCGTGGTACGACGAGCGCACCATCGGGCCGGACGCCACGTGGCTGAAGCCCAGCTCGTAGCCGTAGTCTTCCAGCGCCTTGTAGTCCTCGGGGGTCCAGTACTTCAGCACCGGGTGGTGGTGCGCGGTCGGCTGCAGGTACTGGCCGATGGTGATCATGTCCACGTCATGCGCGCGCAGGTCACGCATGGTGGCCTTGATCTGCTCGAACTCCTCGCCCAGGCCCAGCATGATGCCGCTCTTGGTCGGCACCTCCGGGTGCTGCGCCTTGAAGTTCTTCAGCAGGTTCAGCGACCACTGGTAATCGGCGCCCGGGCGCACGTTGCGGTACAGGTCCGGCACGGTCTCGATGTTGTGGTTGAACACATCCGGCGGGTTCTGCGCCAGGATCTCCAGCGCGCGCTCCATGCGGCCCTTGCCGCGGAAATCGGGGGTCAGCACTTCAATGCGGGTACCCGGCGACTTCTCGCGGATGGCGGTGATGCAGTCGACGAAATGCTGGGCACCGCCGTCGCGCAGGTCATCGCGATCGACACTGGTCACCACCACGTACTTCAGGCCCATGTCGGCCACGGTCTGGCCCAGGCTGGCCGGCTCGTTGGCATCCGGCGGCTTGGGGCGGCCGTGGGCCACGTCGCAGAACGAGCAGCGGCGGGTGCAGACCTCGCCGAGAATCATGAAGGTGGCCGTGCCGTGGCCGAAGCATTCGTGGATGTTCGGGCAGCTGGCTTCCTCGCACACGGTCACCAGGCGGTTCTCGCGCAGCTTGGCCTTCAGGTTCTGCACGGCATTGCCCGAAGGAATGCGCACGCGGATCCAGGACGGCTTGCGCAGCACCGGCGCATCGGCGAACTGCACCGGCGAGCGGTTGATCTTGTCACCGCCCAGCTGCTTGACCCCGGCCTGCAACGGCGCGGCGGACGGAGAGTCGCCCTGCACGATCTGCAGGGGAATGGAACGGGCGGTGGTTTCAGTCATGGCAGTTCCGGGGGGCGGTCAGGCGGCCGCAGAAAGATCGGGCAGTTCGGGCGTGTGCTGCAGCAGCAGGCCGAACTGGCGGGCCAGGTGGTCCAGCAGCACCGGCTTGACGGCCTCCATCCCGGAGGGCCCGCCCAAGTCTACTACCGATGTCACCTGCAACCCCTGATAGCCACAGGGGTTGATGCGGTGGAAGGGTTCCAGGTCCATGGACACGTTGAAGGCCAGGCCATGGAAGGTGCAGCCGCGGCGCACGCGGATGCCGAGCGCGGCGATCTTGGCGCCGCCGACGTAGACGCCCGGGGCGCCCTCGCGGCGTTCGGCACCGATGTTCCACTCGGCCAGGGTATCGATGAGGGCCTGCTCGATGCGGCAGACATAGTCGCGCACACCAATGCCCAGCCGCGGCAGGCGCAACAGCGGGTAGACCACGATCTGGCCGGGGCCGTGATAGGTCACCTGGCCGCCGCGGTCCACGTGCAGCACCGGGATCTCGCCCGGCGCCAGCACGTGCTCGTCCTTGCCGGCCTGGCCCAGGGTGAACACCGGGTCGTGCTCGACCACCCACAGCTCGTCGGCGTCGGCGTCGCTGCGCTGGTCGGTGAAGCGCTGCATGGCACGCCACACCGGCTCGTATGCCTGGCGGCCGAGGTCACGGACCACCGCCGGGCGCGGCGCGCGGTCTTCCGGGGCGGCTTCGGCCGGGCAGCTGTCGGCTACAGCGTCCACTTCACTTCCGGGTGGTCGCGCAGCGCCTGGTGCGCCAGGTCGTACTGTTCGCGGCTCTCGGCCTTGAACACGATGCGGACGGACACGTACTTGCCGTTGCTTGAGTGTTTCCAGCTGATGCGTTCATTGACGACATCAATGCCGGCCGCCAGCAGCAGGCGGGGAAGCTCATGTTCCAGGCCGCGGTTGGCCGGGCCCATCGCGCTGAGCTCGAACTGGCCGGGGAACTGGAAGCCGTGGTCGGGGTTGTCGGACTTGATTTCCATGCCCCCCATTATCGGGCCGCAGGGCAACAAACCCAAGAGTATTCATCAAAGTCAAAGGCGGCACCGGCGAGCCGCTGCGTTGCAGCGGGGCCGCGCCCCTGGCAGGGCCGTCCACGAAGGCCGGCCCCGGCAGGCGGCGCGTGCCGGCGCGGGGCCGGCACGCAGGCGGCTTACTTGGCCGTTTCCATCAGGGTGGAGTTGACCCAGCCCTTGTTGCCCATTTCGTCTTCCACTTCCCACATGGTGCCTTCCTTGACGCCGGTGGGGTACAGCAGCATGCCCGGCTCCAGCGAGCGCACCGGCGCACCGGTGCCCTTGGCATTGGCCAGCAGGCGACCAGCCTTGAGCATGGTCACTGCCTGGCCGGAATTGGCCGCCGAGGCATTGGCCGGCAGGCCGCCCAGCTCGGCCACCATGTTGGTGTAGGCCTGCAGGTAGGCCAGGGTGATCACCTGGCCGATTTCGGTGTTGGCATAGCCACCCACGCCCATCGCGCCGATGCCGCCGCCGCCGAACAGGCCGCCACCGGCGCCCCAGCCCAGGTCGGTCTTCTTCGAGTTGCCCTCGACGATGGCCACCTGCTCGGAGGAGCGCACGTCGGTGAGGGTGAGGGTCACGTCCGCGGTCTTGCTGCGGAAGTTCAGGCCGCTGACCACCGCACCGGCCTTGCCGCCGATCAGGCCGCCCAGCAGGCCACCGATGGCGTTGCCGCCGGCATTGCTGTTCTGCGAGATCAGGTCCGGCACCAGCACGTAGTCGGCGGCGCGGATCTGGCCCTTGCCGATGTTGGAGCGGCCGCGCAGCTGGCCTTCGCTGGCCAGCGCACGCTCGGCCTGGGCAGCGGCCATGCCGACGCCACGGTCCACCAGGGTGAAGCACTTGGACTTGTTGACGAAGACCTTGATCAGCTTCGAAGGCGCCGGCAGCTGCTGGCCGGTCCACCAGTTCACCACGTCTTCCGGCTCGATCACCGAGATGGAACCCAGCGGCTTGGTGCAGACCGGAATCTCGGCCTGGCCCTTCTTGCTCTGCTCCTGGGCAGAGGTGCGGCTGTTGGCGAAGCTGTCGCGCAGACCGGCCGACGCCGGGGCACTGACGCCCAACAGGCCGGCACCCAGCAGCGCGCAGGCCAGCACGGGGGCGAGCGAATTCGATTTGTTCATATGAGTCATCCAGCACTTCGCCAACGGCGAAGCACAATCCATGGGTTGAGAAAGGGTCTGGGACCTGAATCCTTTGGTGGCGCCTCCCCAGGCGCCGGCGCAGAGGATAGGGCATGCAGGGACCCAACCACAACCGCAGCTGACTGGAAAGTGCGGATCACGACAGATTTGGCCAACCCGGGTGATGGCGCCCGCCGGCGGGCCCGCCCCGACTCCACGTATCACATTGTGTCGGTTGGACAATGTTGTTTTCGGAACAGACAAGTGAGCGCCATGTGGTCGTTTTGGCGACCACCTGGGGGTACCGTGTCGCGGCTGAAATCGACAAAAGAACCCGCGCCCCGATGAGCCCCCCTTCCCACCCCCGCGTTGCAGCCCTCGGGCTGTCCGGCCTGCTTGCCGCTGCCCTCCCCCTTGCCGCCCAGGCCGCCGAACGATGCGGCCCGGATGCGATGCGCGACCACCCGCCCCAGGTCAACATCCGCGTCGACAACGACCTGTTCGGTGGCCGCCACCAGGACCAGGGCTACACCAACGGCGCCCAGCTGACCCTGGTCTCGCCGAACCTGGTCGACTACACCGATGACCCCTGCCTGCCCCGGATGGCGCGCTGGGTGAACCAGTACCTGGAAGGCCTGCACCCGGGCAGGTTCGAGCAGCAGAACATGATCTTCAGTATCGGCCAGGGCATTTTCACCCCGACCGATCCGGCCCGCCGCGACCTGATCAAGGATGATCGACCGTATGCCGGCGTGCTGATCGCCAGCTTCGGCTTCAACGCGCGCAGCGGCGACCGCCTGCAGACCACCCAGCTGACGCTGGGCGTGGTCGGTCCATGGGCACAGGGCAAGCAGGTGCAGGATGCGGTGCACGACATCCTCAATGACAAGAAGTTCGAAGGCTGGGACAACCAGCTGCACAACGAACCGCTGTTCATGCTGACCCACGAGCGCATGCGCCGCTGGCCGGCCGATGCCAGCGTCAATGCCGGCGGCTGGGGCTGGGATGCGATCAGCCACTACGGCGGTGCGATCGGCAACCTGGAGACCAAGGCCAATGCCGGTGGCGAAGTACGTTTCGGCTGGAAGCTGCCCGATGATTTCGGCAGCACGCCGCTGCGTCCGGCCGGCGAGAACACCGCGCCGACGCGTGGCGGCCGTCCCAGCGGCTGGTCGTGGCACATGTTCGTCACCACCGACGCGGCCTGGGTAATCCGCGACATCACCCTGGACGGCAACACGTTCCGCAGCAGCCACAGCGTCGATAAGCGCCACGTGGTCGCCCAGGGCGGCTACGGCATGGCGCTGACCCATGGCCGCTGGAAGTTCGCGGTGGCGCGCTACCACAGCACCCGCGAGTTCTACGGCCAGCGCGAGGCCCCGGTGTTCGGCAGCTTCACCATCAGCCGCTCGCTGTAAGCGAGGGGCCGATGGTAGTGCCGGCCGCTGGCCGGCTGCTGGCATATCCGGATGGATTGATGAGGAGCCGGCCAGCGGCCGGCACTACCCGCATCCGCAACCGCCATCCCGAAACAGAAAAGGCCGGCTTTCGCCGGCCTTTTCGTTCACCACGCCGCGGCGTGGATCATTCCGATTCCCACCACATCCAGAAGCTGTCCCACAGGCGCTTGAAGAAGCCGGCCTGCTCGACGGCGGCCACCGCCACCAGCGGTGCTTCGGCGATGACCTTGCCATCCAGGGTGACCTTCACGGTACCGACCTGCTGGCCGGCGGTGAACGGTGCCTCCAGGGTCTTGGGCACATCGATGCTCGGCTTCAGGTCGTTGTAGCGGCCACGCGGCACGCTGACCAGCATCGGCTGGGCCACGCCCAGCTGCACCTTGTCGGTGGTGCCCTTCCAGACCTTGTGCTCGGCCACGGCCTTGCCCGGCTCGTACAGGCGGTGGGTCTCGAAGAAGCGGAAGCCCCAGTTCAGCAGGGCCAGGCTGTCATCGGCGCGCTGCTTTTCCGACGCGCCACCCAGCACCACGGCGATCAGGCGCTGGTCACCGCGCTGGGCCGAGCTCATCAGGCAGTAACCGGCCTCGGAGGTGTGGCCGGTCTTGATGCCGTCGACGCTGCCATCGCGCCACAGCAGCAGGTTGCGGTTCGGCTGCTTGATGTTGCCGACCTGGAATTCCTTGATCTTGTTGTACGCGTAGGTTTCCGGGTAGTCGCGCACCATCGCGCGGCCCAGCAGCGCCAGGTCGTAGGCGGTGCTGTGGTGGCCCTGCGCGGTGAGGCCGTGGGCGTTGACGAAGTGCGAGTCCTTCATGCCGATCTTGGCGGCGTAGCTGTTCATCAGCGACGCAAAGGCTTCTTCACTGCCGGCCACATGTTCGGCCAGGGCGATCGCGGCGTCGTTGCCGGACTGGATCGCCATGCCCTTTTCCATGTCTTCCAGGCGTGCGGTCTGGTTGACCGGGAAGCCGCTGTAACTGCCATCGGTACCGGCGCCACCTTCGCGCCAGGCGCGCTCGCTCATCATCACCTGGTCGTCCGCACGGACCTTGCCGTTCTTGACCTCGGCGGCGATCACGTAGGACGTCATCACCTTGGTGATGCTGGCCGGGGCCAGCTGCTCGTGGACGTTTTCGCCGGCCAGCACCTGGCCGGTGGCGTAGTCCATCAGCACCCAGGCCTTGGACACGCTCGGCGCCGGGGCCGGCGGAGTGGCGACAGTGGCCGGGGCAGCAGCGGCGGCGGCAGGCGCCGGCGTGGCCGGAGTCGGCAGCGGCGTCTGGGCGGAAGCCAGACCCACCACCAGGGTGGCGGCCAGGGCAGTGGCGGCGGAACGGAAATTCATTGGACAGCAGGCTCCAGGGGACGGCCGGGAATGGAGGGTGGAACGTAACGGCCATTGTAAGGCCGGGGGAGCACGGGCCGGCAGCACCGGCCCGGGCGGTTCAATCCTTGACGATCTGCGGCGAACCCAGGCCCAGACCGGCGATGCGGCCGACAAGTTCCGCGGCACTGGCATGGTCGCTGGCGGGTACGCGCAGGCGGAACAGGGTGCGGCCACCGGCCGCGATGTCGCTGATGGTGGCGCCGACGATGCCTGCGGCATTGAGCTGGCCCATCGCGCGGTTGGCGTTGTCGCGGTTGGAGAAGCTGGCGACCTGCACCATCACTGCGCCGACCACCTGCTGCGACAGGCTGGGTGTCGTCGGGGCGGAACGTACCGGGGCCGGCGCAGCCGCACGCGGTGCCGCGCTGGCCACCGCAACCGGTGCCGGTGCGGAGCTGCGCACCGGCAGTGCACTCGGTGGCAGGCTGCTGACCGCCACGTCCGGCGCGGTGCTGGCTACGCCCTGGGTGGTGGCCGGCTGGCCGCGTGCAGGCATGCCGTCGGCCGGCAGACGCTGGACCAGGCGATCGATGTCGCTGTCGGCGGCGACCCGCGCCGCCGGTGCCGGTCGTGCACTGGCCACGGCGGTGGCGGCGGCCGCTTCGGCGGCGCGGCGCTCGCGGCGCGACGGCTTCTGCGCCAGCAGGTTGCTCTCGCCCGGCTGCAGTGCGCGCACTTCGACATTGCCGGTGCCGCGCTGGGTGATGCCCAGGCGCACGGCGGCGGCATAGCTCAGGTCAACCACGCGGCCATCATGGAACGGCCCCCGGTCGTTGACGCGCACGATCACCGACTCGCCGTTGTCGAGGTTGGTCACGCGGGCGAAGCTGGGCAGTGGCAGCGTCTTGTGCGCGGCGGTGAACTGGTACATGTCGTAGACCTCGCGGTTGGAGGTCAGGCGGCCATGGAACTTGGCGCCGTAGTACGACGCGGTGCCGCGCTCGACGTAGTTGCGGGTGTCGTCAAGCACGTTGTACGACTTGCCCAGCACCACGTACGGCGACTTGTTGCCGATCGCCGATCGTTCCTCGGCGGTCACTTCCGGCTCGGGAATGCAGGCCACGTTGGGAATGTAGTCCGGCGTGCTGTCGCGCACGCCCGGTTTGTACAGGCCACCGGCGGTGTAGTTGCCGCGGGTGCTCAGGTCTTCCTTGGCCGCCGCGTACGGGGAACCGTCTGGGCAATGCGCCGGGCGCGATCCGCGGCCCTGCACCAGCGTGCCGCTGGACTTGCCACCATGGCCGGCCGTGGCCGGCTTCTTCGGCGCGCTGCTGCAGGCCGCCAGCGCGAGGACGATCAAGCCTGGGGCCAACCATCTGATGTTCATGCCGGGGGCAGCTCCTGTCCGGCGATGGCCTGGGACAACTGGAACACGGCCATCGCGTACATCTTCGAGAGGTTGTAGCGGGTGATCGCGTAGTAGTTCTGGAAGCCCAGCCAGTACTGCTTGCCGGTGCTGCCTTCAAGCGTGATCGGGGTAGCGGTGGCACCGGGCTGCACCGGCGCGCTCGGCTGGTAGCCACGCTGCGCCAGGTCGGCCAGCGACCAGGTGGGCATCCACTCGGTCGGGTTGAACTCCTCGCGCCCCGGCGCCAGCGTGGCCGGCACGGCGACCTGGCCGCCACGCACCCAGCCGCCCTTCTTCACGAAGTAGTTGGCGATGGACGAGAACACGTCGTCATAGCTGTTGAACAGGTCACGGCGGCCATCGCCGTTACCGTCCACCGCGTAATCGAGATAGCTGGACGGCATGAACTGGCCCATGCCCATCGCACCGGCATAGCTGCCCTTGAGCGTGGTGATGTCCAGCTTCTCTTCGCGGCCCAGTTCGAACAGCTTGGCCAGTTCGTCGCGGAAGAACAGCTCGCGGCGCACTTCGCGTTCCAGCTTGGCCGGATCGCCGCTGCGCGGGTAGTAGAACGCCAGCGTGTACAGCGCATCCAGCACGCGATGGCTGCCGGCATTCTTGCCGTAACTGGTTTCCACGCCGATGATCGCCACGATCACTTCGGCCGGCACGCCGGTACGCTGCTGCACGCGATCAAGCTCGGCGCGATGCTGCGCCAGGAACGCGCGGCCGCCGTCGATACGCGCCTTGCTGATGAACATCGGCCGGTACTCGTTCCACGGCTTGACCCGTTCGGCCGGGCGCGACATGGCAGCAATGATCGGCTGGCGCACCTGCGCCTGGTCGAGCACGCTGCTGATCTGCTCCGGCTTCAGGCCATAGCGCTTGGCGGTATCGGCAATGAAGCGGGCCCGCGCGACCTCGAACGGCACCGGGGTGAGATCGACCGGCGGCGCGGTGGCCGCAGTGGCTTCGGGCGCGGCCTCGGCCGGGCCATGGGCCTTGCTGGCGGGCTGGCGCGGCGTACTGCTGGCCTGGGGCGAAGACGGTGGGGACTTCGGCTGGGTCGCGCAGGCGACCAGGCCGAGGGTGAGCATGCAGGCCAGAGTGCGTCGAATCATCGTCGCAGGTTAGCAGGTCATGGATGAATTAAAACCCCTAACACCATGAATCACAACGATTTGCCCGCGTTCAGTGGGAAATGTGAAGACGTCGTGATCGACCCACCCCATTCAGATAGAGGTTGCCGGTTGCGCCCCCATCCCCGCAGACGCAACCGGCGACCGGATCCGGTCGGTACCTTGCGCGGCTGCCGCTCCCCAGTGGCAGTACCCCGCGCTCCCTGTACCCGTTGGATCAGTACTGCTTCCCGCCCGACGCCCCCTCGCGCTGCAACGATTGACGGCGCGCCGTGCCGAACGGGCCGCCATTGTGCAGGCCGATTACGACAAGTCCATTGATCAGGATCAACGCAGCGTAAAAGTGTGAACCGGATTACATTTTTATGGACTTCGGTCAGTGGCAATGCAGCTGCGGGCTGCTGTGAGAACGCTTCCACAACGGGCGTTGCGCAGAGTCAGGAAATTTCCAGCCAACGGCGCAGCCCCTCGTGGGTGGGTTGGATTTGTCGCAGAAAGCAGAAGCAGCGAGTGGGTCGGTCGGGTCGGGTCAGCGGGGGACGCCGTGAACCCATCCTTGGGGGCTTGGCAGCCACATCCATGCGGCTGACACCCCCGCGGACCCAACCCGACCGCCCTCTGACAGATGTCGGTGGCCTGCCACCCACGGAGAAGAAAAAAGATCAAAAGCGGGTCGCGCGCTGCGCTTGCTCGTGAGCCGAGCACGGCTTGGCTCTACACAAGGCAATGAAGCGATCCGCCAGGCCGCTTTTGCTTTTGATCTTCTTTTTTCTTTTCGTGGGTGGACGCGCCCGAAAACTGTCAGGGGGCGGGCGCGGTGGGTTCGCGGGACCGTTGGCGCCATGGATGGCGCCATCGAGCCCCTAGGGACGGGTTTACGGCGTGTCCCGCGAACCCACCGCGCCCGCCCCAATTACATGACCTGCGTTACGCGACCACCCACGAGGGGCGGCGCCGTTGGCTGGAACCCCTATCCCCCGTGCACCGGCCGGTGCCCGCGCACCGCCATCACCAACCCGATACCGGCCAACAGCGAAACCGCCGATGTCCCGCCATAGCTGATCAACGGCATCGGAATGCCCACCACCGGCAGCAGGCCGGAAATCATTCCACCATTCACCAGGACATAGACGAAGAACGCCAGCCCCAGGCTGCCGGCCAGCAACCGTGCGTGCGTGTCGCGCGCGTGCACCGCGATCCACAGGCAGCGCCCGACCACGAACAGGTAGAGCGCGAACACCGTCGCCACACCGATCCATCCGAACTCTTCGGCCAACACTGAAAACGCGAAGTCGGTCGTGTACTCGGGCAGGAAATCCAGCGTGGCCTGCGTGCCCTGCCCCTAGCCGCGACCCTGCCAGCCACCGGAGCCAATCGCGATGCGCGACTGCAGGATGTTCCAGCCGGTGCCGAGGGGGTCCGCCGCCGGGTCGAGGAAGGTCAGCACGCGATCCTTCTGGTACTGCCGCAGCAGGCCGAACCACGCCAGCGGTGCGGCCAGCGCCAGCCCGGTCGCGGCAGTGGCCACCCAGCCCCAATGCAGGCCGGCCAGCAACAACGCAAACACGCCGCTGGCGGTGACCAGCGTGGCGGTGCCCAGGTTGGGCTGCATCAGGATCAGTACCGCGGGAACTCCGATCAGCACCGCGGCGGTCAGCACCGTGCGCGGCGACGGCGGCAGTGGTTGCCGGTGCAGGTACCAGGCCATCATCAGCGGCAGGCTGAGCTTGAGCAGCTCGGACGGTTGCAGGTAGAACACACCCAGGTTGAGCCAGCGCTGCCCGTACTTGCCGGTACCGATCACGTACACCGCCATCAGCGGCAGCATCGACAGCGCATACAACGCCGGTGTCCACGCGCGCAGGCGCAGCAGCGAAACCCGCGACAGCAGCCACATCGCCAGCAGGCCACCGGCAAAGCGCGCGGCCTGCCCGGCCACCGGGCCGGACACGCTGTGCAGCACCGCCAGGCCGGCGCCCATCAGGATCAACAGCGCAACCAGCAACGGCAGGTCGATCGTGCGCACCGCCTCACGGCAGCCGCCAAACAGTCGTTTCCATTCCACGCGGGCACGGTAGCAATGCGTGCTTGCGTGAAGCTGTCATGCGGCAGCTGCATTTGTAGAGTCGAGCCGTGCTCGACTGCCTTTCATGCAGCAACAGAAGCAGTCGAGCAAGCTCGACTCTACGAAGGCGGCGGAGCCGGGCTCAGCCGTAGCCGCCGTGTACCGGATTGTGGCTGCGCACTGCCATCACCAGCCCGAAGCCGGCCAGCAGCGATACCGCCGAGGTGCCGCCGTAGCTGATCAGTGGCATCGGCACGCCCACCACCGGCAGCAGGCCGGAAATCATCCCGCCGTTGACCAGCACGTACACGAAGAACGCCAGGCCGGTGGCACCGGCCAGCAGCCGCGAATAGGAATCGCGCGACTGGCTGGCGATCCACAGGCAGCGCCCGATCACCACCAGGTACAACGCCAGCACGGTGGCCACGCCGATCCAGCCGAATTCCTCGCTCAGCACCGAGAACGCGAAGTCGGTGGTCTGCTCGGGAATGAAGTTCAGGTGCGACTGCGAGCCCTCGCCCCAGCCCTTGCCGTCGAAGCCGCCGGAACCGATCGCGATCTTCGACTGGATGATGTTCCAGCCCGCGCCCAGCGCATCCATCTCCGGGTCCAGGAACATCATGATGCGGTCCTTCTGGTACGG
This sequence comes from Stenotrophomonas maltophilia, assembly GCF_001274595.1. Classification (GTDB taxonomy): domain Bacteria; phylum Pseudomonadota; class Gammaproteobacteria; order Xanthomonadales; family Xanthomonadaceae; genus Stenotrophomonas; species Stenotrophomonas forensis. The sequence continues at coordinate 4,106,153 of NZ_CP011010.1, forward strand.
CCGCAGCAACCAGAACCAGGCCAGCGGCGCGACCGCAGCCACGCCCCCCACGCCCAGGCCGACCCACCACCACGGCAGGCCCGCCAGCAGCAGCACGAACACACCACTGGCAGCGATCAGCACGCCGGTGCCGAAGTCCGGCTGCAGCATCACCAGCCCGGTCGGTACGCCGATGATGACCAGCGCCACAAGCACGGTGTTGAAGCGCGGCGGCAGCGGCATCCGGTGCAGGTACCAGGCCACCATCATCGGCAGGCTGACCTTCAGCAGCTCGGCCGGCTGCAGGTAGAAGAACTTCAGGTCCAGCCACTGCCGTCCGTATTTGCCGGTGCCGAGTACGAACACCGCCAGCAGCGGGATCATCGAGATCGCGTAGATCATCGGCGTGGCTGAGCGGATGCGCAGGATCGGCACCCGCGAGATGCCCCACAGTGCGGCCATGCCCACCGCGAAACGCGCCCCCTGGGCCATCACCAGGCTGTCGCCACCGGCGCTCTTCAAGGTGGCCAGGCCGATCACCATCAACGCGCCCAGCGCCAGGCACAACACCCAGTCCAGCGTGCTGAAGAAGCGGCGCAGCATGTCGCCGGCCCAGCGCAGGAACACCTTCATCGTGCGGGCTCCGCAGAGGTGGGACGCGGCGTGGCCGGCAGCGCGGCGGCAGCCGGTGTGCCCGGCGGCGGTGCCGGAGCCGGCGCGGGTGCCGGTTCGGGCGCAGGCACGCCGACCAGCACCGGGTGCTCGGCCAGCTGCGCGGCGGCCAGATCACCGGCCTGGCGCGCACCGGCATCTTCGTTGTCGAACGCGGTGGCGCCGATGGCGGTGGTGCCGCGCTCGCTGTCCAGCGGCTGCATGCCTTCAGGCATCTTGCCCAGCAGGTAGGCGTCGAACACCTTGCGTGCGATCGGCGCGGCCGCCGAACCACCGTAGCCGCCACCCTCCACCGCCACCGCGATCGCGATCACCGGGTTCTCGACCGGCGCGAAGCCGACGAACAGCGCGCGGTGGCGCAGGTGCATCGGCAGGCTCTTCGGATTCACGGCGGCCGTGCCCTTGCGGCTGATGACCTGCGCGGTACCGGTCTTGCCGGCCATCACGTACGGCGCACCCACCGCCACGCGCCAACCGCTGCCGCCGGGCCGCATGGTCGCCATCATGCCCTCACGCACCGCCTGCAGGTTGCTGGGGTTGGGGCTGACCGGTTTGATCTCGCCAGGCGACGTCGCCGCCCAGTCGCTGTCGAAGCCGTCGCGCTGCTGGATCACCAGGTGCGGGGTGCGCAACTGGCCGTCGGCCAGCGCGCTGACACCACGCGCCAGCTGCAGCGGGGTGACCTTCCAGTCGCCCTGGCCGATGCTGATGTTGACCGTATCGCCGGGGTACCAGGCTTCCTTGCGGGTCTTCCGCTTGTAAGCCGGCGACGGCAGGATGCCGCCGATTTCGCCGGTCAGGTCGATGCCGGTCGGCTGGCCAAAGCCGTAGTACTCCATGTAGTGGTCGAAGCGCTCGATGCCCAGGTCCAGCGCCAACTTGTAGTAGTAGGTATTGACCGACTCGGCGATGGACTTGCGCAGGTCGGTCCAGCCGTGGCCGCCGCGGTGGGCGTCACCCCAGCCGCGCGAGGTGCCGGGCAGGTAGAACATGCCGGTGGACAGCACCTTGTCTTCCGGGCGGCGCACGCCCGAATCCAGGCCGGCCAGGCCGATCAGCGGTTTCAGCGTGGAGCCCGGGGCGACGCCGCCGAGCACCAGGCGGTTGAACTGCGGCCGCGACGGGTTCTCGTTCAGCGCCTTGAAGTCGGCATGGGAAATGCCGTTGACGAACAGGTTGGGGTCGTAGGACGGCAGGCTGACCATCGCCAGCACTTCGCCGGTACGCGGGTCCATCGCCACCGCCGAGCCTTCCTGGTCGCCGAAGGCGGCGACCATGGCGCGCTGCAGGTCGGCGTCGATCGACAGCCGCAGGTCGGCACCGGACTGCGCGGCGACGCGGCCGATGGTGCGGATCGCACGGCCCTGCACGTTGGTTTCGACCTGCTCGTAGCCGACCTTGCCGCGAAGCTGCTGCTCGTAATAGCGCTCCAGGCCGGACTTGCCGATGTGGGTCAGCGCCGCATTGCCTTCACCGAGGATCTCCAGATCCTTGTCATCGACGCGGCCGACGTAGCCGATGATGTGCGCGAACAGGTCGCCGTAGGGGTAGCGGCGGGTCAGGTAGGGCTCCAGCTCGACGCCGGGGAAGCGCCAGCGGTCGACGGCGAAGCGCGCCATCTCCTCGTCGCTCATGCGCAGCTTCAGCGTGACCGGCAGGAACTTGCGGCGCGCCTTGCGCGACTTGTTGAACGCTTCCAGCTCTTCCGGGCTGATGCTGATGATCTTCGCCAGCCCTTCGAGGGTGGCGTCCATGTCCTTGACCTTGTCCGGGGTCACGTCCAGGCGGAAGGCCGGCACGTTCTCGGCCAGCAGGCGGCCGTTGCGGTCATAGATCATGCCGCGCCCGGGCACCACCGGCCGCGGCTTGATGCGGTTGGCCTCCGAGCGCGTGGCGTAGACGTCGTGGTCCAGCACCTGCAGCTTGAAGTACCAGCCGCCCAGGCCCAGCAGGCAGACAAGCACGCCCAGGAAACCCAGCGCCGCGCGACGGCGGAACTGTTCGGCTTCGGCGTGTGGGTTCTTGACCTGGCGGCGCGGAATCATGGCTCAGCGCCCGCGCTTGCCGAAGCGCACCGCGTCCAGCAGCACGAACACCAGCGGCCACAGGCCCATGCCCAGCAGCGGCGCCCACCAGTACGACCACGGCAACGTCGGCTCGCCCACCAGGATGTGGACCAGCGCGCTGACGATGCGGTCGTTGAACAGCAGGCCGCCGATGGCCAGCATCTGCTGTGACATCGGGAAGAAGCGGATGCGGGCACGGAAGCGCTGCAGGATGAAGGCCAGCATCACCAGCCGCAGCGCCTGTTCACCGAGAACGCCGCCGTATAGCAGGTCGGCGATCACGCCACTGGCGAAGGCGACGCCCAGGCCGACGCGTTCGGGCGCTTCGATCACCCAGTACGCCAGTACCAGCGCCAGCCAGTACGGGCGCAGCGGCTGCAGCAGCGCCGGCAGCGGCAGCAGGCCCAGCAGCAGCGCCACCACCAGGCTGGCCGGCAGCACCCACGGGTTGTCGCGCAGGCGGCTCATCGTTGGGCCTCCGGCGTGGTCGGTTGCCGGCCAGCGGCCGGCACTACCGTGGACCCGGCTGGGGGAAAGCCCCCCTCTTGTTGAGGGGGGCGCGCCGAAGGCGCGGGGGTAAGGTGGGATGCGGGGGCAACAGTCCTCGTTTGCAACGAGGGCTGTTGCCGGCCAGCGGCCGGCACTACCGGAGCACTGGCCGGAGCCGGCGTCGTTGTGGCTGGCGCAGGCGCGGTGGCACCCGTGGCCGGGCCGCCCGGCGCGGTGGCTTCCAGCTGCAGGCGCAGTTCCGGCGGAATCCGGATCGCCGCGCCCGGGCGCAGCAGCAGCACGTCGCGGCCGCGGTCGAGCTGGGCCGCCGGCTTCAGTTCGCCGACCAGGAAGGCATGGGTATCGTCCGGACGCAGGCCGGTGATGGTGCCGACCGGGAAGCCGGCCGGGAAGCGGCCACCCAGACCGGAAGTCACGATCTCATCGCCCACTTCCACACCAGCGCTGAGCGGAATGTCGCGCAGTTCCAGTTTGTCGCCGCGGCCGTAGACGATCAGGCGCACGCCGTTGCGGGCCACGGTGACCGGTACCGCGTGGTCGGGGTCGGTCAGCAGCAGCACGGTGGAGGTGCCGCCGGTGACGCTGATCACCTGGCCCATCAGGCCGCCGGCATCGATCACCGCCTGCCCGACATGCACGCCTTCGCGGCTGCCGGCGTCGAGCACCAGCCGCTGCTTCACCGGGTCCAGGTCGATGTCCAGCACCGGTGCCAGCTGCACATCCAGGCCACTGCGCTCGGCCACGTTCAGCAGTTCGCGCAGCTGGGCGTTGTCCAGCGCGGCGGTCTGCAGGCGGGTCAGGCGCGCGTTGGCCAGCAGCAGCTGGTTGCGCAGTTCACGATTCTCGTTGACCAGCTGGCCATGGCTGGCCGCCGAATCCTTGACCTGGTTGCCGAGCTTGCCCGGCAGGCCCGCCAGCGCCCACACCGGCTGCACCAGGCTGTTGGCCTGCCCGCGCAGCTGCGCGAGCCAGCCGGCCTGGTCGTCAAGCACGATCAGGGTGATGGCCAGTGCGAGATAAGCCAGCAGCCGCAAGGGGCTGGCGGCATCACCGGATCGGGAAGCGACGGGAGGTCCGGCGTAGGGCGGCACGGCAACGATTCAACTGGCAGAAGGCGGAAGGGAAACACGCGGGCGCCCCGCCGGTGCCGGCCCACCCTCATGGCGGGCCGCACCCCGGAGGGGCGCTGCGGGCGCAGGCAGCCGGGACGGCTTACTCCGGCGCAAAGAACTCGTTGCCGTGCATATCGACCAGCTCCAGCGCACGGCCACCGCCGCGGGCCACGCAGGTCAGCGGATCGTCGGCCACCTGCACGTGCAGGCCGGTTTCCTCGGAGATCAGGCGGTCCAGGTCGCGCAGCAGGGCGCCACCACCGGTCAGCACGATGCCGCGCTCGGCGACGTCGGCGCACAGTTCCGGCGGGGTCTGCTCCAGCGCCAGCTTGACCGCGCTGACGATGCCCGACAGCGGCTCGTGCAGGGCCTCGAGCACCTCGTTGGAGCTGATCTTGATCATCTTCGGCACGCCCTCGGCGAGGTTGCGGCCGGAGATTTCCATCTCGATCACTTCCGCCTGCGGGTAGGCGCAGCCCAGCTCGACCTTGATGCGCTCGGCGGTGGCTTCACCGATCAGCATGCCGTGGTTGCGGCGCACGTAGTTGGTGATGGACTCGTCGAAGCGGTCGCCGCCGATGCGGACCGACGCCGAATAGACGATGCCGTTGAGCGAGATCACCGCCACTTCGGTGGTGCCGCCGCCGATGTCGATGACCATCGAGCCACGGGCTTCGGTCACCGGCATGCCGGCGCCGATCGCCGCGGCCATCGGCTCTTCGATCAGGAACACGTCACGGGCGCCGGCTTCCTCGGCCGATTCCTTGATCGCGCGGCGCTCGACCTGGGTCGAGCCGGCCGGCACGCAGACCAGCACGCGCGGGCTCGGGCGCAGCACGCGCGACTTGTGCACCTTCTTGATGAAGTGCTTGAGCATCGCCTCGGTGTAGGTGAAGTCGGCAATGACGCCATCCTTCATCGGGCGGATGGTGGTGATGTGGCCCGGGGTACGGCCCAGCATCTGCTTGGCCTCGGCGCCTACGGCTGCCACCGAACGGGTGCCGCCAATGGCACGGTCCTGACGCACGGCCACGACCGACGGCTCGTTCAGCACGATCCCCTGCCCGCGCACGTAGATGAGGGTGTTGGCCGTGCCCAGGTCGATGGACAGGTCGTTGGAGAACATGCCACGGAGTTTCTTGAACATCTGAGGAAGGAGTCCTGAGGGGTGTCGTGCCCGCCGCGGGATGGCGAAAAAATGGGCAGAAATCGAGGCCGACAAGCCTAGCAACCCGCCTGCCGCCGAGCAAGGAAAAAACTAGCTGAACCCGCGTCTTCACAGGCTTTCGGCCTGATCCGGTCTCACCCGGTTCTGGCCCTGAGCGGCACCAGCGGGTAACCTTTGCGCCGTCGGGCGCCCAAGGGCGCCGTTTGCTTGCCCGCTGAACCGGGCCGGCCCATCCCAAAATTCACCGCATAGGCTTACATCGATGTCCGCTCTGATCTGTGGTTCTCTTGCCTTCGACACCATCATGGTGTTCCCGGACCAGTTCAAGAATCACATCCTGCCGGACAAGGTGCACATCCTGAACGTGTCCTTCCTGGTGCCGCGCATGCGCCGCGAGTTCGGTGGCTGCGCCGGCAACATCGCCTACAACCTGCACCTGCTGGGCGGCCAGCCGATCCCGATGGGCACCGTGGGTTCGGACTTCGGCCCGTACCGCGAATACTTCGAAGGCCTGGGCATCGACCTGACCCGCGTGCGCGTGATCGATGAGCTGTTCACTCCGCAGGCGTTCATCACCACCGACCACGACAACAACCAGATCACCGCCTTCCATCCGGGCGCGATGATGCGCTCCTACGAGAACCACGTGCGTGGCGTGCCGGGCGTGACCCTGGGCCTGGTCGGCCCGGACGGCCGCGAGGGCATGATCCAGAACGCGCAGGAGTTCCACGAGGACGGCATCCCGTTCATCTTCGACCCGGGCCAGGCCATGCCGCTGTTCAACGGCCCGGAGCTGCGTGCCTTCATCGACCAGGCCGACTACGTGGTGGTCAACGACTACGAGTCGAATCTGCTGCAGGAACGCACCGGCTGGGACGAAAAGGAGATCGTCAGCCGGGTCAAGGCCTACATCACCACGCGCGGCCCGAAGGGCGCGGTCATCCACACCCCGGAAAAGAGCTACGACATCCCGCCGGCGCACGAGCGCCGCGTGGTCGACCCGACCGGCTGTGGCGACGCCTTCCGTGCCGGCCTGATCTACGGCATCCAGAAGGGCTACGACTGGCTGACCATCGGCCGCATGGGCAACCTGATGGGCGCGCTGAAGGTCGAACACCCCGGCACCCAGAACCAGCGCTTCACCTTCGATGAGTTCAACGAGCAGTTCAAGCAGCAATTTGGCTACGCGCTTAGCGCGTAACCAAATTGCCCGCGCATTCCACCTTATCCCCGCGCCTTCGGCGCGCCCCCTTGAACAACAAGGGGGCTTTCCACCCGATGCGCTACCGGGAATGCTGTTGGTAGGTGTCGACCTTGGTCGACACGCTTTACCCTGGTAGGTGTCGACCCGGGTCGACACTGCCGGCCAGCGGCCGGCACTACCCCTTCTGCAGCCATGCGGCCAACAGGTCGCGGCAGTCGGCGAAATGCCAGTCGGTGCAGTCCGGCCATGGGTTTTCCGGCAGGTTGACCAGCACGGTGTGGGTGCCCGCAGCGCGGCCGCACTCCAGATCGTAGGCGTGGTCCCCGACCATCACCGCCTGCCCGGCGGAAACGCCCCAGCGCCGCAGGTGCTGCTGCAGGCCATCCGGTGAAGGCTTGGGCACGGCTTCATCGCGGCCGATGATGTCGGCATCGTCGAACAGTTCGCCGACTCCGATCGCCTCCAGCGTCAGCTTCGCCAGCGCGTGGTCGTTGCGGGTCAGGATGCCCAGCCGACAGCCTGCGGCCGCCAGCGCGCGCAGCAGCTTCACCGCGCCCGGCGCCGGCAGTGCGTCCTCGGCCAGCGCGCGTTCGTGATCCAGCAGCCACTCGCGCTTGGCCCGTGCCGGTGCGTCCGGTAGCGCGGCGATATGGTCGAGGATGTCTTCCTCGGCGGCGATCTGCAGCGTGCGGCGGATCGCCGCGAAGTCATGCACGGCTACCGTCAGCGTGCCGTCCATGTCGAACACCCAGTGCCGGATCGCGGACAACGCGTGCACTGCGCTGCCCGTTGCGATCATCACTGCCACCACTGCGGCATGCGGCTGGCGTCGACACCGCCGGTTTCGAACACGGCCGTGCGCGTGCCGCCGGCCTTGACCGGGAACTCGATGCTGATCGACTTGCCCTTGCGCGCCAGCTTCCACAGCGCCTTCTGGTCGGTGATGAACATCGCAATGGCTTCATCGGTCTTTGGCCGCCAGGCGGCCATCGACACCGGCTTGCCGTCGTCCACGGTCACTTTCACCGTGCACTGCGGGCAGCGGAAATCGCCGGCCTGCAGCACCAGGTAGGCGTGCCGCTTCCATTCCGGGTGATCGCGGAACACCAGCTGCACCGGCTTGGCACCGCTGCCATCCACGTCCACCCGTTCCTTGCTGTAGATCTGGGCAGAGACCTGGTTGCCCTTGTTGCCCACCGGAATCTGGTTGTACTGCCACAGCGCCTGCATGCGGCGCAGGTCGCGCGCGGCGTCGCCCTTGGCCTTGACCTCATCGAAGCCGGCGGCGATCCGCTCGGCCGCGGCGGTGTCCTTGTACTGGTCCAGCAGCGAAGCGCCATGCAGGCGTGCGCGTTCCCAGTCCTGCGCGGCCACGGCCATGTCGTACTGCTTGGCGACGTCCTCGGCCTTGGCTTCCTTCTGCGCCTGCACAGCGGCCGCGGCGGCTTCCTGCGCCTTGCGCTCTTCCTCGGGGTTGCTGCAGGCGGCCAGGGCCAGGGTGCAGGCGGTGAGCAGGATCAGTCGTTTCATGCGGAGGTCCTTGGTGTTTTCGCATTCTTGTAGAGTCGAGCCATGCTCGACTGCTGTTGAAGAGCCAGTCGAGCATGGCTCGACTCTACAAAAAAGCGCCGGGGGGTGCCCGGCGCTTTCTGCTTACTTGGCTTCGGCCTTGGCCAGCATGTCCTGCACCGAGGCGGTGGTGATCGGGTGGTAGCCCGGCTTGGCCTTCTCGAAGGCCTGCTTGGCCAGCTCCAGCCCCTTCGGGGTCTTCACCAGTTC